>JAHENZ010000302.1 GCA_018609755.1 Salinivenus sp. | reverse complement strand
GTGCGCCTCGTCAATGAACAGGATCGTGGGCCGCGGGGCCTCCCGCACCTCGCTCATGACCGACTTGAGCCGCTCCTCGAACTCACCCTGCATGCTGGCGCCCGCCTTGAGGGCCCCCAGGTCGAGCGACCGGATCTCCACGTCGGACAGGCGCTCCGGCACGTCCCCGTCCGCAATGCGGCGGGCCAACCCCTCGACGATAGCGGTTTTGCCCACGCCGGCTTCCCCTACGAGAATGGGATTGTTCTTGCGGCGCCGGCTGAGGATGTCGGTGATTTGTCGGATCTCCTCGTTCCGGCACGAGATCGGATCAATCTCGCCGTCCCGCGCCTGCTGGGTAAAGCTCATGGTGTAGCGGTCGAGGACGCCCTGCTCTCCGTCCCCGCTCGCCGCGCTCGCCCCCGGGTCCTCCGTCACCGGCACAGTGCCTTCTCCCGACTGCGCCATGAGATCGGGCAGCACTTGCCGGAGCGCTGCGGGATAGATCGGAGAGCGCACGTCCATGTAGTGTCGCGCCTTCAGGGCGTCGCTCCGCAGCATGGCCGCGAGGAGCGTTCCGGTCCGCACCGAGGACAGGTCGTGGTGCACGGAGCCGAGAACCCACGCCGACTCGACGAGCTGGAGCAACGTCGGGGCAAACGACGGTCGGCCCGTATGGCCGGTGCGAAACTCCTCCACGTAGTGATTGAGGGCCGTCGTGAGCCGGGCGGGCTCCACGTCGAAATGGTGCAGGACGTGCATCACGTCCGTATCGTCCGCCTCCAGCACCTTGAGGACGAGGTGCTCCGGGGTCACCTCGGAATGGCCTCGGTTCACGGCCAGTCCCGCCGCAGCCTCCAGGCTGTGCGCGAGACGATCGTTCAGCGTTTCGAGCAGTTGCTTTACGTCGTCGGTAACCATGATGTGTTGGCATTAGGATGTGTAGAAGAATGTGCCCCTGCCCCCCGAAGTGAAGGTCCGTAGGGGGCTCTCACTCGTACTCCACGATGCGACTCACCACCGGGTCCTCCGGCGTGCCGAGGCTCGTGGTTAATCCGAGTCGTCCCCCCTCGGCCCCCAGTTCCGTCGCGGGAAGATCGTCGGAGGGAACGTTCAGCTCGACGTCGTATTTCAGATGATCGGGAGCGTAGAGTCGAACGAGGGAATGCAATTCGGCGGCCCGGTCGCCGCCAGGCAACAAGGCCCGGTACAGGTCGATCTCCAGGGGGCCGAGCTGGATGCGAAACTTGCTGGACCGGTCGTAAACCTCTTCCCCTATCGTGGCATTCTCGCCCAACCGGAGGCCGCCCTCGCCCAGCGCGTTCTGGGACGGGATGGGGACCCAGCGGGGCACGTTTTCGATAATGGAGACCTCCACGCCGTCGAACACGGCCCGGATCAGGGCTTCCAACCCCTGCGCATTGCGAACACGGGGGCCGAGCGTCCCCGCCTGGGCCGCCAGCCGCATCGGATCGGTCGACGTGTCCTTGGCAGCGTCCGGCGTGCCGAGGCCAGCGAGGGCGACGAACCGCTGGGAATGCCGATCCGTCCCCCCGGGCTGATAGTGCAGGTACGGCCGGTACTTCTTCCAGGCCCGATAGAAGAAGGCATAGAATCGATGGTTGAACATGTCGAGGAAGTCCCGATGGGGAATCGTCTCCCGCGTCTCGTGGGCGAGCTCCTCGTAGAAATAGTAGGGCAAGGGGGAGTCGATGCCGTACAGGCCCATGAAATTCAAGACCACCTCTGCCTGCTCGGGCCGGTCCTCGACCCAGTCGACCCGATCAACGTCCGTCGGCGGGAAGACGAGATCCACACTCGGCCGGAGGCGAACGGGCGGATCCAGCACCGCACTTGTCTCCCCCGGTGTGGGCGCCGTCGGAAAAGCCCGTTCCAGCAGTCGCATCACCTGCGAAAACTGGAACCGATGGCCCTCCTCCTCCATCCGTGCGAAGGCGTCGGACATGCGCTCGTCCTCGGCCCCTGCAGTTCCCGGATCGGCCCGCCGCTGGGCTACAACGTTGGTCGATCGCCGCGATGAGGTGTCCATTCGTACCGTTGCTCTGAGGGATTCGTTATGATCGTGAGGTGGACGAAGGAGTTGAGCGTGGCGTAGGACGAGAGGAAGCGGCTGAGCACGAGGCCGAACAGACAGAGATCGCCTTCATCCGCAAAGTGCCCCTCCTCCACTTCCAGTGTCACTTCCACACCCCGCAAGACCGCCCCGTCCTCTAGAATGTCTTTCGGCTCCCACCGGACGTCCCGAAGGCCCGCCAGCCGCCGCCGGTTGGGCTCGTCGTCCCGCCAGTCGTAGAGCTCCAACAGCCCGACAATCGCCTCTGTGGTGGCCACCGACTGATAGTTGAACGACCAGTGCGAAATCAACTTCCAGAAGAAGTCCGCCTCTTCCTGGTGCGGCGGCGAATGCAGGAGCGTGGGCCGCGTGAGATTTCTGGGTTGTGCCACGGCCGGCACGTCCGGCGGCAGCCGGTTGATCATCCCCTCCTTGATCTCTTCGCGCGGAAGCGTGCCGTTCGTGCAGCGCACGCCCAGGGTGAGCGTTTCTGACGGCACGTCCCGCAGGGCCCGAAGGTGAGCGTCCCCGAGCGAGAGATAGACCGACGGCCGATCGGCCGGCCCGATCCGTCGGCTGGTCGCAAAGTAGCGGCCCTCTTCTCGGTCGTTGGTGTCGTGCTCAAACGCAAAGAAGCGGCTGTACCCGTGCTCAACACCCGTCCCGTCCTCCACGCCCACCACCGACTGCACGTCGTAGGTGTGGATGCTTTCGGGGGCAGACGCGTCCGGCACGACCCGATGCTCGCCCACCTCCCCGTCAATGTGAATCGGCTCCGCGTAATTGTCGAAGAGATTGACGACCGGGGTGCAATGGAGACGAACATTGTCGGCGTTAAACTGCCGTTCCTCCGGATAGGGCGCATCAAAGAAGACCTCCACCTCAAGGGCCTCCATCTCCTCGTCCGGCGGGACGCGGTCGAGCCCTTGAAGGTCCACAAACCAGAATTTCCGTCGGAAGCACAGATACTCCTGCAACAATCGCAAACTGGACAACGCGCCTTCCTCGTACGGAAAAAGGCCCTGGTGCTCCTCCAATCCCGCAGGCTGCACCCATTTCTGTCCCCGAAGCGACGTCGAGGGGCCGGACGGCGATCCGACGTCCAGACCCGAAACGTGGCGAGTAAAAAAGAGGTGCATCGTCGACGCCGTGGAGGCATCGGCGTGAAAGTACAACCGAAGCGGGCTCAGCGTCAGGTCTTGAAGGTCGATGCCTCGATCGAGCGCAAAGCGGAGGCGGACGCTGCTTCTGTCGTTGGCCGGGGCGCGAAGCGTCACGTCCGAAAGCCGAAGCGGCTGGAGGCGAACGTCCTGTGTGGTCGTGAATCGGCACGACACGTCGTCGTCGCCCACCGGGTCGGACCGCACCTCTAGCCCGCGCTCCAGCACGGTAGTTTCCTGAACGAGCCCCGGTTCCGGCTCAAACTCGACAATGCTGAGGGCGGGAATGGGCTTCAAAAAATGAGGTTGGAGAAGCTGAATGAGGCTCTCCGTGTACTCGGGCATCTCGTCGTCGAGCCGCTCATGGACGCGCCCCGACAAGAAGGCAAAACCCTCAAACAACCGCTCGACGTACGGGTCCCGGTCCGATACACTGTCGACATCCAGAAACCCCGCTTGCTCCGGGTGCGCCTCAGCGAACACTTTTCCCGCCTCGGCCAGGTACCGCATTTCTTCTTCAAAATACCGGCGACTCATGAAGACGTGTACTCGTAAACTGTGAAGGGTCCGGGTTCCCCCGGTGCAGTCTCCTCATCGATACGCCCCCACGGGCTCAACCCTCGTGGATCGCTGCGACTCAAAGGTCGTTTCGAAGCGCACTCGTTCGCCGTTTTTCAGAACGGCACTCACAATAAACACGAGGCGCATCGAGAACTCGTCGGTGTCCCGCCGCTCCACGCGGACGCGTCGAAGACGGGGCTCATAGGTTTCAATGGAGTCCTTAATGGCCCGGCGCAGTTTGTCGCCCGACCGCGGGGCATCCCGATACACCGTCGTTAAATCGGGGAGCCCGTAGTCCGGCAAATGCTTCACCGACCCTCGGCGCGTGTTGAACAAGCGGTTCAAATTGCTCACCACGCTCCAGAGCAGTCGGCGATCAGAACGCACCGACCGGACCGGCCGGCCGTTTGCGAAGCCCCCGCTGAGAACGTCGAAGAGACTCGCTTCCATAACCTCATGAAATGTTCGAGTTCTAGACGACCTCACGGCCAGACGCCGGTCCAGCCTCTGCGCTCACGTCACTACCGCTCGCCGGTCCAGGCGTCGGTGTATTCGATGTTGCCATCCTGGTACAGCCAGGTAATCTTCCCGTAGAGGATTGACACCTTCTCCATGTGGGTAAACTGCTCCTTCCTGGGGTCCTTCGTGTTGGGCATGAAGGACTCCATGTCGGCAATCTTCGCCTCCTCCAGGGTATGGGTGAAGTACTCGACCTCGCTTCCGGTCTTGTCAATCTTGTACCAGTGGATATTCACTTCCTGCAAGGTCTCCCCGTTACACAGGGCGTCAAAAAGAAGCGGAGACGCCTTGTCGTAGGGTTTTACGAGGGTGGCCGGCTGATGCTGGCGCACGCCGGTCAGGTCCCCGCTTTGCTGGTCCGTTGGAATGCGGACGTTATGGTCAAACTCCATCACCTCGCACATTCCTTCCCGTCCAGCGACCTTGACGGATCCTTCGATGGAATTGCCTTCGCTGTCTTTGATTTCTGCATAGCCAGGAACTGGCATAATAGAGGGTCGTCTTCGTTCGAGAGAGAAGTGAATTAGCGTCGTCGCAGGCCTCAGAAATGAGCGCGACGTACGGGTTGGCTACGACCCGTCCCCTTCCGGACGGAAGAGTAAGAGTTGTAGCCGAGTTGGGAACGCAGAGGCCAATCCCGCCCCTGCGTTCCGGACTCTGCTATTCTTCCTTGGGCATCTTGCTGACGAGACTGAGACTGATGTCCATGCCCTCAATTTGGAAGTGGGGCATAATCTGGGTGTCGACCTTGAAGAAGCCGGGATTGTCGGGCACTTCCTCCACGGCGACTTCTCCTTTGCGAAGCGGATACTTGGCAATCTGCTCGGGCGACGGATTGGGCATCTCCGTGACGTGTTTGCTCAACCACTCATTGAGCTCCTCCTCAATCAGCTTCCGATTCTTCGTGGATCCAATGTTCTCGCGCTGGAGCACCTTCAGGTAGTGCGAGATGCGCGAGGCCAGGAAGATGTACGGGAGACGGGCGTTAATTCGGCTGTTGGCAGTTGCCTGCTCGTCGTCGTATTTCGTGGGCTGCTGGGCCGAGTTGGCCGAAAAGAACACCGCGTAATCCTCGCCCTGATAGTGACTGAGGGGCATGAAGCCCAGCTTCGAGCACTCAAACTCGAGGGTCTCACTGATGGGCACCTCCGTGGGGATTTTCATTTCGTCCCCCCGTCCTTCATCGTAGATGTGGACGGGCAGGTTCTCCACCTTCCCTCCCGACTGCGGCCCCCGGATTTGCACGCACCAGCCGTCCTCCATAAACGACTGGACCATGTTCGAAGCAAAGGAGAAGGCAGAATTCCCCCACAGATATTTCTCGTGGTCCGTCCCCTTGACGTCCTCCTCATAATTGAAGTTTTCGACCGGCTCCGTATCCTCCCCGTACGGCAACCGAAGCATGAACCGGGGAAACGTGAGCCCGAGATATCGAGCGTCCTCGGATTGCCGGAAGGAATTCCAGCTGTTGTAGTCGGCCGTCTCCATGTAGGCAGTAAGGTCCGGAATCTTTTTCCACTCCTCCATCGACTCCTTCCCAAAAAATTGTGGGCCAACAGACCCGACGAAGGGACAGTGGGCCGAGGCCGCCACTTTCGACGCGTTGCGCATGAGCGCAATGTCCTGCGGCGAATTGTCAAACTCGTACCCGGAAATGATAGCCGCGTACGGGTCCGCCCCCGGCTGATCGAACGCGTTCGTGTATATGTGCTCGTACAGCGGGGACTGGATGAGTTCAGGCGCGTCCTCAAACGATTCACGCAGCGTCTCCTTCGACGCATTGAGGACTTCGATTTCGATGTTCTGACGAAAGTCGGTGCGATCGATCAAAAACTTCAACTCACGCCAGGAGGACTCCAGGTCTTGAAAATCCTCATGGTGCATGATGGCGTCGAGCTGAGCACTAATCTTTTCGTCCACCGAGGCAATGAGGCGGTCGAAAAGGTATTTGTCGATCTGGTCGACCGGCCGGTCGTGCTCACTGACGGCCTCCATGAACACACGAAGGGCGGCCGACACCATCGCCCCACGGTCCTTCTGGGCAACAGCGTCGGGATCTTTAAACTCTTCGACTTCGACCTCGTCTCCCGGAGCGTCCACCTCCACTTGTTCGAAAATGTTTTCGAGGACGCCTTGCTCTTCTGCGGTTGCGGTTTCTGTTTCGGCAGTCGCGTCTTGTGCTTGGTCCGTCGGCATATTGGTGTTCGATCATTTCAAGAATGACGTAACAGCGGGGGACCCCTACGAGGGATTACGATTCACCGTCGGACTCGGGCTCCTCAGCAGCGTCCTCCTCCCCTTCCGGCACGATGTCCTCAAGCTCGTCGAGCAACTCCTGCCTCAAGTCCTCGTCTTGAATAATCTCCTCAAGTTGCTCCCGAAACTCTCCCATGCTGATGAGCCGGTTTCGTAGATCCTTGAGAAGATTGCGGGCCGCCAGGAGCCGACTCAATTCTGGGACCTGCTGAGCCACCTCCTCCGGCTCGAACGAGTCCATGGAGTCGAAGTCGAGATCCACCCTCAACTCCCCCTCGCCCGTCAGACGATCCGGGACGTTGTATTCCAAACTGAGGTCATAAGACTCCATGACCTCCTCAAAATTGTTGTCGGTGATGCTTACGATCTCTCGCTCGTCGAGCGGGATGTCCTCCTTCTCTCCCGTCAGATCGCTCGTTACGAGGAGTCGTAGGGGCAGCTCTACTTCTTCATTGGCATCCCCGGTATCGACGTCGAGCGTCAAATCGACACGAGAAGGGGGCTTTTGATGCTGAAAACTCTTAGACATAATCGGTAGTGAATGAAGATGTAGGTTACGACCAGGCGATATTCAGAAAAGATGACGTCTTCGGAGCTGAAGATCTCACGTCACTACTCTACTACAAGAAACAAACATGTACTTACACACTCGGGGACTTGACGGAACCGCCCAACGGCTGAACTGCCAACCATCGAAACGAGCGCGGAGACCGAAAAGAGGCGCCTCGAATTTCATTCTGTAGACACGAACTAATACATTACTACACAGAGCATCAAGCTCAATTTACTGTAGAGTATGTTAACATTACGTATAATATGGCTCGGATGTTATGTTTTCGCTCTTAGAGACGCACTCGTCGCTCCCTCGCTAGGAGGTGCGACGTGCATCGATCGA
This sequence comes from Salinivenus sp., assembly GCA_018609755.1. GTDB lineage: Bacteria > Bacteroidota > Rhodothermia > Rhodothermales > Salinibacteraceae > Salinibacter. Next base: position 11,138 of record JAHENZ010000302.1, on the reverse strand, counting down.
AACTGCTTTCGTCGGCTCCAGCTGGCAAATCTTCTCGAAGGACGCATCGGCCTGCTCCCGAAACGACTCCGCCTCTTCTTCGGGAAGAGACTCCGCAAGCAGATCGTAGCACTGATAGCGATTCGACCACACCTGCATTGCCAGAGAGGGATTCCAGGCTCCGAGGTCGTGCTCCCGAACGTCGGACGCCAGCGCATCGAGCAACGGTTGGGCCACTCGCGGCCGCTCTCCTTTCACACATAGACTCGCGACGTAGAGCTGTCGACGAAAGGTTTCTTTCTTGGAGGTGTCTTGTCCCGCCCCCTCTTCCAGAATTTCGAGGGCTTCTTCCAGCGTCCCGCCGCCGAGGGCCTTCCGCGCTTCATCGTAATCCGCATCGACCGCCTCTCTCTGATTCTCTCCTCCGGAGGCCCCACCTTGTTCTCCGCCCTCCAGGAGCGGCTGGACCTCGGTTTCAATCCAATCTCGTGTGAGGCCACTTGCGAATGGGGTTCCGTCCTTGAAGGTGAGCGACAGTACCTCGGGCAGACGCTGCACGAACATAGCGAACTCCATCAACACCGTCTCGTGCGCCCCCTCGTACCGGGCGCCCAGCGCATTCAGAGCCGCAGCCACGAGCCGCTGCAGATCCAGCCAGACGTGGAACGTTCCTCCCTGGAACGACGACTCGGCCTCCTCCACCAGCGTCTCGTACTCTTCCTTCTCCAGTAGTCCCTTCAGGTACTCCCGGCGCTGGTCACGAGGTGGAGAAAAGCGGGTCGTCCCCCCTTCATTCGGGGGAGCCGATTGCATGGCCCCCCACCGGACTGCCCGAATGAGCCGGTAGGAAATGGGACGTTCGAGTCCCTCGTCGCGATAGAACGACGCGACGCGTCGGACCGTCTGTGTGGCGTCGGTCTCAGACGCAATCGTCTCGGGGGCCGAGGGCGCCCCTGCCGACTGCGTCTGCTGGGTGTCCGTTTCGTCTCCGCTGGGTTCGGACGTCGTCTCCTCCGCCGAGGTCTCGTCCGGCTCCGGTTCCGGCTCGGGGAGGTCGTCAATTTCCTCCTCAAGATCATTCAACAGACCACTCAGGGACGGGGCGTGCTCCCCCATCTCCTCCATGCTGAAGGCCTGAATGTCGTCGAGGGCCTCCGACATGCGCACCAACGCCTCACGGTCGGGCGCGTCGAACGACGTGGCTTGCAGCCAATCCGGCAACCGATCACCGACAAACTGCAGCGCATTTCCTCGGCTGCGCATGCGGGACGACTCCGGGTAGAGATCATCCCAGTATTCGTCGATTAGAACGTGAATGGCCTGCACCGCCTCTGCGGCCTCCTCCACCCCGTTTGCGCGCGCTTCTCCGATGACCAGATATCCCGCCGCTCGCAGGTCCTTCGACTGTTCCGTGAGCACCGCTCGTGCGAGGTCGACAATCTGCTCGTAATCGGCCGCCCCGGCCGCCGAGCCAATCTTATTAATCTCCGTCTTCAGCTGCTGAAAGTTCTCTTCGTAGAGAACGTCGTCACCCGCAGGATCCTCCTCGCGGATGGGCGTGCGCATCTCGTAAAGGAACGCCGAAGACGACTCCTCTGCATCGGCCTCGGGCGTGGATTCTGACTCCTGCTCCTCGGACACGTCGGAGGCGTCTTCTTCGACCGCAGCCGAGTCTTCCATAACGTTCGTACAGCCAGATTCAATAGTATATTTTAGTTTTAAAGCTGCCGGAGAAAGTCCCACAGACGAACGTCATCGTTCTCCAGCATATTTCCGTATTTATCCGGAATCGAAAGTGCTGCTTCTGCATTCGTTTTCTCCTCTGCTTCCCCGAGTACATACCCCCCGTCCGCTTCAGGAACGAGCACGTCGAAGAAGGAGCGGGGACGGGGCTCCCCCACGTACACCTGAAGATCGTGCGGCTCCGGTTGGGCAGCCGGATCGGTCCAGAAGATCGACACCGAAACCGAGGCGTAATTGAGCAGCCGCAGCACCGTGCCCATCCAGAAGGCAACGACACTCGACCGCACCTCGGCCGGCACCGACATCGGGAAGCGGAGGCCACAATCCAACCGTGGCGACGAGCATTCCCGAAGCGGCGGCAACACGTCCAGAAGAGTGCTGAAAAGCTGGTATTTTTCGCTGCTTTCGAAATGCCCGAACAGCTCTTCTAGAAACGGCCCCAGGGTCGTCCGCTGCAGGTACTGCTTGAGGCCGGGTGGCACGCGCGACTGAATGGGAATCCTGGGATCCATCTCCTCGATTTCCGACGTCAACCCCCCCCGGGAGAGGTCTCCTTCCACCCCACGTCGCACCAGTCCCCTGGCCCGTTCAAGGAAAGAGTCGGCCTGATAGGGGAGGTACGGGAAGTATTGGGAGTCGATGGCATGCTTTGGAACCTCGCTGGCAACGATGAGCGGGTAGGTCCGTCCCTCTTGATCCCGACTCGCCGCGAACACCCCGAGAAGCGCATTCGGGACTTTCGTCCCTACTCCCCAGAGCAGAAACCGCTTGGGTGAGGCTTCGTCGTAGGCCGCCTCCCACTGGGCGGGACGATGCTTGCGAGCGTGATGCAGGCCCTTGCGCACCCACTGGTCCAGGGCACGCATTGTAGGGGTACTGGCCCGGTGCCGGACAAATTCTCCGTGCGTAGGCATTTTCCCAAGACAAGCGGCGGTGTGTACGTGCATGGGCGAGATGTCCGAAAGGCAAAGCAATGCACCGAAGTGAAGACCCTTAAAGCCGTTCAGGAACGGTCAACCGAAAGAAGCCCATGGGATCTGAGAAGAGATGCTGTGGACGTTCGGACCGAAGGGTATAGCGGGTTATGATCGAATACTGGTCTTCCCTCTCAAACGCCCATCGAACCCAGTACTCGTTCGGGGAGCGGGGTTCAACAGAAGCCTCTTGGAGGAGACGAAGCCACGCCCACACGCCTTCTTTCTCCTTCGGGGGAAGCTCTCCCTCTCGGGTACTGAGCACAATTCGCGCTCCGCGATTGCCCGGCCAGACGAACGTGGTGGTGGGCTGATGCCCCATCTGGTACGTCTGTGAGGTCCCGTGAATCCGGATAAAGACCTGACTGGCCGCAGGGGCCTCGCCGCGTGTTTTCGGCAACTCCGGAACGAGCTCGAACCGCACTTGAAGGCTGCCCCCCGAGAACAGGTGTGCCCCGATCTGCTCGGCCGTCTCAAGAAATCGCTGAGTCGAAGGCGACAACCGGAGGCCGCGGCCCTCCCAGGTCTTCGGGTCGTACCCACTCTCGTGCAGAAAGGGGGTCAGCTCCTCTTTTTTAAACTGGGCCACAGTCCCTTTCTGAGGGTGAAAGAATTCTTCGAAGTGGGAGAGCGAAACGTCCTGGGAGGTTGCCTCGAAGGGGTACCGCCCCTGTAGGTCTTGCTGATAGGTCTGAAAGACCGTACGACGCCATCGCTCGTTCAGGCGCTGCTGTGCCGCCCGGAGAATGGTTTCCCAGCTACTCAAGATTGCCTCGTCGAAGAGATGGCGACGGGTCTGCGAATCGAGCTGAGCCAACCCATTCCGCACGGAGGAGAGCGCCGACTGCAATTCGCTATTGCCATTTAGGACGCGGACGGCAATGTCGGGCGCCTGGCCCGGCGAATTGGCAATCTTGTCGAGCATTCGGCCGGTCCGCCCAATGGCCCTCAGCGCTCGGGTAAGCTCTGCGGACGCCTCTCCGTTTGCGGCCTTCTCCGCCTGGAGTCGATGGAGGCCCTTAAATTGCCGGGTGACCGGATGCACGGGGTTCCCCTCCTCGTCCGTCGCCCCCCCGAGTCCCCCCGTCGAACGCGTCCGGCGCCGAAGCTTCGCTTGCCCGCGCGCCTTCATCTCCTTCTTCAACTGCCCCTTCGCCTGTCCGGCCATGGACATAGCAAACTGGGTCTCCGTCGACGCGCGGGCCAGCACGTAGAGTAACGGGGAGCTGAACGGATCGCCCATCTTGTGAAGCACCCGGGCCATCTCCCCCGCTCGGGTAAAAGACCGATATTCCACACTCCGCAGAAAACTCTTCCAGGCCGACGCGTAGTCCTGAAAGTACCGCTCGCGAAGCTGCTGAATGATCCGATCCTCGTTCTTCAAATCACTGGAGAGCGTGTCGGGCTGTTTGCCGAGCACCCAGTCTCCCTTCCCCGGATGCTTGGCTTCTTCTTCGATCCGCTCCTTAACGTAGCTATTCCACCCTCTCTTCGTGAAGAATCCGGAGACGCTCACCGCTGTGGTGTCGAAATAGACCGCCCCTCCGCCCTCCTGCAGAATGTCTGAGAGTTGGACGGAGCGCAGGCTGTTTTTGCCCTGCTGCTTGATTTCCGCGTAGAGGTTTCCAACCGTCGGTTTGCGATAGATCATCTGACGCACGTCGCGGATGAGCGCCGACTCTGCCTGGAAGGGATCTCCGCTCTGGCCCATCTGCTCGATGTACCGCCGGAGTTGGGACTCCACCTGGCCGCTGCGCTTCCGAAATTCGGCCGTCACCACCTTCCCGGAATCCCGCGTGGCGCTAGACGTGAGATAGCTCGTCAAGAAGACGCGCTCCGACTCCTTCTCCAATCGCTGGACCTCCTCCGATAATAGGAGATACGCCCGCAAGGTCTCCCGCAACTCCAGACGTTGCTCCTGCTCAAGGGACCCCGAGAGGGTTCGCGCTTGACGAAGCTCCTGCTCGATCGCCTGGAACTGTTCCCGCACGAGGGGGCGAAGCGCCTGAGCGAACAGCTCTCGGGCCGGGTCAATAAGCACTCCGCCGCGATAGAAGCCCCACCGAAGCAGCGGAGGATCTTCTTCGTACCGCTCCAGGCGCACGATCGACGATCGAAGGTGATCGACGGATTCCAGGCTTGAGACCGTGGACCCCCGCTCCCAATCCACGGAGGCCGCGTCGCGAGCCGCCTGTTCGATCTCTCCAAAACTGACCTGGCTTCGCACGACGGCCTGTCCCGCGAAAAGGGCAAAGAGTCCCAGGAGCAGCGCCGACGCCACCCCGACCCCCCACCGCATGAGGCGCCCCCGTCGCGCAGAGCGGGACGTTTGTTCCACCCGATACTGATCGGGAATGATCGCTTCCGTAAATACGTCCTTGATGAAGTAGCTCTTCGTCTCCGTCGGCTCCTCACTCTCAGCCTCGACCGCGGCATCCACGTCCTCCTGGCCGGCCATCGACTGCAGCACCCGATCGATAGGGGCGCCCTCCTGGGTGCCGCTCGTGAAGTAGAACCCCCGAAATTCCGGATTTTCCTGGTAGGGATTCTCCTGAAAGAGCTGATCGACGAACATAGCGAGATTTTCCTTCGCCGAGGCGAACTCCAACGGAAAAACGTACACCTGCCGGCGCTGCTCCGGGGTGAGCGACCAGCTTAGGCGGACGTCCCGCTCGCCGATGAGCGACTCGTACAACAGGTCAAACTCGTGTTCAAACGTCGACCGGGGAGATTCCTCCTCCTGCTGCTCCGCCGTCAGGGTGGAGCCCCAGATTTGCTCGCGCTCCGACCGCGGCAGGTCTTCAAAGAACTCGACGAACCCATTGAGCAGATCGCACTTCGTGAAGACGAGATAGACGGGGAACCGCACCTCCAACCGTTTCACGAGCTCGCCGAGGCGCCGTCGAATATTGTCGGCGTGCCACTCAATCTCTTCCGGATCTGCCTCCACCAATTTCTTTATACTCACCCCCACGATCACCCCGTTGATGGGCCGATTTCTCCGCCGCTCTTTCAGCATGTCCAAAAAGGCGTGCCACTCCTCTTCGTCCTCCTTCTCGGTCATGTACCGTCCGGCGGTATCGAGGAGGATGGCCTGATCGCTGAAGAACCAGTCGCAATTGCGGGTCCCCCCCACGCCCCGAACGCCTTCCGACCCCATCGGAAAGTTGAGCCCCGAATTCTTGATGGCGGTCGTCTTTCCGACGGCGGGCGGCCCGACGAACATGTACCAGGGCAGCGCATGGAGCGCATTTTCGCTCCGCCGCCCCCGTCCGAGCTTGGACTCCTTGAGGGTCGCAATTGCCTCTTCCAGCCGGTTCTCCAGCTCATCGATCTCCGCCTGTTTCTCCGCTCCGCCCTGCCGCTGGTCGTCCGTCTGCATCGTGATCGATTGCTCGATCTTCTGGGCGTTGCGGTTCGCCCGCACAACCTCCACGATGACGAACACCAGCCCGATGAGCAGCACGCCGATGACAATCGACAGCTGAATCACGAGCGACCAGTCCAGCCACGCACCGATGGTAAGACCCAGCGCCCCGAGAATGACGAGACCGGTAGCAATCCAAAAGTAGCGACTCTTGAAGATACTCAGCATCAGTTCGGGTAGGATCTGCAAGGAAGAGACACGACGGATATAACGACGAGCGGGCTCGTTACCCCACGCTCAGCTGGCGAATGGCACGCGCGGTCTCGTGGGCGGTCTTGGACACGTAGAAATACATGCCGCCGTACAGGAGAAGCCCCAACAAAGAAGCGGCCGCCGCAATCACCCAGGCCGGAATCTTACGCCGCACTTCGGACGCGGTCTGATCACGGGGCTCCCCGTGCGGTGCGAACTCGTCGGTCTGGAGTGTCGGCGTGTCGTCGAGCAGCTGGGCAGTGGACTCGATCAACTCCCGGAGTCGTCCCTGCTCTTGAAGTTGATATTTCCCCTTGAATCCGAGCGTCATACAGAGATAGTAGACCTCCAAAATCTGAGCATTCTCTTCCGGATCCCCGGCCAACTCCTCGAGCCGGTCGAAGAAGACCTCCCCCGCGTCGAACTGATCGTAAAGTTCGAGCTGAAGCGGAGTTTTCATCCACTGGTTCGTGCCGGCCCAGTTGGACGACAGAATAGTCTCGTCCACGAGCGCGACTACAGCAAACGTCGCCTCTTCGATTGCGTCCGAGTCGAATCCGGCCTCCTGCGCCTCACTCTCGCACTGATTCAGGAGCCCCTCGATGGTACGCCGTAGCTCCTCCGGCTCCCCGAGGGCCGTGCTCGTCTGCATCTTCAAGACGTACGTCAAACATGGGGCAAAACACTCCGCCAACCGCTGACTGACAGGAGTTTTGGCCAAGACATTCGACTCTGAGGGACGAGCGGTAGATTGAACGACAGTCATGAATCGAGAAAGGATTGGGACGTGAGCAACAAATCAGCGTGCCGCGATGAGCTGCACGTCCACCTCCTGGAAATCGGAGGGGACGAAGATAGCGATGCCGCCTTCCTGCTGGATCGAATCCCAGAAGGGACCCCGCTTTTCGAGACGAAAGTAGGTTGCCTGGTTGTCGACCGGCATGTTGGCCGGGAGCCGCCGGGTCGCCTCCACACTCAGCGCCTGCGTGTAGCTTTGCAGAACGTCGTCGATGGTGTTGGGCGAAGCCACGCGGAGCATCCGGGGTAGCGAGTCCGTCAGCTCGCTTTCCGAGTGCTGCTCACTGCGGGTGACTAGAAACAGCTGCGCCTTCTCGATCTCGGCACGATCCACCGAGCCAGTGTACACGTTCTCCCGGGCCCGCTGGAGGTCGATGTGCTCGTAATCGGCCGACGGCGTGGCGTCCCCCAGCATTTCTCGCAGGATCCCCTCGACCTGATCGAAGGCACGCCCGGGACTCGCGTGGTCGTAGGTCGGCACCTCCCGCGGCTCGACCGGCGCGTCGTCGACGTAGGTGGACAGCTCGCCGGAAAGCGTGGCCAGCGTCTGAAACAACGTTCGGGGATGCGTCTGCTTGTGAATGTGATGATGACGCACCTCCGGAATGTAGGCGTTTAGGGTGCCCAGCAAATTCAACGAGAGAATGTCGGAGGGCGCCAGCTCTCGCTGCGCAAAGGCTTCCTTCTTGTACTCCCGGAGGTCTGCACTCCTGGCAACGAGCAATTCCAGCAGCTGGCGGGTAATTTCCGTCAGTTGCTCGGAGGCTGCAATCGAGAGACAGGGCGGAACGAACGTCCGGCTCAGCGTAAATCCACTGCCCGACCGCTCAATCTCGGCAATCGGCATGGTGCTGTATCCCTGCTGAGACTCACTGGCAAACTGGACCTGGACGTTCGTATGCGCCACCTCTACGGGCCGCGGATTCTCTCCGCTGTTTTCGTCCTCCACATTGGAGCTTTCGGCAATAAACCGGGGATCTCGAACCCCATTGTTGCCCCGAAGCTTCACGTTTCGCCCACCCGTTCGGTGGGCCGGAACGGCGACCAAAACCCGCATCCGCTCCTCCGCACTCGGGAAATGCTCTTGCACACTTCGCGACTCCGGAACGGGGCTGGTGCCGGGCACGTCCACGACCAGTCCGTCCGGCATAATGCCCGAAAATGCCTGGAGGGAAAATTCTCCGTTGGCCAATCGCTCCTGGTCAATCTGACACTCAGATACGCCCCATCCATCCGGAGCGACGGCCTGGAGGCGGGCATTGAGCACCTCCCGGTGGTGCCGATCCCATTGCTGGAAGTGATGGGGATCGAGGGTCATGCCCTCGAACCAAACGACACGTTTTCGATCCTGCGCCATTGGTGCGGTGTTGCTACTACTCAGTCAAAATGATCCGGCAAAGGAGTCCGAAGTGCTTTCAACAAAATCAGTCCCCCAGTCCCTGGAGAGGTACCCGGGTGGTCAGGCCCGCACTTGGGTACGTACAGGCCGCCCGACAGAACTCGCCTTTATCCACTTGCGTGCTCGAAATGCGACCCTAGAAGAGAATCGTGCCCCCACTCCCGTGTCAATGTCCGACCTTATAGAAAACCAAAGGCTTTTCCAAAGAACCCGATTTCTTCTACGTCGACGACTACCCGCTGCTCTTCCACCGTTACAAACACCTCATCGCCCATGCCCTTCACCGGATGGATGGAGCGCCAGTCTTCTCGGTCGGGATTGCGGAGATTGGCTGCGACCCCGATGTATTGCGCACTTTCGAGAAGTGGAAACTCTATCGTCGTCGAATCGGACGGATAAAGCGTCACTTTTCGGGGGGAACCGAGCAAATCGCCCTTGAGGGCGCTCTTGTCGTCTCGCCAAAATGCCGAGACGGGAACCTTCTTGAAATTGGCGTCCCCCTTGAGCTGATAGACCTTCACGACCGCCGCATTGCCTCCATTATTCATGGTAGACGAGCCCGACACTGCGACGGTCAGACTTTCTGAACATCCTACAGAAATAAACGCCAGTACACACAGGAAAATCAGAGAGTGTCTCATCAGGATGAAACTGGTTGGAAAAACTGAAACTTGGATTTGAACTGCATCAATATGATCCCTCAAGATCGGGCCGTGGACCGAGCATCGTCCTTGTCTTGAGTATGAGGTGAGGTGATGTGTGACAGATACGCTTTCGCAAACGCTGGGCGAAACACCCGCTGCTCCGCCACCGACCAGTCGTCCTCTAATAGATCTCGGCACTCCTCCTGAACCCGGTCGAGAACTCGAGCACTGGTCAAAATCGGCACGTGCTCGAAAAGCGCATTTTGTTCGAGAATGTCTTGCCGATGCGCATCCGGGTCGAGCCGCTGAAGCAACTCCTTCACCCCGGTAATCACACTTGCCTTGTACCCCTTGATAGTCGCCACTTGGTGACGTGCCACTGATTCGGCTGCCTCCTCCACGTACTGCAAACACTTCCTCTGCCTTTGGTATGAAGCGGAAGAATCCGTGAGGTGCTTCTTGATTTTCGCACCGCTGCCTTCATAGAGGAATCTCGCCTCAGGAGGATGTGTGAGGGTATGACCGATGAATTCGCACCGGAACTGTGCGGGAACCTCAAGTGTCCTCGCTAGCGCGAAAGAAAGCACCTCGAGGACGTCAGAAGTGCCGTTGAGATGGCGATCCGACTGAACCCGATCTACTGGGAGTTGCTCTTCATCGAACGTAGTGGTCTCTGTCTCGGAAGAATGTTCGGAACCAGGCATTCTTCTACCCTCCCAGAGGCCATCGAGGGTCTTCCGTACGGCCACATGTGGGGAGATGGATCGAGGAGCCAAAGCTGCCTCAAGATCGCGATCACGTGAAGAAGCCAAGGTTCCTTCGTACGTATTTGAGATGCACTTTAGCGCGTTGAAAAGGTCGCGGACGGGAGCGTCAAACGGGTTCTCTTTTGTTCGGTCGTCCTCCCCAGAGCTTTTCGACTCCAGATTCGGCAGTTGGATTTCCATTCGAAAAGAACCAACTCGAAGCACGTCCCCCTCCTGCAATGGACACGGTTGTTCGTTAATGATGCTCTCTCCATTCAAGGAGGTGATTTCGTCCCACCCACTCAGAATTAACCGATACCGTCCCCACGCACGATCAACGATTGCATGTGTCGGCCGGACCCAAGACGCCGGTAACATGAGGTGATTTTTCCTCCCCCGCCCTATGGTCACCCGGTCCTCCCGGAACAAATAATCCTGTGTGGTGACTTTCTCCCCTTCGGTCGTGGACACAGAGAGCTGCAAAGCCATACCCTTGCCCGGGTTATTGAGGAAGCGGCAGAACACACTTCAAATCTTATCTTACGCTTTCCACATCAGCAAGCAAATATAAGGCAGAAAATAAGCTTATCAAGCCTATTATCGAAATAAACGTTTTCTTAAAGCGAATGGGCGATCACTAATCGACCTCTCGTGGGCTCACAAGCGTACTGTGAGACACCAAAATATGCATGCTTCCATATTCGTAACCTACTGTCATACTTTACTTTATATCGATTTTTTACCTCAGGAAATAATTTTTCGACGCTGCACTACGGCTTTTCCAGAAGACCAAATTTGCCGTTCCGGAGAAAACAGAGTTCGAAGACTGCCCCTTGAACGTTCGTTGACACTCTACCCCCGATCCATTTAGGTTAATTTTGACGTATACATCACTTCCTGTTCCCTTCCTCTCCCTTATACATTTCCTTTCCTCTATGCCCGAATTTACCGGCTCGACCGACGAGACACACGTTTTCTCTCTCCCCTCCGAGATCGACCGCGTCCGCTTCGACCGCCGGGACGCCCCCCCGGGTGGGCTCGTCGGTCTTGAGGTCCGCACTCTCTTCTGCGCCGACGGCTCCCGCATCCAGATTCAGCTCGTCGACGCCCAGGGCACCGTCCACGACACGATCGACGGCCAGCTCGTGGGCGAGGACCTGAACCTCCAGCTCCGCGTGCCCCCCGAGGCCACAGGCGGCCTCCTGGCGAAGGTGAACATGCCGAACCACGGCCTCT
>JAHENZ010000301.1 GCA_018609755.1 Salinivenus sp. | reverse complement strand
ACGTCCATCTCCGGAAGCAGGTGGTGCGCCATGTGCTTCTGATAGTAGATTGACGCCCCTTCGGGAATTGGGCCGGTGAGGTGCTTTACCACTGCGCGCCAGTCGGTTTCGTACTGGGCAATCACCTCGTCCCGCCCGGGGTGGGCCCGCCCCGTCGTCTTCAGGTAGTGGGCGTAGAGCGGCTCGTCCACGACGACGGTATCCTCCCGGCTCCCCCAGCTTCGCATCAGGGCCGTCGAGATGTTGCGCGGCCCGGACCATACGGCGATGCGAGGCGGAGGCGGGCGCAGAGTAGACACGTCGCGAGCGCAGAGCTGAAGAGCAAAGATTGTCGTTCGGTGCCTTCACCGTCCGCTCTGGATTCGGTTCCGGCACCGATGCCGGCTGTGCCTCACGAAAGGGAGAAGACGCTCCCCCGGACCACCAGCCGGGAGTCCTGATGGCGGTCCGGTGACGTCCGGGGTCGTCTCCCTTTCATCGGGGACGTACACCTTTCTTGGCGTCGGCCAGTATACACTCGGCTCCAAACCTCTTTGACGAAACCGACCCGGAAACCGACATGTCTGCCCAGCGGATTCTCTGTTCTAAAGATCTGGTCTACGCCGTCCTGCTTCTGGCCGTAGGGGGTTTTGGAGGCCGGCCGGTGGCCGCTCAGGAGACCGGTTCCGGTCGGCCCCTCGTCGGCAGTGCCTTCAGTACGGACGATCCGACCATTCAAGTTCTCCCGCTTGGAAGCTTTCACTTTGTCGGCGCCCCGGATGTCAATGACCCGGCGGCGCCCCGGCAGCAGGCCGAGATCCGTGCCGTCGTGGACTCGCTTCTCCGGTTCCAGCCCACGAAGGTGGCCATCGAGCGGGAAGTCGAGAACGCGGCCTACGTCGACAGCCTCTACCGGGACTACCGAAACGGGCGGAGTAGGCTGCGGGTGAACGAGGCCTATCAGCTCGGCTTCCGACTCGCGAAACAGCGGGCACACGAGCGGGTCTACTCGATCGATTACAAGCGTCCGTGGCCGATGGATTCGGTGATGACGTGGGCTCGGAAGCACAAGCCGTCGTTTGTTCGCTACGCGAAACAGTGGCGCAAGCAAATCAAGGCCACGACCGATAGTCTTCACCGGAATGAACCCCTCCGAGACATTCTCCTCCACCTCAATAGCGACCCGTTCCTGAACCGCATCCAGGCGATGCGGATGCGCACCCTGGAGGTTGGGGCCGGATCCAACTACATCGGCGTTGAGCCACCCGCCTCTGTTGCCCGACGCAACATGCGAATCTTTGCCAATCTGCTTGCGGCGTCCGAGCCGGGGGATCGGGTTCTGGTCGTCTACGGCACGGGACATTCCCACTACTTCCGCGAGTACATTCGGGGACACCCGGAGATGGAACTGGTCCATCCGAAGGAGTATCTGTAGAATCCGCTCGGAGCCCCCTCTCGGTCGAGGACGTCGACGCGGTGAAAAAACGAGAACGAAGACGAGTCCGTAGGGGCCTAAAACTGTTTTCTTTCTTCCCCCCGACGCACGTTTGTTATGACGGAATGGAACGGCCAGGACGACCCCGATCGCTCGAAAGTTCTCAATCAGCACTTCACAGGGGAGCGCGTGGTGCTGGACGGCAAACACTTCGAGGACTGCAGGTTCGAGAACTGCGACCTCGTGTATCGGGGAGGCGTGCCCCCCAACTTCATCCGAAGCGACTTCGCCGCGCCGCGGTTTGTATTTGAGGACGCCGCCCAAAGTACCGTGCAGTTCATGAGTGCGATCTACAATGGCATCGACGAGCGCATCATCGAGAAGACTTTTGACGAGATTCGGGCAGGCTTCGACGACACGTAGGTCTCGCGGGGACCGGGGGTCATGACAGCATCGAGTCGCGGAACGGTACGTCGAGTGCCTCACACAGAGCCGAAAGCACGTCGCGAGGCGCCTGCAACACGTCCCGCGCCACGATGACCGGCGGATCCCCATCGTGCTCGTTCTGGAGCCGCTGGAAAAGCCTCCACTGCTGCGGGAGGCCGGTATCGGACAGCGTTGGGTCCAGCAGAAACTCGACCAGCGACGTGAGCATCTCGCGCGGATCGCGGATGAGGAAGGCATTCCGGAGGTCGAGTACCCAGTTCAATTCCATCTCTGGAAGCAGGTGGTGCGCCATGTGCTTCTGGTAGTAGTCGAGGCGCCCTCCGGAATGGGGCCGGTGAGCCGAGTCACGACGGCCTGCAGGTCCGAGTCGTGGTGGGCAGTCACATCGTCCCGCCCGGGGTGGGCCCGCCTCGTCGCCTTCAGGTAGTGCGCGTAGAGCGGCTCGTCCAAGACGACGGTATCCTCCCGGCTGCCCCAGCTTCGCATCAGAGCCGTCGAGATGTTGCGTGGCCCCGACCATACGGCGATGCGGGGCGGCGGACGGGTTGACGTGGGCATGACACTTCAGAGAGGACAACAGACACGGAAAGACATACACGTCCTCCTACGCCGTTTCTCCATTCAGTTCCGCAAGAGACAAAGCCCCTGATACGAAGCGTCTACAGGTCTCAAGGAGTTTACAAACGAGACGTATTCCCAAGAGCCCATTTGGGCGAAAGCCAGAAACTTGACATCTTTCATAATTTTGGACAGGCTTTAGTCGGAAATTCTCGCCGACCTTGAACGGGCAGCCTCGTAACTTCCTGTCTTGCACTATGCTCTGCAATTTCTTTTCGCGCCTCTTCTCCAGGACGTTTCTCGCCGGTTTGCTGACGGGAATCGTTATAGCCGTCGGAGGACTTTATGCCTACGCGCAGGTGCGAGTCCGGATGGGCGGCAGTGAGCAGCCGAACCAGAAACGCTATTTGAGCCCCGTCGACGTGTCCGATTCGACGGCGAGAAGCGTGCAGGGGAGGGTTCCTTCCAACTGGGCGCTCCGGCCGCTCGACGGAACGGAGGCAACGACGTTTGGGATGTTGCCCAAACGACCGACTCTACTCACAGTGGGAGCCACGTGGTGTGAACCCTGCACGGCAAAAATCTCTGTCCTCCAGGCCCTGCACGATTCGATCGGGCAGGACGTACGCGTTATGTTCGTCTCGCCCGAACCGCGCGATTCAATCCGTCAGTACGTTGGCGACGAGGGGTACACGATGCCCACATATGTGGTTAATACCCTCCCCCCTCTCCTCAGCGGCGATCTTCTTCCCCGAACCTACCTCGTGCGCCCAGACGGAACGGTAACCTACAAACACGTCGGACCTGCCGATTGGACACCGGACATCGTCCGTCGTCTGCTGGAGAGCACCCGCACCTCGGCTGTCTCACGCCCCACCTCAGAGTCGGCTCACGAGACGCTCTACGCACAGACGCGCCCCTGAACGGCGGAAGGCGAGAAAACAGAGTGCGCCCGCCATTCCTCACATCCAACAGGAGAAGCTCTTTTCGAAACTGACACTTTTGCTCCGATGTCGACTCAACGCTCTCTTCTCTCGTCGGTCGTTTCGTGGACGTTCCTGGGGGGATTGCTGCTAGGCCTTGTGTTGGGCACTGCGGGCCTGATCACGTACGTACGATTTCAGATGGCGCAGTCCGGAGAGGAAACCGCCCAGAAGGCCGACTTGGACGTTCCCGAGGTCCCTGCGCAGGAACGGATGGTGTCCTACGGCACCGTTCCGGACGATTGGACCCTCCATCGGGCAAGTGGGACGGATTCGACGACGTTCGGGGAGCTTGAGGGTGTACCAGTCGTCATCAACAAATGGGCCACCTGGTGCGTCCCCTGCAAGGCCGAGATGCCCACCCTCCAGGCCCTCTACGACTCGACCGATCAGGAGGTGCGCCTCGCGGTCGTGACGGAGCAGTCGCGCGACCACGTGCGCCGTTACCTCGAGAATGCGGACTACTCCATGCCGGTGTACGTGGTCGACGCAGTGCCGGTGGCACTCAGAGGGCGGGGCATTCCCCGTACCTACGTCGTGCAGCCGGACGGGCAGGTGGTGTACCGGCACGTCGGCGCGGCCGACTGGAACACTTCGCCCGTGCACCGTCTCCTGAATCGGCTTCGCCTAGACGCCTCTTGACGCCTCCCCTGTGATGCGCCAGCGGAAGCTGCTTACTCCGTCACGACGCGTTGCAGCACCGTCACGAAGCGCTCGACTTCCTCTTTCGTATTGTAGTAGTGAACGGAGGCCCGGATGAGGTCGGGCAGGTTCCGTGCCTCGGCGTCCAGGCGGGTCGAGCTCGGGGTGGAGACGGAAACGTTGATCCCCCGTTCTCGCAGCGCCGCCTGAATCGTCTGCGCGTCCTTTTGCTCGGCGCTGAAGGTGGTGATGCCGCAGCGCGTCCGCCCCACGTCGTGAACGGTGACGCCGGGCACGTCAGACAGGGCCGTGCGGAGTGTAGAGGCGAGCCGTTGCACGCGCTCGAAGATGGTGCCGAGTCCCAATTCTAGCGCATACTCGACCGCCACGCCCAGTCCCACCTTTCCCGCCACGTGCCCCTCGTACGTTTCGAAGCGGCGGGCGTCGGGCTGAATCTCGTAGGTGTCGGGGCCGGTCCAGGTGGCGGCGTGCAAATCGAGCAGCGGCGGCTCCAGGCGCTCGATCCAGTCCCGCTGCACGTACAGGAAGCCGGTGCCCCGCGGTCCGCGCAGGTACTTGCGCCCGGTGGCCGAGAGCATCGTGCAGCCGATGTCGTCGACCGACAGCGGCATCTGGCCAGCAGACTGGCACGCGTCCAGCAGAAAGGGCACGCCCGCGTCGTCTGCCACAGCACCGACCTCCGCGGCCGGGTTCACGAGCCCGCCGTTCGTCGGGACGTGCGTCAATGCGATGAGCGCCACGCGGTCGTCCATCATCGTCCGCAGCGCATTCACGTCGATCTGGCCGTGATCGTCGTGGGGCACGACCTCCACGTCCGCACCGGTTCGTTCGGCCACCTGCAGGCAGGCGATGTGATTGCTCGCGTACGCCGCCCGCGAGGTGAGGATGCGGTCGCCCGCCTCAAACGGCATCGCGTAGAAGGCCATGTCCCACGCCCGCGTCGCATTCTCTACGATTGCGATCTCGTTGCCGTCGCACCCGAGCAGTCGGGCAATGGCGTCGTACGTGTTCTGAAGCTGCGGTTCGGCCTCCGCTTCCGCCTCATAGCCTCCGATGGCCGCCTCTCGCTCCAGGTGCGCGACCTGGGCGTCCATAACGGGCTGCGGGGGGAGGGCCGCCCCGGCATTGTTGAAATGCAGCACGTTCGCAGTACCGGGCGTCTCGGCCCGGACCGTTTCGACATCAATGGCCATCGATTCGATGCGTTGGTACAGCAAAAGACGCGTCAACGCGCCCAACGGCTTTTCAGCCCGCCCGTTCGGTTGGCGAGACGGCCGACGACGGACCACCGCTCCCCGAAGGAAACAAGCTTGGGAAATAGGTCCGCGCTGGCCGTCGGAGTCGTGTCGCTTGAGGTGGGATCCGTAATCCGGAAGGGGGACTGCACCGTTCCGTGCAGCCGTCACCGATCCGCCGTCGTGGAAGCAGTGCGATTGATCTCGCCCCCTATGTTCTCCCCCCCACGCCCTCAACTCCCACACTCTCCACTCCCATGCTCTCCACTCCCATGCTCTCCACTCTCACCCTCTCCCCCCACGGGCCAAACGTCTAATCTTTTCCTCTAATCTTGACCTACCCTCAACATAAACCACGGGTAATATGGATGTTTGAGGAAATAGACGAGCGTTTGTAGCAATTCTCGACAATCGGCCCCACGTTGTAATTTCCATTCTCCTCACGCAAGAACCCTCTGTACGTCTATGGTAAAGGCAACCAACCTCGGCTTTCCCCGAATCGGGGCGCACCGTGAACTCAAGCGCGCCGTGGAAGGGTATTGGAAAGGCGACCTCTCGAAGGAAGAGCTCATCGACTCGGCCCAGGCGCTCCGCGAATCGCACTGGACGGAGCAGGAAGACCTCGGGCTCGACGTGGTGCCGTCCAACGACTTTTCCTACTACGATCAGGTGCTCGACACCTGCGCGATGGTCGGCGCCGTACCCGAACGCTTCCCCTGGGACGGCGAGACCGTGGACCTGGACACGTACTTCGCGATGGCCCGCGGCCTGCAAGAGAAGGACCTGGAGGGCGAAGAGTCCGGCGTGCAGGCGATGGAGATGACGAAGTGGTTCGACACGAACTACCACTACATCGTCCCGGAATTTTCGCGCGACACCGACTTCTCCCTCTCCTCGACAAAGGTCATTGACGAGTACGAGGAGGCGCAGGAGCACGGAATTGACACGCGTCCGGTCATCATCGGTCCGGTCTCGTTCCTGCTGCTCGGCAAGACGCAGGAGGACGACCTCGACGCGCTCGACCTGCTCGACGACCTGCTGCCGGTCTACGCGGAGGTGCTGCAGGAGCTGGCCGACGCCGGCGCCGACACCGTGCAGCTCGACGAGCCAAACCTCGTGCTCGACCTCAGTGACGAGAAACGCGCTGCTTTCACGAAGGCGTACGAGGCCCTTTCCCGACAGCTGTCGGGAGTCGACCTCGACCTGCACGTGGCCACCTACTTCGGCGCCCTCGACGACAACCTTGAGACGGCGCTCGACCTGCCGGTGGACGCCCTGCACCTCGACCTCGTCCGCGGCGCGGGTCAGCTGGAAGACGCCCTCGACCACGGTGTCCCCGACAACCTAGCGCTTTCCCTCGGCCTCATTGACGGAAGAAACGTGTGGCGGGCCGACCTCGACGACCTGCTCGACACCGTCGAGACGGCCGTCGACGCGCTCGGCTCCGACCGCGTTATCGTCGGGCCGTCCTGCTCGCTGCTGCACGTGCCGGTGGACCTCGACACCGAGCCGGCCCTGGACGACGACATGAAGCTGTGGCTCGCCTTCGCCAAGCAGAAGATTGAGGAGATTGTGGCACTCGCGGAGCGCGCGAACGGCAACGAAGAGGCCACCGAGGCGCTCTTCGAAAAGAGCCGAAAGGCCCTCAAGGCGCGGGCCGAATCCGACTGGATCAACGACGATTCGGTGCAGAGCCGCGCGGCTGGCATCGACGAGTCGATGGCCGAGCGCAACTCCCCGCACGCCAAGCGCCGCACCATCCAGCGCGACGCCCTCAACCTGCCGACGCTCCCGACGACCACGATCGGCTCCTTCCCCCAGACGAACGACGTGCGCAAGATGCGCGCGAAGTACAAGAAGGAGGAGATCTCGAAGGCGGAGTACGAGGACTTCATCGAGGAGCAGATTGCCGACACGATTGCGGCGCAGGAGGACATTGGCCTCGACGTGCTCGTCCACGGCGAAAGTGAGCGGGGCGACATGGTCGAATACTTCGGCCGCCAGCTCAACGGCTTCCTCTTCACCGAGAACGGCTGGGTGCAGAGCTACGGCAGTCGCTGCGTACGCCCGCCCATCATCGCCGGCGACGTGAGTCGTCCCGAGCCGATGACCGTACGGTGGCTCTCGTACGCCAACGACCAGACCGACAAGCCGGTGAAGGGCATGCTGACTGGCCCGGTCACGATGCTGCAGTGGTCGTTCGTGCGCGACGATCAGCCGCGCGCGGAGACGTGCCGCCAGATCGCCCTCGCCATTCGCGACGAGGTGGTCGACCTCGAAGACGCCGGCGTGCAGGCCATCCAGATCGACGAGCCCGCCTTCCGCGAGGGACTGCCCCTCCGCGAAAGTGAGTGGGACGACTACCTGGAGTGGGCCGTCGAATGCTTCCGGCTCGCCTCCTGTGGAGTGCAGGACGAAACGCAGATCCACACCCACATGTGCTACTCGGAGTTCAACGACATCATCGAGGCGATTGCCGACATGGACGCCGACGTGATCTCCGTCGAGGCGTCCCGCTCGAAGATGGAGCTGCTCGACTCGTTCGACGAGTTCGACTATCCGAACGAGATT
>JAHENZ010000300.1 GCA_018609755.1 Salinivenus sp. | reverse complement strand
TCGTCCCCAGCTCCGGATCCAGCCCGCTGTAGCCGGTGAGGGTGTACAGGTTCTCGCCGGACACGTACACCCGGAGATTGTTCATCCCAATGCGGCCGGTCAGGCTCTCCGGCAGCGTGTAGCCGATGGACAAGTTCTTCAGCCGCATGTACGAGCCATCTTCGACCCACCGATCCGACGCCCGAATATTTTCGTTCGGGTCGTTATAGATCGCACGCGGGAATCGGACGTCGTCGTGCTGGTTGCCGGAGGTCCAGTGGTTTTCGTACGCCCGCACGGAGGTGTTATTGTAGTCCCGCATATTCTCGACGTAATTTCGCGTCTGATTGTAGATCTTGTTGCCGTAGTTGCCCTGCAAGAAGAGCGACGCGTCCCAGTTGTTGTACTGCAGATTGGCCGAGAAGCCGTACGTGAAGTCGGGCGTTGGACTGCCGAGGTACGCCCGATCCTCGGAGGTAATGGCCCCGTCCCCGTTCAGGTCCTTGAAGCGGATGTCGCCCGGTGCAGTGAAGCCCTGACGGGCCGTCTCGTTGCGCAGTTCATCTGGGTGCTGGTTCTGGGTCGCGTGGTTATACACCTCGTCCCAGTTCTGAAAGATGCCGTCCGTCACGTAGCCGTAAATCTCGCCGACCTCGCTGCCGACGGCCGTCCGGCTCGCCGACCCAAAGATGGGCTCTCCGTTTCCGAGCGACAACACCTCGTTGTTAACGGTGCTGACGTTCGTGCTCAGATCGTAGCTCAGGTCGCCCGCCGTGTTGCTATAGCCGATCGAAAAGTCGAACCCGCTGTTCTCGATCGTGGCCGCATTCGACGGCGGGGCACTCGCCGCTCCGAAGGAGCCCGGAATGGGAACGTCCACCAAAATGTCCCGGGACTCGTTGCGGTAGTACTCCACCGTCACGTCTAGCGTGTTGTCGAAGAGCACTGCGTCGACTCCAACCGTCCGCGAGACCTGCGCTTCCCACTTCAGGTTGGGGTTCGCCAGATCAACCTGAATGGCCCCATTGGCAATCTGGCCGTTGAAGTTGTAGTTCGCATTCGTGTTGATGAACGCCGCCGTCGCGAAGTCATCAACCGTTTGTCGGCCAAGCTGCCCCCAGCTTCCACGGACCTTGAGATTGTCGACCGTCTCGACGTTGAAGAACGACTCCTCACTCACGCGCCACCCCGCGGAGACCGACGGGAAGTTTCCGTATCGATTGGTTTCTCCAAACCGGGAGGATCCGTCGCGCCGAATCGACGCCGTCAGCAAGTAGCGATCGTCGTAATTGTACTGTAGGCGACCGAAGAAAGACCGAAGCGCGTTCTCGGAGCGAAATCCTTCCGACTGATCGGTCTCGGCCTGATCGATCACCTTGAAGAACGGGCGAGAGTATCCGACCCCGCGGGCGATATTCTGATCGAGCCACTCCCGCTCTTCCGAATATCCGGCCACGATGTTCACGTCGTGACTGCCGAACGTCGGATCATAGGTCAGGGTGTTCTCAATCGTGGTGTTGATGAGCTCATTCCGGATCTGATCGAGCGTCCCGTCCGGCTCCTGGTAGAAGAAGCCGAGATCATAGGTGGGCGTGAAGAATTTCTCGTGGTAGCCCCGGGTGTCGTAGCTCGTGTTGAGCTTGTAGGTCAAGTTGTCGAGGATGTCGAATTCGCCCCAGAAGTTGGCCAGCACTCGATTCACGTCCTGTTGCCGCTCCAACAGATTGTTCGCGCCTACGACGTTCAGGGCAATTGCCTCCTCTTCACCCGTGTCCGCTCCGCCGTATCCCCCGAGCCGACTCTCGTCGTACACCGGAATGGTGGGCGGGGCCTTTATAACCTCGGCAAAGAGCGAATTCTCCCACCGCGAGGTCTGCGGTCGGTTGCGCGAGTGGGTGAGAGAAAGGTTCTCGCCCAGGGTCAAGCGACCGAGATCATGGGTCGAGTTTACACGTGCCGTGTAGCGCTCGTAGTACGGAGCCGGACCTTCCATGTGGCCCTCTTGACTTGAATAGCCGGCCGAGATGCTGTACGTGCTGACATCGCCGCCGCCGGACAGGCTGAGGTTGTGCTGGGTCGTGACCCCCCGGTCGAGCGCAGCTTCTTGCCAGTCCGTGTTGATGTCGTCCACGTATACGTCCGAATTCGGATCGTTGGCCGGCGCCGGGGGCTCCCCCGCATTCGCCAGGAGCGTGTTGTTGAACTCCTGAAAGGTCTCCCGGTCCAGCACGTCGATCCGCTGGTGAATATTTTCAGTGCCGACCGACGCGTCGTACTGCACCTGCAGTCCGTCTTCTCGTCCCCCGTCGGTTTCAATGATCACCACGCCGTTGGCCGCCCGCGACCCGTAAATGGCCGAGGCTGCAGCGTCCTTCAGGACTTGAACAGACTCAATGTTGTTGATATTGAAGTCGACAATGTTCTCGACCGGCACGCCGTCCACAACGTAGAGCGGCTCGGTATTGCCGAACGTCCCAATTCCGCGAATGCGAATGGCCGGTGCTTCGCCCGGGGCCCCACTCGTTTGCACCTGCACACCTGGCACCTGCCCATCAAGCGCTCCCGCAATGGACGACTGAGACGAGCGCTTCAGCTGCCCCGGCTCCGCCACGGACACGGAGCCCGTGATGTCAGATTGCTGCTGCGTTCCGTAGCCTACGACCACGAGTTCTTCTCCCCGAAGGGCCTGGGACGCGAGCGTCACGTCAATCTCGTTCCGGCCCTGAATGGGAATCTCCCTCGTCGCATACCCGACGAACGAGAAGACGAGGGTCGAATTGGGCGAGGGCGCCGTAAGCTCATAGGTCCCATTCGCATCCGTCGTGGTCCCGCGGTTCGTTCCCTGAACCACAATGTTTACCCCCGGCAGCGTCGACCCGCTCGTCGAGTCGATCACGGTGCCGGACACCTCATGCTGACCGTAAGCGGTTACAGGCGCAAGCAGAAAAAAAGCTCCAGCGAGTAGGCAGCCCCCGACAAGGGCGTACAAGTGGCGTAGTGGTACATTCATGACATCCTGTCCTAATCTGGAAAGTCGTGATGGTGGGTCCCCAAGAATTGCCAGCGGGTACATGCAGAAGTGGAAGTCAAAACCTGCCCGGGCACCCCCCATGACTCCAGATTCAGACGCCATTCTACACGTCGATGACAACTCTTCAGCCGCAATGTGTGCAGTCCCTTCGCGCCCCATCCGTCCCTGCAACGCTCGGGAGAACCCGAATGTGAACGCGAAGAAAAACGTAAACCCCAAGATTTAAACGTTCAACCCACTTAACGGCAATTAATCTTCTTCACTATCTCTTCACTCAACGACAATATTCTGGACGTGCTTTTCTCTTTTTCACCGACGAAGACTGATCGCAATCCGCCGAAAAACGCTTTGCAGATCGCCCAGCTCTATTTGTCGCCGACCTTTTTGCCCCACACAGAGCGCCCCGAAGACGTAAGCCCGGAATACGTTATGGTCGTCGAGCGGGGGGACGCCTCCCAGTCCCATGCGGTATCCACGATGAATTCCTTGTCGTTGACGATGAGTGTCTTCGACTCCCGATCGTATGACCACTCCCCATCCAGCTCTCCGCCCAGGGTGTGATCCGCCTTGAGCTCAACGTCGTACGATTGCTGCATGGTCTGGTACTCATATTCCAGCACGACCTCTTCCCAGGTGCCTACAAGGTCCTGCTCGCTGATGGTGTCGTCCGGCACTCCCGCGTAGCGTTCGGGGGCAACGACGGGCCAGCCGTCGTCCGTCCAGTACAGCTCCCGCACGTGCCCCATCATGATTGCGTTGGAGGCCGGAATTCCATCGACGTTTTCCGGTAGCCGGGCTTGCGAGGAATAAAACCACTGGCCGGTCTCCGGATTTTGAAAGACAGAGCAGTGCGAAAACCCCACCCATCCATAATGATCGTCAAACGTGTATGGGTGTGTGATGAGCGGCCACGCCTCCGCCCCCTCCGTGACGTTGGACCCATCCATTCCGTGGTACGGACCCGTTACATTTTTGGACCGCACGACGCGGGTGTTGTACGCGACCGACAGCTCATCGTAGGCCACAAACAGGTAGTAATACCCGGTGTCTTCGTTGTAGATGATTTCGGGAGCCTCAAGGGCTTGCCACCTGTTGACGTTCACGTTGCCGCGGCCCGCGATTCGAGTCCCGTAGTCGTCCAAATCGTTGATTTCGAAGGGCTTGCCCGTTTCCGGATCGAGTTGCACCGCCGCGAGGCCGGAATGCCACGACCCGTACACCAGCCAGTGTTCCCCCTCTGGGGTAACGACGTACGAGGGATCGATCGCGTTGAATTTAAAGTAGGCGCTCCAATCGTCGTCCCCGTCTCTGTAATACGTCTCCTCCCCGTCCGGCACTGAACTGAGGACCATCCCCTTGTCCTCCCAGTCGTTCGAGGAAAGGTCCTCCGATTCCGCAAGCCCAATGAAGGCCCGCTCGGTCCACGCGGAGTCCGGGTCTGCCCCCACGATGGGATTGTCAACGATAACGCTGTAATACAGCCTGTACGTATCGCCTACCTTCGTAATGTGCGGCGCCCAAAACCCATAGTCCGGATTCTCGATGGGCGGCAGTGAAGGGTCCATGTCCGCCCGCATACTGTTCAGTGAGTCCTTCACCCAGGCGGGCACTTCGGAGAACGCCGTACCCTGGAACTCCCAGTTCACCAGATCCGTCGAGCGGCGATACGGAAAGTGCCCGTGCCCCTCGTGTACGTTTCCGTACGAGGCATCGGTCTGATACATGTAGTAGTACTCCCCGTCCTTCACGACGGTCGGGTCGTGAACATTTGCCAGGTTCCACTCCGAACGACTCCCCCACGAGGAAATGGACGTGTAGTCGTCGGAATACGTCGGCCCATCGAACGTCGTTGTCGTATCCGTTTCCTCGTTCTC
>JAHENZ010000299.1 GCA_018609755.1 Salinivenus sp. | reverse complement strand
TCTCGTGCCATTCGTTCGCCCTTTTCTCGATCTTCGGTAAAGATGCTGCCGCCGAGCCCGAAGCGGGTGTCGTTGGCGAGGGCCACGGCGTGTTCGGCATCCTCGGCCACCACCACGGAGGCGACGGGACCGAAGATCTCCTCCTGGAACGCCACCGTGCCCGGCTCTACCCCCGTCAGGACGGTCGGGGCGTAGTAGAAGCCTTGCAGGTCGAGCGTGTGTCCTCCCGTGGCGGCGACGGCCCCTTGTCCGATAGCGCGTTCGACCTGGTCGTGAATTCCGTCGCGCAGGTCCTCCCGCGCCATGGGGCCGATGTCCGTTTCGTCCTCCATCGGATCCCCAATGGTTAGCGCCTCCACCTTCTCGATGAACCGATCGGTAAACGCGTCGGCCACGGATTCCTCCACAATAAACCGCTTCGCCGCAATGCAGCTCTGGCCGTTATTTTGCATGCGGGCCGTGCACCCGACCGACGCGGCCGCGTCCAGGTCGGCGTCCGCGCACACGATGAACGGATCGGCCCCTCCGAGCTCCAACACGGTCGGCTTGAGCTGTGCTGCCGCCTGTTGTGCGACCGCTTTTCCCGCCCCCACACTTCCGGTGAGGGTTGCCGCCCGCACGCGCCGGTCCTCCAGCACCTCTCCTACGGTCTCCTCGTCAATCAGGAGCGTCTGCAGTTCGTGGTCCGCGAACCCTGCGTCCTGCAGCACCTCTTCGATGGCGAGGGCACAACCGGTGACGTTGGGCGCGTGCTTCAGAAGAATCGAGTTGCCCGCCATGAGCGCCGGGGCCCCAAACCGAAAGACCTGCCAGAACGGAAAATTCCACGGCATGACGGCGAGGACCGGACCGAGCGGCTCGTACGCTACGTAGCTTCTCTGCGCGTCGGTCTTCACGGGCTCGTCGGACAGAAAGTCGACCCCATGATCGGCGTAGTATCGACACACCCACGCACACTTCTCGGCCTCCGCCTCGGCCTGCGGAAGGGGCTTTCCCATCTCGCGCGTCATGATTTTTCCGTACTCCTCCGCCCGCTCCTCCAGCAGGTCGGCCGCCTGCTCCAGCCGCTGCGCCCGACCGTCAAACGATCGCTGACTATTGACCTCAAAGGCCGACTGTGTCCGATCGAGACTCGTCTCGAGCTCGTCAGGCGAGAACGAGGGATACCGCTCAATCTCGTCGGTGGTGGTAGGATTTACAGAGACAAAGTCCATGGGCACGAACGGCGTATGGACGAGACAGTGAACGTCGGTTTCACGACCGGCCCCCAATCCGTGATCCGACCGCCCGTCCGGCAACAGGCGAACGCCCCCCTGCGTGATTCGTAGAGACACGTGCATCGATTTCATCTCTTATCAGCCTCCTCCCTCCATGCCCGTTACTCAGCCCCAGGAGGTTTCCCGGTCTCAAATCGAAGCCTTGATCGGCCAGCCGGTACAGGACCTTGCCCTCTATCGTCGGGCCCTCACGCACCGGTCCGTCCTTCGAGAGCCCGCCGAGCGCTCTCTGCGCTCGAACGAACGACTCGAATATCTGGGGGATGCCCTCATTGATCTCGTGGTGAGCGAGGCGCTCTATCGACAGTTTCCGAAGAAGAACGAAGGGGACCTCACACGCCTCCGCGCCAAACTGGTGAGTGGGTCGGCTCTCGCACAGTACGCTCGTCGCATGGACCTGGGAACGCACGTGCTCATGAGTGCGAACGCCGCTCAAACCGAAGGGCGAGACAACCCGAACATTCTCGCCGACGCCTTTGAGGCTCTCACCGGGGCGTTGTATCTTGATCAAAACTATGCCGCGGCCGCACAGTTCGTCCACGAGCGCGCCCTGGAGCCCTTCGACCTGGAAGACGTGGCGGCGCAGGACGAAAATTACAAAAGCCAGCTTCTCGAACGTATGCAGGCCGAGGGACGCCCCCAGCCGACTTACCGGGTGGTCCACGAAGAAGGCCCGAGTCACGACAAGACCTTCACCGTCGAGGCCGTCGTGGGAGAAACGACTCATAAGCGAGGGACCGCCGGAAGCAAACAGCAAGCCGAACAAGAGGCCGCTCGCCGGACCCTCGAGAATCTCTGACGATCTGAGCGTCAGGTCTCCCAAAGTCACGGCCATCGCATTTTGGCTGGACGAGCAGACGTGCCCTTCAAGCAAAGCATTCCGGGCGACGCCCACACTCACACACATTCCGGCACAAACGAAGAAGGCACGGCAACGTCTGAACGTACGTTTGCCCTGTCCCCCAAAGTCCTTTTATTGATTTTTGATCAGGGGCTTTCTAACGTGGACTCTCCCTTCATTCTCCCCACCAATCCGCTCCACACCATGAGTACCTCCATGGACCGTCGCGACTTCACCAAAACCGCCGCCGCCACCTTCGCCGGACTCACCCTCGCGCCCTCATTGGGCTACAGCACCGCTCTCACGGACCAAGATCCCCTCTATAAGATCTCGCTGGCGCAGTGGTCCCTGCACCGGCACTTGTTCGACGGGGACCTCGACAACCTGGACTTTGCACAGACGGCCCGCGAGGAGTTCGACATTGGCGCGGTGGAGTACGTGAACCAGTTCTTTATGGACAAGGCCACCGACACGGCCTACCTGAAGAAGATGAAGAAGCGGGCGTCCGACGCGGGGGTGAAAAACGTGCTCATCATGTGCGATGGCGAAGGGGCCCTCGGACACCCGGACGCCGCAGAGCGCGAACAGGCGGTGGAAAATCATCACAAATGGGTCGATGCCGCTAAATTCCTGGGCTGCCATTCAATTCGAGTCAACGCAGCGACCGACGGAGAAGGAAGCTACGAGGAGCAAATGAAACGAGCGGTCGACGGCCTCCGACAGCTCACCGAATACGCAGCCCCGAAGGACATCAACATCATCGTCGAGAACCACGGGGGCCTCTCGTCGAATGGGGACTGGCTCGCCGGTGTCATGAACGCAGTGGACCACAAGCACTGCGGCACGCTTCCCGACTTCGGCAACTTCACGATCCGAGAGGGCGAAACCTACGATCGCTATAAGGGCGTCCGGCAGCTCATGCCGTATGCAAAAGGCGTGAGTGCCAAAACGCACGAGTTCGACGAGGGTGGAAACGAGATCCACACCGACTACGAGAAAATGATGAGCATTGTCCTGGACGCTGGGTACAATGGACACGTGGGCATCGAGTACGAGGGCGACGACCTTGGGGAGTACGAGGGCATTCGGGCCACCAAGAAACTATTGGTGAACACCCGGAAACAGCTCCAGGAGACGTATGGCTGACCCTCGCTCTCTCGCATTCCCGTTGATCAGACATCCCCACTGATGTCGTCTCTTTCTTCTGAACTGGACCTCGCCCTTGCACTCGCCCAGTCGGCAGAGGACGAAATTCTGCCCCGATTCCGAACGGTCACCGCCACGCGCAAGCCGGACGGCACGGAGGTTACGGAAGCAGACCGCGAAGCCGAACGGTCCATGCGCGAGCACCTCGCCGAGGCCCGTCCCGATCATGCCGTTCTCGGAGAGGAGTTTGGGGACACGGGACCGGACGACGCGCGCTACCGGTGGGTGCTGGATCCGGTGGACGGCACGGCGGGCTTCACGATCGGCGTGCCGCTCTTTGGTACACTCGTAGCGCTGCTGGAGGATGGGGAGCCGGTGGTGGGCGTCATCCACTTTCCGGCCATCGGCGAGACGGTCTACGCCGCACGGGGCGAGGGCTGCTGGTTTCGCACCGACGAGGAGGAGATGCAAGTGCAGGTGGATCCCGTCGACGCGATCGAGGAGGCCACCATTACGACCACGGCCCTCCACAGCTCCGACGTCACCGCGACCGAGGAGCAAACGCCCTATCGTCTGACGACCCTCGTCCGACGGGCAGGCAAGTTTCGCTTCGTGACGGACTGCCTCCAACACGCCCTCGTGGCCCGAGGCCGCACCCACGCGGCGGTCGACACCATCATGCACCCGTGGGACATTGCCGCACTGGTGCCCTGCGTACGGGAGGCCGGTGGCGTCGCTGCCCCTCTCGATCCATCCGCAGACGACATTGTGTTTGGCGGCAGCCTCGTCACGGCCGGAAGCGAAGCCCTGCTGAACGACGTACGAACGCTCCTCCAACCGAACCGCGATGATTAGTCGACCTGATCCGGAAAACTGGAAATGATGGCGGAGCGGTTGATTGGACCATCTTCATTGTAGAAGGTCATCGTCCCGTCCTCGGCACACGTCCATACTTCTTCGGCCCCTTCGTCAAGGTACAACTCGCGCTTCTCGGCCAGTTCGGCCTCAATGTTTGCTTCTGATAGTACCTCGATAACAATCTCCGGCAGAACGGGACTTGCCTCCGCATCCTCCGGTATCTGTTCGAGGCGATCGGCCGAAATCCAGACGACGTCGGGGACCTTCACTCCTTTCGCCGTTTCCACCGCGAACTCAACGGCCCGCGTTCCCGGATCGGAGGCATGATCTCTCAAGAGGTCACTGATTCTTGACTGTCGAATTCCGTGCTGGGGCTTGTGCGGACTCAAGACGATTTGGCCGTGCTCGTTCGTTTCGATCTTGTACGGTAGCTCCCGGAGGTGAGGATCGTCCAGCACGCGAGACCAGGCCGTGGCCGTTTCCATAACTTGTGTGCGTGATTCCGCAGGACAAAAGCAGAGCCCCTTTGGAGTGGATAACGTCGATCCAGGGCATCTTGATTCCCTGCCCCCCTCTTCTCACCTTCACACACTCTTCCCTATATTCCACTTTCTCCTGTTGCCATGATCGACGGCCTTCAGACGCTGGACCTGCATTTCCAGGATCAGCCCCGCACCATCGCGTCGTACCTCCTGCCGTACGACGACGGCGCGGCGCTGGTCGAGACGGGCCCTGCCTCGACCGCGTCCATGCTGCAGGCCCAGCTCGCCGATCACGGCCTCACCCCGAACGACGTGTCGGAGGTCCTGCTCACACACATCCACCTCGACCACGCGGGGGCCGCGGGCTGGCTGGCCGCCGAACACGGCGCCACGGTGTACGTCCATCCGAAGGGCGCATCGCACCTCGCCGATCCTGAACGCCTCCTCCGCAGTGCCGAGCGGATTTACGGGGACGACATGAACCGCCTCTGGGGCGAGACCCGGCCCGTGCCGGAGGATCAGCTTGCAGTCTTGGAGGACGGCGACACGCTATCGCTCGGCGACCGAACCGTAACGGCCCTCGACACGCCCGGCCACGCCTCCCATCATCACAGTTACGCGATTGGGAATGTGCTCTTCACGGGGGATGTGGGCGGGGTACGGATTCCGGGCGAAACGTACGTCGAATTGCCACTGGCCCCGCCCGAAATCCGACTCGACCTCTGGCGAGAAAGCCTCGTCCGCCTCCGAACAGCGGTCCAGGAGCACGATATTACCCACCTCGCCCCTACGCACTTCGGCATCTTTGACGACGTAACGCCCCACCTCGATCGACTGGCGGCAGCCATTGACGCGGCCGATGACTGGACTCAGCAGATCCTCCCGGAGAGAACGGACGACTCCGAACCCCTACAGGAAACGGTGTCTGATTGGATGTGGGAGCAGGCCACGGCCAATGGAGTCGACGACACGACCTGGGAGCTCTACGAGCTGGCGAACCCGAGCTGGATGGCGGCCCTCGGTCTGCGGCGGTACTGGGAAAAGCACAAATCGCCCGCGTCTTCCTGACCTCGAACGGGAGACGACCAAGAAGGATTGGGTATTCCGTATTGCGCATCTCCTTCCTTCAGTACAACCACGCAATACGAAACCCGAAATAGCAGCGGCGCATCACGGTTCTCGAACAACGATCTACTCTCCGCCCGCCTCTGGAAGCGAAATCTCCGGTTCGTCCGGATGGGCGCGGTAAAGCAGTGCCGTGCCGCCTCTGGTTTCGACAACCTGTACGTCGTCGAGCGCGCCCGCCACGGCGTCCGCCAGATCCCGCACGTCGCGCGGGGCATTGTCCAGCACGCGTATGGTGACGAGTTCTCGCGTGTTGAACGCCTCCGCGATCGCCTGCTCCACCGCGTCGGTCAACCCCTCTTTTCCGACGTGGATGAGGGGATCCTGACCGTGAGCCAGGGAGCGAAGGTGAGCGCGTTGCTTGGAGGTGAGTCGGTCGGCCATAAGAATCGCGATTGGATTGGATGTGCGTCACAACGAGAGGAACAGGGGCCCCTATTCGGCACCACCCGCAAACTGGATGAGGCCCCACCGCCCGTTGGTCATCCAGTCGGGATCCTCGGCGTTGAGGCGATCCACCTGATCTTGGGACAGTCCCGACGTGACCTCGGCCTTGAGGGTACGGAGCGCCAGCAGCGGCGCAGGAAAGTAAGACACAACGTCCTCAAACGGGGTGGTGAAGTCCCAGTGCCGATCGCCCATGAGCCGCCGGTAGTTGGCGTCGCCCTTACTGATCACGAGGTCGGCCCGGGCAAGCTCAGCGTTCACGTTGGTGGGAAAATCGCGGGCCGGAAGTGGCGAGGTCCAGGCAAAGTCGTCGTGGAGCCGTAGGCGGCCGTCCCGGAGCGCCGTGCGCAGACGATGGGCGAGAGCCTGCGTGGCCGCATCTTCGTCGGCAGAAAACCGGTCGAGCGCACCGTGTACGTCGTCCACGGTGGCGTCAGACACGAACGTCGGGTGGGCCTTGAGGTGGAGGATGAGCGGATTCGCGAGACCGGACGTGAGGAGACCGTCGACAAGGGCAAGGTCGGTGACGAGCTCGAAGCCGGCGTTGTCCGCCCACACGTCTACGCGGGCCGGACGGTCGAGGGCATTGAGGTGATCGAGGGCCGCCGCCGTGTCATCGGCGAGCGTGTGCTCCTCCTCCCGCCCCGTCCCCAGATGGTCCGGCCCATCCGCATCGGCGTCCCACATGCTGAGATCGGCCTGATTCCCCCAAAGGGCCGTCTTGAGGAGCCGGACCATCTCCTCGCGCTGCTCCCCGTTCTCGATGGCCTCGACCCGCCCCTGCGCCAGCGTGCGGGTGGCCTCCAGTGATTCGGCGTAGCCCTGCTCCTTCTGGCGCGTAAAGGGGTCGCTCCGAAAGCCGGCGCTCTCGGGCTGATAGTACCCGATGGCCTCCATGATGCGGCGGTAAAAGTACGTCTCTCCGAAGAACCACGGGGCCTCCAGCCACGACTGCCCCTCGTACGGGGCAATGCGCTCGTTCCACAGCGTCTCGTCGGGAGCCTGCGGATCGTCGAGCAACCGAATCGGCCCGTCCGGGATACTGTCGATGAGGGACTGAATCTGCTCGTTGATGGCAGCGGGATAGTCGTTCTCGTCGATCACCCGCCGGGCGATGCGGGGCCAGCGGACGGTGATGGTCCGATGGGCAAACGAGTCCGCCTCCGTGCCGCGGAGGGGGGACGGAAGGTCCAGCGCAGTTGAGTGACGAGTCACGAGAGACGTAGATCTGAACAGAGAGACCAGTACGCACCTAAAAACGCTTCTCCAGAGGGCGCGTTCATCTCCAAAATCGAAGATTGCAGTCGTTCTGCCGTAAGGCTCCTCCTACAGACACGACAACGACCCTCAACTCTGTAAAGGGTATTCGTTGGGAGTGCCGAAGCGGACTCAGACTGAATCCTGCTCGGCGTCGACGACCTTACGGATTCGATCCAGGCGAATGGTCGTACCGTCGTTGAGACGAAGATACTCGGCCTCGCCTTCGGTGTAGAGATCGTCGATCTGCCCGGTCTGCTCGATCCGTCCACCTTCATCCTCAACGACGAGCCGACAGGAGGTGCCCCGCATCATTCGAAGTCCCAGTTCGTCGTAAAGGCGGCAGGCCACAGGCTCGTACGGCACGTCGGACATGGCAGCCTATTTCATTGGTGAGAGTTTCTCCAGTGACTCCCATCGCTAAATCTGCTCGACGTCTTCCGGAATTTCCCCATACAGCACATTGCCGGGAGCCGAGGGATCATTCGAGAGGTAAAACTCGGTGGTCGCCTCTGCCAAATCGGACTCCGTCAGGAATCCATCGTCGTCTCGATCGAGGCGCCGAAAGACTGTTGGGTCCGCCTCCACGTCCCAGGCCGCAAGCCAGTTTAAAAACTCTGCCTCCGTGATCCGTCCCGATCCCGATCGGTCAATGGCCCGGAAGGTCTGACGGGCCGCATGCTCCAGGTTTTGAATCGACTGGCGATCGCTCCCCATGCTCACCGCTACTTTAAAACGGGCCCAGTACATCCGCCATTCCTCTCGCGTGATCTGACCGTCGTCATTCGCGTCGGCCAGGGTGGAAAGATGCTCCCACCACTCCATCACCCGCCGGCGCAATTGGTCCTGCTCCGCTTCATCGGTTACGTCCAGGCTTTCGGCCAACCGATCGGCCCGAAGCCGAAAATCTGCAGCCTCAATGACGCCGTTGTCGTCTTCGTCGATAAGATCAAAGTAATAAGCCGCCTTTCGTCGTTGCAGATCGCCAAGCATGAATAGGGTCCGATGTGCGTGAGAACCGACCAGATCTAGAATCGGACTACGGTGGAAAGTAGAGAGGAAAGCACGAGTCTGGTTTGAGAACGGCTCGCCAAACGACGTAGTTTCTTATTCTCCCCCAGAATGTGCGACTGCTGCAACGATCTGACGGCGACGGTTTGCTCGTGCAACCTCGCCACTGAGTTGCCGTCGAAGTTTAACTACCACAAATACTTATTTTTCTTTCTCAACTGTCCCCTCTTCTTCATGACGAACAGTAAAGGGTGGATCTTTGCCGCTGGGGTTCTGGCACTCGCTCTCTCCCTCTATCTCTGGTTCAGCGGTAGCAAGCAGGCCGGCATTTTCGTGGGCCTCTGGGTGCCGTCCCTGTGGATCCTCGCTGATCTCGTAAACAAAACCGAGGCGACCGATACGTGAAGAGGCTCAGAACCGACCGAACGTACGGGCGCCCCCAACCTCACGAATACTTTTGCATGGATCGGTACGTCCAAATGAATGTTCTCGTCGAGTACTTTGGATTTTTTATTTTTGCGTTCGTCGTACTCGTCGGAGGACTCGTGGCGCTTCCGGAGCTGACAGCGGCCCCCGCAACCTCCATTCAGGAAATGCTGGGGCTTGGACTGGCGTTCGCCGTGATTACGGGGGGCTTTTCGTGGTACTACTTCGCGACCTCCCCGGAGTCGGTGAGAAACGAGGCCCAGCGCTCGGAGAACCGACCTCGTCGATAGCGTGCCCGGTCACGGAGTTCCGAAAATCACGAATCGTAGAGGTCGTCGACGAATGCCTTAAACCAGGGCGGACGGACCAGAAGAACGTACGCCACGACAAACGGCACGATGGGAACCATGAACATCAGCAGATCGAGAACGATTGCCCCGAGTGCAATTGCCCAAATCGTCCGTTCTGACATGACAAACACCTCTCCGATTTGAACGGAAGCGCGGAAATTTCGTGGACTTCCTGGTCACTGCTGGGCCGACGCGTGTTTCGGACGTGAACCTTCCTCTCGTCCACATCTCACACGTGTCCGTCCTCTCATGCTGTCATACGAACAGTGTTCTGCAGAAACAGTGCCCCGACTCTTCGGGGTCCTCCTACTCCTGTTGGGCGGCATCGGCGTCCTCACACCTGCCGACGCCCAGTTCATTTCCGTAGAAACAACGCCCGTAGCGACGGGCAGCCAATTCCAGTTGCATCCGTCTCGAACGCGGGCAATGGGCAACGTAACCGTGGCGGTTCGCGATTCGCTGGGGGACGCCTTCGTGAACCCGGCCAAGACGGCCCGTCTGAACGATTCCTGGGTCTTCAGCGCCCCTGCCTACTACACCATCACAGACGGTGACGGGGCCGCGCGGACGTTGTCCGTGGGCGGCCTCTTCACCTCGAAGCGGTGGTTTGGGGGCGGCAGCCTGGCCCTTCAGCAGCTGGACCCGGGACCGAGTCCGGGGTCAACCGTCCGTCCCAACGTCACGTTTGCCTCTCGTACCACAGTGGCACCGGCTCCGCCTGCCCGCACCCTGCGCGAAACCGCTGCGGAGAACCAGTACGCGACGGCGTTCGGCGGCATCCGATTGTCGTCCCACGTCGCTATTGCCGGGATGGTTCAATGGGCCGGTCTCAAGGCGATGGACGGCGTGGAGCTGCTCTACCCCGGAAACGAGGGCCTCCGCCAGGACGGCCACCGGCTGGACCTGCGCGTCGGGCTACTGGGCGAATGGGCGGACCAGTCCCTGAGCTTACTTCTTCTCCATAACCGGCTCGACATGACGCACGACGTGCAGTACAGCGAGGGTGAAGTTCTTCGGGGCGATTCCAACCAACGGGCCCGATGGGAAACACACATTGAGCATTACGAGGATCGAACGAACACGTGGGGCCTACACCTGGACTACGTGCTGCCCCTCGGTGCCTCTCCGTGGAATCTGGGCACGGCTCTTACGACCAACCGAAAGAACCACCCTAAGATTCCGAACTACGACCTGATGAACATCCCCCGCGACCCCGGCACGTCGTGGGCGTACAACGTCGGTCTGGGCGTATCCCGGCAGGCGAACGGAACCACGTTCGGGATCGATCTGATCTTCGAGCCCATCCTCAGCGAGACCTGGGCGAACGCGCAGGAGACCATTACGCAGCCCGATGGCGGCACTATTTCACCGGGAGAGCGACGCATTACGAACGACTTTACGTTTGCCAACTCTACGGTTCGCATCGGCCTCCGGCAAGGGGGAACCGGGTGGCATCTTGCGGGCGGACTCCAGGTCCACACCGTTCGCTACTGGATGACGCAGACGGACCACACGGCCCAATCGAAACGCGACCAGGAGGAGCGGTGGACGGAGTGGCGACTGACGTGGGGCGGTGGGCTCACGTGGGACGCAATCCGGATCCAGTACGACGGCCATCTCACACTGGGTACGGGCCAGCCGGGCGTGACCTCCCCCCTTCGAAGGGGAGCGGAATTTGCAGTGGCAAGTGACATGATCGTAGCGCCTCGAGGTCCCATGACGCTTCAAACGCGAAAAGTGTTCACTCACCAAGTGTCCGTCATCGTACCGATTGGTGCAAGCGAATAGCTTCTGTGTGAGAATTTGTTGAGACCGCTTGACACTCCCCCCGTCCCTACCTACTGTAATAGGCGTCTCATCAAGAACGACCGAGGGAACAGGCCCGTTGACGTCGTGGCAACCGGGTTCGCCACAGATAATTTGTGGTGAGCCGCCTTGGTGCTAAGTCCTGCCCCATTGTTCCGGTCTCATCGGAACGGTGTTGGGGAAAGATGAGAGGAACGCTTCGACCGCGGAGATGCTGCGGCTCTGGGGCTGTCCTCTGTCGTCTTGGTGAGACCGACCACCCTTCTTCGCTCACCAAGACGCGGCTGCTTTCATGGATTTCGATCCGGAGACCACGCTGTCTCGTGCCAGTCGGGATGTCGATCCCAGGCCTCGCGGTGACGGTACCTCCAGTCCCCCGCCTCCTTCGCACACGCTTGACGTATCTGGAGGCCCCTCTGACTCTCGTTGTTCGTCGTCCTCGTCTATTCGGTCGAGCCTCGAGGAGACCCTTGCCGATCTCGATAGTGGAGCGGGAGCCGTCACCTGTTCGACGGGACGTTCAGCTGTGGCGGCGGTCATGCATCTGTTGAATGCGGATGCACATCTCATCTGCGATCGTGAGTACTCGCCAAACACGGGACATCTCGTTTCCCCCCTCGACGAGCGAGACAGGCCCTCCGTCTCCTACGTGGACGTGTCCGACCTAGAGGCACTCACCGACGCTGTTCGCCCGAACACGGCGGCCCTCTGGGTGGAAACCCCCTCCACGCCCCGGTTGCGGATTGCCGACCTGGAAGCCCTCGCCCAATTCGCCGACGCCCAGGACCTGTTGCTCATCGTTGACAACACCGTCCTGTCCCCAATTCTGCAACGGCCCCTCGAGTACGGCGCGGACCTCGTCGTCTACTCGTCCATCCATCGGCTCGACGGACACGCGGACGTGACCGGCGGTGCGGTCGTTGCCAAAACGGAGGCGCTGGCGCACGCGCTCGAAACGGCAGCGGCGCGCCACTCCCTTCACGCCTCGCCGGCCGACGCCCGACTCATCCTGCGAGGGACCAAGACGCTCTCCGTGCGGGTGCAACAGCACGAAAACAACGCCCGCTCCGTCGCCTACGCTCTTGACGAACACCCCGCCGTCGATCAGGTCTTCTATCCCGGCCTGCGCGACCACCCGGATCACGAAACGGCCCGCCGACAGCAAGACGGATACGGGGGCCTCGTGTCGTTCGTGGTAGATGAGGAGAAAATAAACCTGGACTCTTTGTTACGCACCACTGACGTGTTCTCTGTGGACGAAACACAGGGTGGGGTGGAGTCCACCATCGCCCATCCAGCATCCATGAGCCGTTCCTCCCTTCCGTCCGACGAACAGGGGGCGACCAGCCTTCCCCACAATCTCGTGCGTCTCTCCGTCGGCATCGAATCCACGGACGACCTGCTTCAAGATCTGGAGCAGGCTCTCGACGCCGCCCAGACGCCTGCATCGGCTTCGGCACGAGACGAGCGCGAGCAGGTGGCTGTGCGGACGAACGCGTGAGAGCGTCACGGCCGTGTGAGGTACCCTCCTGTTGCCTTCAGAGCCACGGCCCTCGGACTACACCGATTCCGGCTCGTGGCCTTTCCCGGTGACATATCGCCAGAGTGCACGCACGGCCCAGGTCACTCCCAAAAGCAACCCGAGCGCCTCTCCGAGGAAACCAATCTGCATAAACAGCTCCCAGTTGGACACTTTGAGAACCTTCAGAAATACCCCCGCAATTGCGACCAGTCCGAAGACAGCCATCAGTAAGATGGCTGATGCGAGAAGAGGCGTGTCGAGAAATGACCTGCGGCCAGATGACATAATTCTCTGTCTTTTTTTGTAGGTGAGGTCCATTTAACCTCTATTGATCGAGATTAAATTTCAAATTCCGCCTTCAATATTCCTCGTCGCGAGTCTCTCCAGTAGCCGTCGGCCCCTACTGATTGGCCAGTGAATTCAGTACAATCGGGAAGGCAATCCTCTAACCGCTGTCCTCCTCCAGCTGCTCCTTCAGCTCCTCGATGCTGTCCCGTAGCTCGGCGGCGCGCTCGAACTCCAGGTTCTCGGCCGCCTCTTCCATCTCCTCCTCCATCTGCTCGATGAGGTCTTCCTTCTGATCGTCCGTCAGGTATTCGACCACCGGATCGGCCACCTCGGACGAAAGCTGATCCGGACTGCCGTAGTGATGCCGCTCGCTGCTGCCCTCTCCGTCGGACTTCTCGTCGGCAATGGCCGTCCCCCGTTTGATTTGATCGGGCGACTTGACGATCGGCTCCGGCGTGACGTCGTGCTTCTCGTTGTATTCGAGCTGCCGCTCGCGTCGGCGCTCCGTCTCGGCCATCATCTTCTCCATCGCCTCCGTGATCTCGTCGGCGTAGAGGATGACCTGCCCGTTCACGTTGCGGGCGGCGCGGCCGGCGGTCTGAATGAGGGAGGTCTCGGACCGCAAGAAGCCCTGCTGATCGGCGTCGAGAATGGCAACGAGCGACACTTCCGGCAGGTCCAGTCCCTCGCGGAGCAGGTTTACCCCCACCAGCACGTCGTACTCGCCGAGACGCAGGCCCCGAATGATGTCTACGCGTTCGAGCGCGTCGATGTCGGAGTGCATCCAGCGCACGTCCACGCCGTAGCTGTCGAGGTAGTCGGCCAGGTCCTCCGTCATCCGCTTCGTGAGCGTCGTCACGAGCACGCGTTCCCCCTTCTCGGCCCGCTTGCGGATCTCCTCCATCAGATCGTCGACCTGGGTTTCGGTGGGCCGCACGTCGATTTCCGGATCCGGAATGCCGGTAGGGCGCACCACCTGCTCCACGAACACGCCGCCGCTCTGCTCCAGCTCGTAGTCGGCGGGCGTCGCGCTCATGAAGATGGTCTGCGGTGTCAGCTCCTCGAACTCTTCGAACGTGAGGGGACGGTTGTCGAGGGCCGACGGCAGCCGGAAGCCGTGCTCCACCAGCTTCAGCTTCCGCTGTCGATCCCCGTTGTACATGGCCCGTACCTGGGGAATCGTGACGTGGCTCTCGTCCACCACCAGCAGAAAGTCGTCAGGGAAGTAGTCGAGCAGGCAGTAGGGCCGATCGCCCGGCTCCCGACCCGTGAGATGACGGCTGTAGTTCTCAATGCCGGAGCAGTAGCCGACCTCCTGCATCATTTCGAGGTCGAACATGGTGCGCTGCTCCAGGCGCTGGGCCTCCACCATCTTGCCCTCCTCCCGGAGCACCGCCAGCCGCCAGCGCAGCTCTTCCTTGATGTTCTCGATGGCGGACTTCAGCCGGTCCTCGGGCGTGACGAAGATCTGGGCCGGGTAGAGCGTGAACGTGTCAACCTCCTCCAGCTCACGACCGCTCTCCGGCTCAATCAGCGCGAGGCGGTCAATCTCGTCGCCCCAAAACTCAATCCGCAGGGCCTTCTCCTCGCGGTAAGCCGGAAAAATGTCGATCACGTCGCCGCGCACGCGGAAGACGCCGGGCTCGAATTCGATGTCGTTGCGCTCGTAGAACAGGTCGATGAAGCGGCGAAGCAGATCGTTGCGTTCGATCTCTTGCCCCCGTTCGATGGGCACGATCTCTTTTCGAAACTCCGCCGGCGAGCCAAGGCCATAGATGCAGGAGACGCTCGCCACCACGATCACGTCGTCGCGTCCACTTACAAGCTCGGAGGTGGCCCGCAATCGAAGGCGCTCGATGCGGTCGTTAATAGCCACGTCCTTTTCAATGTAGGTATCGCTGGGGACGATGTACGACTCCGGCTGGTAGTAGTCGTAG
Source organism: Salinivenus sp. (assembly GCA_018609755.1). Taxonomy (GTDB): domain Bacteria; phylum Bacteroidota; class Rhodothermia; order Rhodothermales; family Salinibacteraceae; genus Salinibacter. Next base: position 17,007 of record JAHENZ010000299.1, on the reverse strand, counting down.
TACGAGATGAAGTACTCCACGGCGTTTTTGGGGAAAAACTGCTTCAACTCGCCGTAGAGCTGCGCCGCCAGCGTTTTGTTGTGGCTCATCACGAGGGTCGGCTTGTTCACCTCCTCGATGACGTTCGCCACTGAGAATGTTTTCCCTGTTCCAGTTGCCCCCAACAGCGTCTGGTATTCGTCCCCCCGCTCCACCCCGTCCACGAGCTCGCGGATGGCGCTCGGCTGGTCGCCCATCGGTTCGAAGTCGGAGACGAGTTCGAACTGCCCGCCGGTTTCCGACGGACGGGGGGCATCCTCGGGGACGTCCGGAACTTCATTTAGCTCCATGGAACGGTGGGGACAACTGGTGCTGTGGAAATCATGTGTGCCAGACGATAAAACTGACGGCAGACCGGCGAGTTGCGTACCCGAGCATGACAGAATCAGGTGCGTAGGGCCTATACTCCCCCCTGTGTAGATGGCCTCACTTCTGCCCTCGTGCCCCCCTGTCACGTGTTGGCCCTCCTGCCTGTTATCCGTCCTCTCCTTGCAGTCAACAACGCCACGACGACGCTCCCAGTGCCTCCAAGCTCATTCGTTGAGCAGTCGTTCACTCCACACTCCAGAGGAAACCTTCAGATCGAATCCGTGGGGATGAGAGAGGGAGATCAGCAATCAGCCTCAGAGTTCCCCAAGGCCCCCAGAACAGGGTCGGAAAAATCACGCGCACCGAGCCAACTCAGGTGAAGTAGAATTCCCAGTCGATCTGGACGACCCGACCATCCTGGACTCGTACCACCATAGACGTGGGAGTGGGCGTGCTCTCCTGATAGATCATTTTCCCTTGTGAAGCATTCCGACGAGTCGGAGGGCCCAGTTCGTCAACCACCCGGTCTTCCCCGAGTCCCACCCGAATCCCTTCCGGCGTGGTATACTGCGTACTGAAAATGGAGAGCCGGACGAGAAAGGATTTTGTGTCGTTGGTGACATCGTACACCAGCGCCTCGATGCCGGTATAGACGAGAGTGCGGAGCGTATCGACCTGACCCTGCACGTACTGGTTCGCGACGGACTCGGTCTCGACGCTCTCCGGCGTTCCCAGCCGATTCACGAGTGCCTCGTACGAGAAACTTCCGTCCGACTCAAGAGCCTCCTGGATGAGGCGCGAGACCACGTCCGTGGGCGGCCCCATGTCTTCCGTTGGGGCGGAGGACTCCACGGTCGGGGCTTCGGGCGGAATCACTCCGCTGCTTCCGGGGCGAGGACGGGTCGTCTCAGCGCTGGAACACGCACTGAGGCTCATCCCCCCCACCAGCAGTCCGACCAGAATGGGCCTGAGCGTACGAAGCATGACGGCACCACGCATGAGATGCTAAGAGTCTGTAAAGTATACCCCGCACCCTAACATGTGATTCACGTGTCGTGCATTCGATGGAAGACCCTGAGTTGATCTGATCGGTCACCGCTTCCTTCCTCTCAGCCAAACGGAACCGCCATGCTAATCGTCTCGCGGCAGTTACTGGGATTGGAGGAGCATGTTAAGAGATCGGAACCAAAAGTAGGATGCACCTTGCGCTTCTTCTCCTTCACTTCTTCAAGCATCCTATCTCATAATTGAGGACGCTAGGGTCTGTAGCTCACGTTTTTAGAGTTCTTCCGAGGTTTGTCGCAAAGAATTAACCGTCTCCTGAAAAATTTGAAGCACTTGGCGCGTTTATGGAAGCGGTTCCGAAATCAAAACCACTTGTTCTTCGATGCTCAACACCGACTGCTGACATGACCCCTCCCTCCGATACATCCGTTCAGTCCACCTCCTCATCCCGGAGCGGTCCTCAGTCGTTCGCAGCGGTGCGGATGCCCGTCGAGGTGTCGGGCGATGACCTCGAAACCGCTGTTCGGAAACTGAAGCAGTGCTCGACCACGGAGTTGCATCGGGCTCGCCAGCACCACCGTCGAGCCATTGAGTCCCTGAAGAATGGAGGGTACAGTGCCCTTTCCGAATCGACACGGAACCGCCTCACCAGTCATCTCCAGGAGAATCTAGAAGCGCTAAATCTGGCCCTAGACCTTAACGATACTTCTCCAGACGGCCCCTCGGACCCGGAGGAGACGGAGCAAACGAAAGATTCAGAAGCGTCCTTGTCCGGTCGCGTGAAGACATTCGTTCGTGGCCTCTGGTCTTCGTAACGGCCACGACAACCTATTCGTCGTCTTCGGGGGATTCGAAGAGCTCATCGCCGGCGCGCTTCGCCCGTAGATACCGTGCCCGGTACCGGTTGGCCGCATTTCCCACGTCGGCCTCACGGACCTCATCCGTCGTCCCGTCGGCCACGGCGTCCAGCATGGTCTCTAGCTGCTCTTTCTCGGAGGGGGTGAGCTGCACCGTGTAGGTCTGTTGGTCTTCACGTTCGAGGAGAGCCCACTTGCGGGCCGCTGCGATGACGAGCGAGCAGGGTTCTCGGCAGGGAAACGTCCCGTCCCCGCGGGCGACATCCAGTGTCCGATCCGCTGTTTCGTCCCACTGCCGGCGCTTCAGACACTGCGAGTCGACGCAGCAGGCTTCCGCTACCCAGTCTACGGCGGCGCCGTCCAATTCTTCAGTCACCGCGTAGATGCCGGTCTGACGCTCCGTGGTCTCGGCCCAGTGCGTGACGTCCAGCGTGCCGGTGCGCTCGCGATGCCAGTTCGCAATGGTGGCCGGATAGAAAAAATCGACGGCCTGCACGAGTGCGTCCGCTTCCAGCCCCGCAAACACCCATCCCGTCTGCAGTGTAGGGGCCGTCGCGAGCGGGCGATACCGTCCGTCATTGTCATACTTTGCAAGGGCGCGCGCCGTCCGCGGATCGTCGTACGCGTCGAGCTGCTCGGCCGACCGATCCGCGTCGTCCACGTGCCGGAGCTCGTAGGCTCTCCGTTGCGCGTCGTTCAGCCGAACGCGGACGAGCAGTTGTCCCCAGCGTTGCTGTTCTCCCTCCGTGAGCGCCGCCCGCCGGTCGGACGGCGAAGAATGGGCGTCAGCGTCTTCAATCCATCGCAGGAACGCCCACCGCGCGTCGGCTTGAGGGGCGCGTCGGTGCCAAAATGCCCACTCTCGAACGGCGGCCGGGTGCGTCGCAAGCGTATCGCGCACCTCGCCCTCCGTCAAATCCTCGTAGACCGTTCCGTCTACTACCAGTCGATACCGATCGTCAACGACCGTTAGGGAGAGAGTATCCGTATCAATACCGTGTTCTGCCGCGTGGGCACGCAGTCGATCAACGTCGGAGGAGGCCATTGGCTACACAGGCTGAGGAGAAGAGTGCGCATCGTCGAGACGGTTCGCCGGGATGGAGGCTCCTGCATCACGGGCCCGTTCGAGAATTACGTCGGCCACGAGCGAATCCGTGCCGACGGCGCCGGTGTACCACACACGATGCCCGTCCACCATCGCAGGCACGTCATAGCCGGTCCGGTAGTCCGAAGTCAGCCCAATGTCCTCGGGAATGTCCTCCTGCGTGTGGTAGCCGTCCGCAATAAAAAGGGGCACCACCACGATGTCCTCACTGTCGAAATGCGACGTGAGTTCGTCTACCTCCGGCGGCTCGTCCATGAAGAGGGCCTTTACTTCGGTAAAGCGCCCCTGCTCCCGGAGCCGAGCCGCGTGGTACTGAACGGCCTTTGCCGAATTCTCGTTGCGCTCGGTGCCGTGCCCCACCACGGCGAGCCCTACCTGCGATCCGGCGCGTGCATCCAGCACCGTGTCGGCCCGGTGGGCCATGACGTCACTCATGGCGTCGTGGGTCCCCACGGGGCCGCAGTAGTGCACCTGCTTCTCGACGTCGCGGGGCCGAAACGTGGCGGCCGTGGCGCTCACCCCGTCCGACGCCCAGGCCTCCGGCGTCCAGCCGTCGAGGCGCAACTCGCGGGGGATGACCTGCTCGGTAAAATAGCCCTCGCTGATGAAGAGGGGCACCACGTAGACCTCCTCTGCATCGAGGGTGCGCAACACCTCCCGAAAGGACGGTTCCTCCTTCCAAAACGCCTCCCGCACCTCCGAAAAGGCACCGACCTCGCGGATCCGATCGGCGTGATCGAAGGTGGGGGTACTGGAATCAGGATTGAGGTGCGAGCCGTGGGCGGCGATGACGAGTGCAGAGGCCATCAGTACAGAATGAATCTGGGAGTAGGATACCGAACGGAAAAGCCACAAAACACCTACGGCTGGGATTGAAAGAGCACGATCCCGCCCCGCTCACTCCCCGACACGAGATCAACCCGCCCATCGCCGTCGAGGTCCCCCGTCGCGGGGGTTGCGAGACGAGGAATTCCCTCGATCGACACCGGCGTGGGAGAGGACTCGAACGACGGGTTCGCCGGGGTTCCGGTATTTTCCAGAACGAAAAGTCCTTCTTCCGCCCCGATCAGCAGGTCAAGCGTGCCGTCGCGATTCACGTCGTGAAGGGTGGGTGCACTCCGAGACCGCGCGTCGCTGGCGGGCAAGATCTGCGACGGTTGGCCGAAGGAGGGCTCCTGCGCCGATCCGGTATTGCGGTAGAGAAAGACGGAGCCGTCGGCAGCGCCCACCACGAGGTCAAGCGTGCCGTCGCCCGTTAGGTCGCCGAGAACAGGCGTGGCGTGGCGCCGATCTCGCTGGATCATCGCGTCGTCGAGCACAGAGAAGGTCCCGTCGCCCGAACTGCGGTGCACGGCAATGCGCCCCTTCCACGTCCCAAGCACGAGGTCGGCGGCGCCGTCCCCGGTGAGATCGCCGAGGGCCGGGGCGTAGTGGTATGCGGAGGACAGGTCGAGCGACCCCCGCCGTTCGTACGTGGAGTCGGTGCGGACGAGACGGTAGATACGAGAGGTCGCGCCCTGCTTCGGGTCAATCTTGTTGGCGACGAGCAGGTCGGGAGCGCCGTTGCCGTTAAGATCCCCCATCGCCACCGAGCTTTCGCTGCCGACGTCGAGCCCGCCCACAAACTGCCGGCTGCGGAGGTGGTAGCCGTCAGTTCGATGCTCGTAAAAGTAGAAATTATCGGCGAGGCTGGCGTTGGCATCGTCGGCCCCGCCCAGCACCCCGACGAAGAGGTCGAGCTGCCCGTTGCCCGTCCAGTCGGTGAGGGCGGGCGCGTTGTACCCACTCGTCTTTAACGGATTGGATGGAGGGAACGGCTCCGGCTCTCCGCTCAGGACGGGATTTCCGCAGGCCCCAGTATTTTCAATGAGAAGAAGGCCCGGCTCAAAAAAGTCCCCCCAGAACAGATCCGAGTCGCCGTCGTCGTCGACGTCAGCAAACGTCAGGGTGTTGGCCCCGTGCCGAACCCCGATCTGTTGATTTACGATCTCGATGCCCTCAAAGTCGTCGGTCACGTGGGCAAAAGTCGGCATCCCCGTCGAATCAGTGGCCTCGTACCGGGAAATGGTGCCGTCGAGCCGTCCCAGAAAGAGATCCAGGCGTCCGTCGCAGTCGAGGTCCGTGACGTTCGGGATGTTTTGGCGGTCGGAGAAGATCGCCTCCCCGTCCGGCGTCCGCATCGTGTCGGCGTAGAGCTCGAACGAGGGGTCGGTGGCTGTGCCGGTGTTCCGGTAGGTGCGAAGGTGGCTGTACGGCTGCTCGGCCAGCAGGTCGGGCACACCGTCCCGATCGAGATCCGCAAAGCGAAACCATTCACCAATCGAGAGATCCCGGTAATCGTCGCTCCGCCAGACGAGACGCGAAGAGTCCCCTTCCGTTACGTGCTCAAAGAACGCCAACTGATCGGATTTTTCCTGCACAAAAAGATCGTCATCCCCGTCGCCGTCGATGTCCACGAACTGGGGCCGCGGCGTATTGAAGCCCCCGTAGAACGGATTCTGAATGGGCGTGCCCGACGCATCCACGACCGGGACACTCGGCCGCACCACCCGGCGATAGTCCTCCGGAAATGTCGACGGGGCATTGGACGCCGTCTGCGACGACCCGGCACACCCCATCCACAGTAGACTTCCAACGAAGAGGACTGCAAGCAGGGAGGCAATGGAGCGCATGTGCGGGGTGCGTTTCTGCTGATTCAACCTCATATTTTTCGATCATCGCTCCCCCGAAAAGGCCGCCCAGCAGGGATAAAAGGAGAGAGAAGACAAAGGGTACAACCGGGCGCCTCATACGCCCCTCTCCTATCGCCTACCCCCCATCTCCCGTCTTTCCAATAGAGGAAGCCCCACAGGCCCCTCCTCCCTCAAAAAGAACCACGACGGTAAACGGCTTACTCACTCGCCATCACGGCGCGCTGCCCCCCAAACGTGCCCAGCCCGGTGGGATACGTCCCCACCTCGATCACCTTCGTGATCTCGTTCGTTTTCGTGTCGATCACCGTGACGGTCCCCGCCTTGGAATTGTCGCCCTCGGGCGTATAAGTGCCCTTCCGGTTGTTGTTGGAAACGAAGAGGTACCGACCGTCCGGCGACAGGACCGTGCCGTGCGGCTGGGCCAGGCCCTTCCCTTCAATGGTGGTGGTCACGCTGGGATTGGTGAGATCCACGACGCTTACGCTGTGAGACATCTTGTTAGGCACGTACGCCGTCGTTCCGTCTCCCGAAATGACCGGATGCCAGGGCTGCTTGCCGACCTGAAGCGTATCGGTGACGGTGAGGGCAGGGGCCTCGCTCGCGTCAAAGAGAAGGAGTTGGCCGGTACGCTGCCCCCCTGCTAGCATCGTATTGCCGTCCGGCGTCATGGCAAACTGGACGAGCGTCTGCGTATCGCCCCCCAGCCGCGTAAGCGTCGTCTCCCCCGACTCGGTACTCATGCCCATGAGCTGATTCGTCGCCAGGCTGGCGATGAATGCGTGGGTGCCGTCCTCCGTCACCGCAATCGGATGGGGACGCGGGAAAAACGTGTCGATGCGCTCGGTAACGGCCATCTCCTCCCGGTTCAGGACGCCCATGCTTTTCGGAGGGTCAACAGCACTCATCGAGCGTCCCGCGTAGAGGCGATCCGACGAGCGATGGAGGGCCAACAATCCCGGCACCTCGAAGTCGGTCACCTTCCCAACGATCTCGTTCTGCCGGTTGAACTTGAGAATGGTGTTGGCGCCGATCAGCGTCACGTACCAGTGCGACCCGTCCGGCTCGGCCACCACGTGATGCGGCTTGGCGTTCTCGGAAAACCCGCGCTCTTTCAAGTCTATCGTGGTCTCGACCGACTGTGTCTCCATGTCAATGACCGAAACCGTGGCCTCGCCCTGATTAGTGACGTAGAGCTTCGGGCTCTGGGCCTGGCTCGTCGTCGGCCACGCACACAGGAGCAGAAGCGGGAGAAGCAGCAAACACAGGCGTCGCATAATAGGCTTGGGCGTTTGACGGAAGAAAGACGAAGCCGGAAGTGAATCGTGAACACGTGATGCGTGAAGCGTAGTGTTGGGCTACACTCCACGCATCACAGCTCACTTCTCCCCCTTACAGCTCCTGGCGTGACGGGGTGAGGACGAACATGCCTTCACCGATGCTCGACACGACAATAATGCCACTCTCGAAGTACGGGTAGTTGCTCCACGAGCCCTGGAAGCCGGGACTGTTATCGCCGTACGGCTGCGTGTCGAAGTGGGCCACCTCCTCCGGCTGCGTCGGGTTACTAATGTCGAAGATGCGCAGTCCGCTCTTGTAGTTGGACTGGTACATCCGATCGCCCTTCACGTAAAGATTGTGGTCCGTAGACTTTTCCGGCAGCATCTTCTCGGTCACGAGCTTCGGATTGTCGAGGTCCTTCATGTCCCACACGAGGGTACGAGTTTGATCGGCCTTGCCCTGCAGCTCGTCGAGCTCGTCATTCTGGTAGAAGTAGCGCTGATTCTCCGTGAACCAGCCCTGGTGGACGTAGGCGTGATCCGGATAGGAGACCGTCGAGATCGCCTGGGCGCTGTCCTTCTCGGTCACGTCGGCAACGCTGATGGCCGTCTCATTCGAGCCGATGCAGATTTCGCGGCCTCGGTATTCCTGGTCCGGCCCCTCGTAGATGACGCACTGGGCGTCGTGCGTGTAGCCCGTGCCCGAACGGCCGGTGGACTTGTCGGCGAAGCACCCTTCGAAGGTCGGATTCTGCGGATCCTGAATGTTGATCATGTGGAGCCCGCCTCCACACGTCTTGCCGCCGCCGCTGCTGCCCACGGCGTAGGCATATCCCGTTTCCTCGTTGATGACGATATTGTGGACGCTGTTGACCTGCTCGTACAGAGCGTCGTGGTCGAACGTCTTCGGCATCTCGCTGGGGGACACCTCCCGCAAGCGGGTCAGATCAAAGATCTGCATCCCGTGCTCGCCGGCATTGTCGGCCACGACGTACGCGTGATTCTCGTACACCTTGACGTCACGCCAGGAGTTGATGCGGGCCCCTTCGGTGAGCAGCAGCTCGCCCACGTACACCGGATTGGTCGGATCGCTCACGTCCACGAACGCGGTGCCGTCCGTGCGTCCCACGAGGGCGTACTCGGTGCCGGTCTGCGGGTCGGTCCAGCCCCAGATGTCGTTGAGATCGATCCCCCGCTCACCCCCAATGTCGGAGATCGGAAGGAACGACTGTAGGTCGACGTTCTCACAGTTGAAGGATTGCACGCTCCCATCGGAGCAGGGCCGCTTCTCCCCCGTGAGAGCCGTAAACACTTTGCCCGTGGTGGGGGCAATCGTAGACTGCTGCGTCCAGTTATTATCAGCCAGAGCGTAGAGCCCGATGGTGCCCGCCCCGTGGTCATCGCCGGGCAGGCCCGTGGCCACGACCTGATCGTTTGCCGCCAGGGTGGCGCCGAGCGCATTGCCCGACTCGGCGGCCGAATGTGTCACGCGGCGCACGCTGCTCCACGTACTGTCGGTACGCTGGAAGCGGTAGAGTGCCCCGGACTGGTTCTCCGCTCCCGGAGCACCGATCCAGAGGTCCGTCCCATCGTAGGCCAGCCCCCTCCCGAAGAGATGGCGGGACGTACCGTCGTAGGGAAGCAGCCGTCCCTGATTTCGCCAGGACTCAGCGCTCGAATCAAACGCAAAGGTATACGCGGTCCCGGTGGCCCCGTAGGCCCGGGGAGCCCCCACAAGAAGGTGATCTCCGGCCCACTCCAGCGCCGACCCAAATCGAGCACTATTCCCGAGTTCGCCGGCCGAGAGCGTCTGAATTTCACTCCAGCCGTCTCCGTCACGCTGGAAGGCAACGACCGCTCCCCCGTCACGCTTCGGAGCAGACACGAGCAAGTGATCCGACGAGGCAAGAATGCTCTCGCCAAATCCGGCGCCGCTGGACAACTGACTTCCCCGGAGCACGGTCGATTCAGCCCATTCGCCGTTCTGCTGCGTGAAGACGTGAACCGCCGCCGTGGTCGTCGTATCGCCCTCGGCGACCGTCACAGTGTTCTGCGTCCCAACGAAGAGTCGTCCATCCGCGAGGGCGACGCTCCGCCCCAATCCGGACGTGCTGTCGTCGACTGTGAGACGAGCGACCTGCGTCCATCCGTCGCTCCCCGGAGCGAAAACGTACGCCGCATTAGCCGACGGAGCTCCCACGGCAAGCACGTCCCCCTCTCCGTCCACGGACGTGCCGAAGGTGTCGCCTACCGATCCGTCATCGGCCTCCAGATACGCCGTTTCGGTCCACTCTCCGTCGTCCCCCTGCTCGTAGACGTACACACGACCAGGAGAGTGCGAATTCTGGGCTTCTCCTACGTACAAGCGCTGGGTGTCAATGTCGATCGCCCGTCCGAAGCCGTTCTGTTGAGCCGTCGATCCAAACGACGTCGTTTGGGCCAGGACGGGACCCGTCCACGCAAGTAACAGAGAGAGGAGACCATAAAGGAGGAATCGTTTCATCGGTATAGTGGGGCGCAATGACCAGATCACAAGAGACTGAGAGTGGCGAAAAACCTACAGAGACATCATAGTCACGCACGCCGACGGGGGTTCCAACCTGATCGCTCCGGCGTCTGACTTCTTTCAAGGACCACACGTTTCTGAGGGAGAACCTTCTGCTTTTCCCTGTCCTCTTGTCCTCCTCATTCCTCCTTCTTACAATTTGAGCGAATCCCCTTCTTGGCGACTCGCTTCTATCCTCATGTCCTTCCCCTTCTATCGTTTTCCTCTTCTTCTCATCCTAACATGTCTCGTTGGCTTCGGCCTGTTGGCTTGCGGGGGCAGTTCCGCCACCGAAGTTGTGATTCAAGACGAACAGGGCCCAACCCCAACCCCGGACGAGGCCCGGGAAGCCATTGGAGAAGCCCTTGCGGCATTCAACCAGTTTTGTCTCGTTCCCGCCGCCCAGAATGCGCCCAACGCGTACCCCGTGAGCATCGCGAACCCCAACCCGAACAATCCCTCGTTCCAGTACCGCCAACTTCTGGCCCTGTCCGAGGTCGGATTGCTGGATACGACCGTCACCCGGAGCCAGGGCGGTCTTCCGGTACATCGGTTCTCGATTACCCAGAAAGGAAAACAAACCCAGTACGAGATCGCGCAGTCCCGCGGCTACGAGCCGATGTTTTGCTACGCCATTCCAGAGGTGACCCGGCTCGACTCCATCAAGGCCGTGTACAACTCCGGCCCGAATGCCCTTGCTCAGGTCTGGTTTGCCTATCGGTACACCAACCTCCAGAAATGGGTAGAGGCTCCCATCGTGCAACAGAATTTTTCAGGCCTTCAGTCCCTCCCCTCGCGTGCCCCGCGCGCCGCAAACATGCTCCTCATGCGCGTGGACACCGCGTGGGTGGACCGCCGCCTCACCGGGTACGAGCGCCCGCCCGAAAATCCGAACGCGCCGTCAAACTGATCTCGCCCCCCGGGCGAGGAGCTGTGACGCCTTCCGCAATTGAACGATTGGTCTCGTCACAAGGGACCGGAAAACCGGACGCGTAAGGACAACTCAAACGGGAGATCACTGCTGCCAGCTGTCGACGGTGCAGGTGGTGTTGATGCCTCCCCGCACGGTGTACTCGGTCGTCACAACCAGCGTCTCTGGATTCTCCAGCTCGGCACGCAGATCCTCGAAGATGTACGCCGTTACGTCTTCCTGAGTGACCCCGATGTCGCGCCACGAAATGAGGTAGTATTTGAAGCTCTTCAGCTCGACGATCCAGTCGCCCGGAACGTACTCCACCCGCACCGTGCCGGAATCCGGGAGCCCCGAAAACGGGCACACGGCCGAAAATTCGCCGGGCTCCGTCTCGTAGTGGACGCGCTGCCGCACGTCGTGCTCGTAGGGCAGGCGGTCAATGTCCTGTTGGCGGGCACTGGGCGGGAGGAAGGGACGCACCTGCCCTTCCGGCTCGACGCCAAACTGCGCCATGTACTCCAGCGCCTCCTCCGTGTGCTCCCGGGCCGATGGGGACGCGGTGGAAGATTCGTCCTGTCTCTCGTGGTCAGTCGACATGGCATTGCGATCTGCTTTGGAAACTTTTCCGTCCCTATCCCCACGTTCCGTTCACACCGACGCCCCCGTGCGGTTTCCGTCGCTCGTACCGATACGGCCCGATTCGGGCACCCGAAACAGATCGGCACTCGCGGCGAACGCGGCGGCAGACCCAACCACCACGAGGCGATCTCCGGGCTGTAGAGCGAACTCGTCCCCGGGTGCCGAGTGGGTATCCCCGTCTCGGCGCACCGCGAGCACCGTCAGGCCGTAGTTCTCCTCCAGGGCCAACTCGTTCAGCGTGCGCGACGCGGCTGGACACTCGTCTCGGAGCCGTACCGTGCGGGTGCGCACGTCCTCCTCATTGAGCCCCTGCAGCAGAAAGTTTTCCCCGTGGTCCGTGTCGCCGCGTAGCAACTCGTAGTCGTGATTCCGGATGGTCCGCACCTGCGCCTCAATCTCGTTCGGGTCCACCTGATAGGCCTGAAGCACGTGAGCAAAAATCTGGACGGAGGTCTCGATTTCCTCCGGCACCACCACGTCGGCCCCCGCCTCTCGGAACCGGTCGAGCTCGCTCAGGAACCGGGTCCGCACGATGAGCTGGAGCGTCGGATTCTCGTGCCGGGCCACGTGCGTCATGCGGTATGCTGCGTTCTGGTCGTTCACGACAATAGCGCAGAGCTTTGCTCGCTGGATGCCCGCCTCCTCCAACAGCGGCCCCCGGGTCGCGTCGCCGTAGATGGCCTGGTATCCCATCTCTCGCGCCTCTTTCACCGACCGCGGATTCAGATCCACCACCACGAAGGGCAAATCGTCCTCGTGGAGCACCTGCGCGAGCCGCCGTCCCGCGGGACCGAAGCCGATGATGACGACGTGATCCTCGAGCTCGGTCTCGCCCGTCGCCGGAGCCGCGTCGGTGTCTTCCGACAGACGTCCCAGCACGGTCCCCTGCAACCAGCGCCCCAGCCCCGGCCCTACGCTCAGCAGCGCGGGCGTGCCCAGCATGAGAAGGACGGCCGTCGCGATGAACGTCTGTTCTCCCGCCTCACCGAAGCCCAACGGCGAAAGCCCCACGGCCCGACCGGTCCGCTCCAGCACAAACGAAAATTCGCCGATCTGGGCGAGGGTCAGTCCCACGGCTGCCGAAGTGCGGATCGGGACGCCCAGCGCAAGAGCCGACGCAGTGGTGATGAGGGCCTTTACTCCTAAGACCCCCACCACGGCCCCCAGTAGCAGGAGGGGCTCTTCGAGAAAGAAGGACACGTCCATGAGCATGCCCACCGACACAAAGAAGACAGCGTTGAAGAGGGAGCGGAACGGCAGGACCTCACTCAGCGCCTGTTCGCTGTACTCACTTTCACTGACGACGAGCCCTGCGAGGAAGGCCCCCAGCTCCAAACTGATCCCCGCGAGGCTCATGAGCCAGGCCGTCCCTAGCCCGATGGCCGCCACCACCAGCACGAAGAGCTCGGGCCGTCGGGCATAGGCGACCGCCTCCAGAATGTACGGCACAATGTTTCGCGCCAGAACGAGCGTAACGACGATAACGAGGGCCGCTTGTCCCAGCGCACCAACGACCCCCCACCCGGACCCGCCGGTGCCTGCCAGCATCGGGATGATCAAAATCATCGCGACAATAGCGAGGTCCTGAAAGATGAGCATCGCGAGCGAGAGTTGGCCGGACGGCGTGTCCGTCTCCCCCCGGTCGGCGAGAAGACTCAGAACCACGGCGGTACTGCTCAATGCCACAAGGAAACCGGTATAGACACTTGAGGCCCAGCTAATGCCGGCGGCCCATCCCGCCAGTGTCACCACGAGAATCGTCCCGCCCACCTGCAACCCGCCCCCAATTCCGATGGCGCGTTTCAGGCGGGCCAGCTTGCCCAGACTGAATTCGATCCCGATTTCGAAGAGGAGAAGGATGACGCCAATCTCTGCCAGCGTCGAGACCAGCTCTGGGTCCTGGATGAGCCCAAGTGCATGCGGCCCCACCATGACGCCCGTCAGCAGAAAGCCGGCGATGGGCACTAGCCGGATCCGCGTACAGACGTACGCGATCAAGGCGCTCAAGGCAAACAGGCCGACAACTTCACCTAGAAACGGAAGCGAGGCAGCGAGAACGGGCACGAATACGTACGCGCTGGAGGAAAAATACGGATCACATTTCCCTCTCTGTATCTCGTCCCCTGTTCAAAGTTCTTGATCGGTCGCCCAAATACCGAACGGGCCCTTCGATGCCCCCTCTGCTACTGATCTCCAGTGCCACAAGTGCACGCCCTGAATCCGATCTCTGCTTCTGCAACACAACGAACCGGCAGCCTGCGAATCCCCTCTGCCCGGCGATTGGGGTTGCCCCCACCGTTTCATATGTTTTCTGCTTAACTACCAACTCATAAAATCACCACATCTAGTAAAATGCAGACAAGAATCGTCATATTCCTGCTGTTGCTGAGTGCGTGCGGCGTTCAAAACACATCCGCTCAGGACGTGCCGCTTTCATACGACGTCGAGAACACCGGCGCGGACTGCACAGAACCTCCCCTGCCGTCCGTCAACGAATTGCCGTCCATCGAGGCCCTGCCCGATCCGTTCGCGTGGGCCGACACCACCCACGGACGCATTTCGAACTTCTCAGACTGGCGATGCCGTCGAGCCGAGATCCGGACCGAAGTCCAGCACTACGAGCTGGGCCCCAAACCGGACCCACCGGAGGACCTGAGCACCACCCTGTCTGACGACACTCTCACGGTCACCGTTGAGGAAAATGGCAACTCCCTCTCCCTCATGGCCCCGGTTACCATTCCGGAGGGCGACGGCCCCTTTCCCGTCGTCATCGGCGTGGGCTTTACTGGCACCGGGAGCCTTCCCTCCGATATTTTTACCGACCGCGACGTTGCCACTGTCCAGTATAACCTCCAACAGATCGCACCCCCTGGATTTGAAGACGTTGAGCGAGGCCAAGGCGGATTCTATGAGCTCTACCCGGACTCGAAAGCCGGCTTCTTCTCGGCCTGGGCCTGGGGCGTGAGCCGCCTAATTGACGGCCTGGAGCAGGCGTCGGAGCTCAATCTCAATCACTCGCGGCTCGCGATCACCGGCTGCTCCTTTGCGGGAAAAATCTCCCTCTTTTCCAGCGGCCTCGACGAGCGGATCACCTTAACAATCGCACAGGAGCCCGGAGGCGGGGGCGATGCCGCTTGGCGCGTGACGGAAACCCTGGAGGGGAAGCGCGAAACCTTGAGTCGAGCGCAAGGCGCGCCCTGGTATCGCGAGAACCTCAGCCGATTCAACGACGCCGTGACCAAACTGCCCTTCGATCATCACGAGGTGATGGGAATGGTCGCGCCCCGCGCCCTGCTCGTTCTAGGAAACCCCTCACACGAGTGGCTGGCAGAAGAGTCCGGCCACGTCGCCTCCAAGGCCGCGGAAACGATCTGGGCGGCCCTGGGCGTCCCCGAACGGTTCGGCTTTTCCAAAGTCGGAGAGCACAAGCACTGCCAGCTCCCCGAAAGCCAGCGGCCGGAGGTCGCGGCCTTCGTCGACAAATTTTTGCTCGGGAAGGACGGCCCCAAGACGGACATCGAGCGAAGCCCGTACGATCCCAATCTCTCCCGCTGGATTCCCTGGGAGACGCCCAAATTGGAATGAGAACTCAGCGGATCGTCCCTACGACATCGTTTGGGACGAACACTCCCACCGAATGACGATTGACGCAGCACAACTCTCGTTCTGTGCCACAGATGACGCAGTCCGGTGAACGATCGCCAGAACACGGTGCTCGCCACCACACTCGCGGCCCTCATTTTGGGGTCGGTGTTCCTTTGCCCCTGGCGCATCCAGCCGAGCGACAAGCTGCGGTGGAGTCCGATCTACCAGCCCCCACTGACGTACGTCCGCACCTTCGACGCGGAACGCGGTCGGGCGGGCGGATCGCGAATTGACCGGCCGACCGCACAGATCGACTACGGGATGCTGGCACTTCAGGGTCTGGCGGTCCTTCTTGCCGGGGGAGCGGGAATTGTGCTCACCCGAAATGCCGACCGCGAGTTCGATCCGCCCCCGCCTCCCTCCTCGCGGTAGATGCGTCCAAGCTGGACGATAACGTAGTAGCTGAGATGCGGAGGGCGAGAAAATGCCAAACCGAATCGAACCGTCCCAAAATAATAACGTCAGTCGCAACTTCCATCCTCCGGCGTAGCCACTTCCGACCAGTGAACCCCATACCGTCTAACCAACCCTGATCGATGACTGCAACAGCCCTCCGCAAGCTCTATCGGGGGTTATGTAGCCTTCTAATCTTCAAGTCTGCTCAGTTTCTCTTCGATTCTCTCGTCGGCTCTTTCGATCTCTGATCTTATCGATTCTAAAATAAACTCGTAGTCGTCACCGCCAACTATCTCATCGTAGTACTCCGTTGCTTGAAATAGGCCGCTATACCGATTCAATATGTTGATTGCGCGGTCAATAAGCGACTCGACCTCCAAGTATTGAATGGGATACTCCTCAAAAAAGTCTATATCCTGTTTGGCTCCGCTTGCGCTACGGTGGGCAAATACATTATTTCGCAGCACCATCAACCTTTTGACTAGAGGGTTTGAGGGTTTGACAAGTTTAACATCCTCTTTTAGCTGGTCTAGATCTGGTTTCCTTGCCTCGCTATCCAAAACTCGGCTGAATGTAGTGTCGGTGCGTTCCTTGAAACGATCAGCCTCGAAAAGGTGGATATTTGCCTGGATTATTTTCAGCCAGTTATGTAGATGGAGAGCATTATCCTGTTGATCATAAACCCGGCAAAGCCGAATAAAGAAGGCATCTTTGTGAGCTTGAAGGGTTAGATTCCAGAAAACCGGAGTTTGATCGAACTCCCGGCCGTATTCCTCTATCGAGCCCGTAAGATCACGAAATAAGTCATAGTAAACCTTCGAATAGACGATATCATGAGACAATTCCTCTATAAGCTGCTCCAGTTCCTCGTCGTCCTCTAGCGTATAATCCATCTTTTTCGTCTACATAACGAAAAATCATCCGATCCGACAGGAAAACGTTCAGCTTAAACTGTCACAGTCCAAACTGTAACGCAGACTGGAGTTTTCATTCGTTCGCATCGTCACTCTCGTTCAGCGAAGTCGAAACCCCTCAACCGACCTCGATCGATGTCGGCAACAGAAATCCGTCACCTCTAGCGGGGGTTATAGCACTCTAATCGCTGTTTGCAATATCTGGAAATGGACTATTGTCCAGCGGCGGAGGACTAGAATAAGCCTCATCCGAATCTGGTATTTCAGGCACTACATAGGGGATGTATTCTCCGCCTTCGTTTTCCAAGGCCTCTTTTAGTTCGGGTACGAGGCCAACGGTCGCTGCTATGTAGACGGATAGTGCGGTATTTTGCCGAGTTGCCCTATCCGCGTCTAGTAAATCGCGCACCCCACTTAATTTTGTAGTAAAATCTAAAATCAGACGTGCAGTATCGGGTCCAAATAACTCAAGCATTGAGCGTTTCAGCTCAAAGACCTCAAATGCTTTTGTGGGAAAAGACCCACTCTGAGGCAAGTATGCAAGTCTAGTTGAAACGAGGAGAGAAGGGGTTCGTCCCCTCAGTGTCAGTCTTCGTCAGAAGTCGTCTCTTTCAGCGCGTTTTTCAGCTCTGGTAGGTCTTCGAAGCCACTGATTCGCCGCATTCGGGAT
>JAHENZ010000298.1 GCA_018609755.1 Salinivenus sp. | reverse complement strand
GAAGAAGATCCGGTACGAGCGTATGCTCGAGCTGGGAATGGAAGGACATCGCTTCTATGACCTGGTACGCTGGGGAATCGCAGACAGCCAGCTCGATCAGTACTATAGCTACGAGACGGGTCCAGACGCTCCGGGCGACAACCTCGCGGGTGGAGACTTCACTCAGGACAAGAACGAGTTTTTCCCCATTCCGCAGCGTCAGATCGACCTGAGCCAGCAAGGAGGCGAGACGGTCCTTCAGCAGAACCCTGGCTATAACTAGACGAGCGGACGGGACTCCTTTGGAAGATCGCAGAGGCCTTTGTCTGCCGAGTGATCATTCCTGGACAGCCCTCCCCGGATCCGGCCGGCAACGGCCTCGGATCAGGGAGGGCTGTCGTATGGAATGCAACTCGGAATTTCTTCTTCTCGAGAATCAATCGACGTCCAACATGAAGTGGACACGCATTCTCGTCGTCCTCGCACTCATTGGGGGACTTTCCGGATGTGAATCGTCACAGCGAACGCCGCTCTTTTCGTTTCTTCCGGCGGATTCCACCGGGATCACGTTCTCAAATGACATCGAGGGGCGGCCCGGGCGTCACGTGTTGAACTACACGTATCTGTACAATGGAGGCGGGGTAGCAGCCGGAGACGTGAACGGCGACGGACGTACGGACCTCTACTTTACGGCCAACATGGGCCCGAATGCCCTGTACCTCAATCAGGGCGGCTTCCAGTTTGAGGAGGGGACCGAAGCGGCTGGCGTGAAGGACAGTACCGGATGGACGACCGGGGTCACAATGGCCGACGTGAACGGAGATGGCCATCTCGACATCTACGTCTGCAAGTCCGGTATGATCGGCTCGCCCAACCGCGAAAATAAGCTGTACGTCAACGCGGGCGACGGAACCTTTACGGAACGTGCGGCCGAATACGGACTCGATGCTACGGCGTACTCCACTCACGCTGCGTTTTTTGACTATGATCGGGACGGCGACCTCGATCTATATCTCCTCAACAATCCCCCGATCCGCGACTCCCGGATGGGGGTCCAATCGACGCTTCAGCAACGACGGGAGTTTAAAAACGATCAACTGTACCGAAATGAGGTGGATTCAGCAGGAAACGGACGATTCGTCGATGTGAGTGAGGATGCCGGACTGGTGCGCGAGGAGATCGGATTCGGACTGAGTGCAACGGTTAGTGACGTCAATGGAGATGGCTGGCCGGACATCTATGTCGCCAACGATTTTAACCTGGAGGATCGCCTCTACTTGAATCAAGGGAATGGTCGCTTCGACGAGGTCATCCACGATTGGATTGATCACATTCCCCGCTCGTCGATGGGCGCCGACATCGCGGACTACAACAATGACGGTCGCCCGGACATCTACGTCGCCGACATGCTTCCCGAACGCAACCGGCGTCAGAAGCTTTTGAACGTGGGCCAGCGAACCCGGATCGAGTATCAGTACGTCCGCAACATGCTCCAGCTGAACAATGGGACTCCACCGGGTTCGGAGGCGCGAGGGAGCTTCAGCGAGATTGGGCAGCTTGCGGGCGTCCATGCCACAGATTGGAGCTGGGCTGCGCTGTTTGCCGACTTCAATCTGGACAGTCAGAAGGATCTGTACGTCACGAACGGGATCCGCTACGACTACACCAACATGGACTTTCAGTTTTCGGACTACGTCCCGGCGACCCGGAAAGGAGACCTGGACGAAGAGGAGCTCTATGCCTTGGTCGACAGCATCCCCTCGACGCCCATCTCCAATTACCTGTTTCGGAATCAGGGAGACCTGACATTCGAAAAGATGAGTGGGGAATGGGGCGTGGACCAGAAGGGGTTTTCGAACGGGGCCGCGTATGCGGATCTTAACAACGACGGGGCGCTCGATCTGGTCGTCAACAACATTGACGACGAAGCATGGATCTATCGGAATAATGCCCGGACCCAGACGAATCATCATTTCCTCCGCGTCGAGTTCGAGGGGACGGACCAAAATCGATACGGCATCGGGGCGAAGGTGCGCGTGGCAAAGCCGGTGGGAGACACTCTGTTTCAGGAAATGATGCTGTCCCGCGGGTTTCAGTCGTCGGTGGAGCCGGCCCTGACGTTTGGTCTCGGCGAGGCCGATACGGTGGAGGTGACGGTGACGTGGCCGGACCAGACCCGGCAAACCGTTTCGGGCGTGCCCGCCGATCAGACGCTAACCCTGCGCCAGGAGGCGGCGCAGTCGGGTTCGCCCAATTCTGACCCGTCTCCTTCCAATCGTCCCGTCCGATCGATTGAGTCGGACGACACCGGACTGTCGTTCACTCACGAAGAGAATCCGTACGAGGATTATCGGAACGAGCCGCTCATGCCCCACATGCTCGCCCGGCTCGGTCCGGCACTTGCCCGAGGCGATGTGAACGGAGACGGACAAGAGGACGTGTTCGTCGGAGGGGCGAAGGGGCAGCGGTCCACACTTTTCGTTCAGCAAGACGGAGGGACATTTCGTCCCGTGTCGGTACCGGCAGTTGAGGCAGACAGCGCGTACGAGGACGTCGCCGCGACCTTTCTCGATGCGAACGGCGACGGGCATCAAGACCTTTACGCTGTGAGCGGGGGACGGGCAGAGGTCCGACCCGAAGTCTATCAGGATCGGCTGTACCTCAATGACGGTGCCGGCCGATTTGAACCCGCAACCGACCGTTTGCCAAACATTGAGAACAGCGGCGGGACAGTGGCGGCCCACGATTACGACGACGACGGCGACGTCGATCTCTTCGTAGGGGGGCGTGTCCGGCCCGTCGGATATCCTCTCTCGCCCCGGAGCTACCTGCTGGAAAACACGGGGAAACAGTTTCGGGACGTCACGGAGGAGGCGGGAGAGCCGCTTCTTCGAGCCGGAATGGTGGCCGACGCTCACTGGAAGGACCTGACTGGAGACGGGGATCGAGAGCTCGTGATCGCCGGCGAATGGATGCCGATTCGCGTCTTTCAGCGGGACGAGGAGGGGACCTTCACGGAAATGTCGGAGCAACTCGGGTTCTCACGTACCGATGGCTGGTGGAATCGGCTTCGCTTTGCCGACTTTGACGGAGACGGGGATCTCGACATAATTGCCGGCAATCGAGGGAAAAACGCCCAGATCAAGGCCGGACCGGAGACCCCCGCTTCCATCTACGCGGGGGACTTTACCGGGAATGGGAGCGTCGAACCGATCATGAGCCATTACGTCAACGGAACTGAATACCCGGTGCCCCGACGAAATCGCATCTTGGATGAGTTGTCTCTCCTTCAAGCTCGATTTCAGACGTTCGAGTCGTACGCTGAGGCCACGATGGATCAGGTTCTTACAGAGAAGCAGCGAGAACAGGCGACACGACTGACGGCCTACACCTTTTCGACCAGCCTCTTCGAACAGCAAGAGGACGGGACGTTTGCCCAACGCGATCTCCCAATGGAGGCCCAGTTCTCGACCACCCGGGGAATCGTAGTCCAGGACGTCAACGGGGACGGTCGGCCCGACGTATTGCTGGCCGGCAACGACTTTACGGTGCGAAAACCATGGGGACCGTCGGATGCAGGAAAAGGGCTGCTCCTCGTCAATGAGGGGAATCTCTCCTTCGACGCTCAGCGCCCACAAGAGAGTGGCTTTTATGCACCGGGAGACGTACGAGATCTTTTATTCGTCCCCATGGCGGAGCGCCCGCTCGTGGTTGTCGGCAACAACGATGCGCCTCTGAAACTTTTCGAAATCCATTCATCATCGGCTCCAGCGGATGCTCCGCTCACCGAATAGCCCTTCGGGCACGTCGGTGTGAGGCGATACGGGCCCAGCGGCTCGGCGGAGAATGCGTTGCAATTGCACGTGCCACCAGCTTTCTTGTGGCAGTGGGTGAAATCGGTTTCATGTATACAATTCCATTACTTTCCTTCCTGCCGAATGAAGGGCCGTTTTCGCAGGCGAACGCCTTTTATCGGAAATCTCGGTCCGACCCAAATTTGAGCGTAGAACCCTTTGTTTAGCCTACCTAAATCCATGACCTACCCGTGTACTTCCTTGTCGTGGTCTTTCTCATCTCTCCTCAAGGGCGAGATCCTCACTGTGGTCCTCTTCGGACTGTGTCTCTCTCTGGCCGGTACGGTGCGCGGAGAAGTGACAAGCCGTCGGGCGTCAGAAGCTGAGATTTCGGCTCGCGTCCAGCAAATGCAACCGGCGCCGGCCGACGACACTCTCCGTAACAGTGAAGTCATTGCTCAGCATCTCCGCTCCGGCGGCTCGGCCGATTGGCCGGCGGACGTGCAGGGGCGGGTCGATTCGGTGCTGGCCCAGATGACGCTGGAGGAGAAGATCGGCCAGATGACCCAGCTGGAAATCGGAATGATCACGTCTGGTGACCATCCGGAGTCCATCGACACTGAGAAGCTCCAGAAGGCTATTCAGGAGTATCACGTCGGGTCCATCCTCAACGTGGGGGCGGGGGCGTACTCGCTGGATCACTGGCACGACATCACCAGCGCCGTTCAGGACGCAGCGCGCGACACACGCCTGCAAATTCCGGTTCTCTACGGCATTGACGCGGTGCACGGGGCCAACTACACGGAAGAGTCGGTGCTCTTCCCGCAGCAGTTGGGCATGGGGGCGACCTGGAATCCGCACCTCATAGAAGAAGCTTCGGCAATCACGGCACGCGACGTGCGGGCGTCGGGCATCACCTGGAATTTCTCGCCGGTACTGGACGTGGGGCGGGAACCGGTGTGGCCGCGCCTCTACGAGACCTTCAGCGAAGATCCGTACCTGTCGAGCGTGATGGGACTGGCGATGACACGAGGCTACCAGGGAACCGATCCGTCGGCGCCGGACAAGGTGGCCGCCACGCTCAAGCACTACGTGGGCTACTCGGGGCCGGACAACGGAATGGATCGCACGCCCGCCCACCTAACGGAGTCGGAGCTGCGGGAGAAGTTCTTGCCTCCCTTCGAGGAAGCGGTGGATGCGGGGGCGCTCAGCATCATGGTCAATTCGGGAGAGGTGAATGGGACGCCCGTCCACTCCAGCGAGTACCTGCTGACGGACCTGCTGCGCGAGGAGCTCGGCTTCCAGGGGCTCGTCGTGTCCGACTGGCAGGACATCAAGAAGCTCGTGAACTTTCATCACAGTGCCGCTACGGAGCGAGAAGCCACGAAGCAGGCCGTGATGGCCGGGGTGGACATGAGTATGGTGCCGTCGGACTACTCGTTCTACGAGCACCTGCTCGATCTCGTGCAGGACGGGGAGGTTCCGGAGTCTCGCATTAACGAGGCTGTGCGCCGCATCTTGTCTGTAAAGTTTGCCACGGGCATGTTCGAGAATCCGACCGCGGGGACGGAGCTGGCCGATCAGGTGGGGAGTGCGTCCGACCGGCAGGCGTCGTTGCGGGCGGCTCGCGAATCGGTGACCCTTCTCCGCAACGAGGACGATCTGCTGCCTCTCAGCGGCGATGAGGATGTTCTCGTCACGGGGCCGACGGCCCATTCTATGAAGTCGCTCCACAACGGGTGGACGTACACGTGGCAGGGACAGGGGCTTGCCGAGGAGATGTTTCCCGATCGCCCGACGATCGTAGACGCCATTCGCAATCAGGCGGGCGAGGGGCAGGTACAGCACGTGCCGGGGACGACGCTTGATGAGGCCCAGGACATTGACGCGGCGGTGTCCGCGGCCCAGTCGTCCGACGTGGTCGTGATGGCGCTCGGAGAGGGCGCCTATGCCGAGACGCCGGGCAACATTGGCAGCCTGGAGCTGCCCGACGCCCAGCAGACCTTGCTCGAACGCGTCTCCAGCGAGACCGATACGCCGATTTCGCTCCTGTTGGTCGAGGGGCGACCACGCGTGGTTGGAGACAGCGCCTACGCGCCGGAGGCCGTGGCCGTGGCTTTCAACCCGGCCCAGGAAGGAGGACGAGCCATTGCAGAAGTGCTCTACGGAGAGGTCAATCCGTCGGGACACCTCCCCGTCACGTATCCGCGAGTTCCCGTGGGGGCCGTGCCCTACGATCACACCTACTCGGTGGGCGAGGGACAGCAGGCCGAGGTGATGCAGGGCCAGGCCGATGCGGTGGGCCCTCTCTTCGACTTCGGCGAGGGCCTCTCGTACACGACCTTCACGTACAGCGACCTCACCGTCGCGGACACGTCGTGGAGTACAGACGCCGTTGCACGTGGGGATTCTCTCACCGTCTCCGTCACTGTTGAAAATACCGGGGACCGGGCCGGAAAGGATGTCGTGCAGCTGTACGTGCAAGACCACGTGGCGAGTCTCACCCCGGCGGTGAAGGAACTGCGACGCTTCGCGAAGGTGAGCCTAGAGCCGGGCGAAGCACAAACCCTCACCTTTCGGTTGGGGCGCAAGGATCTGGGTTATATTGATCACCAGGGGCGTTCGATCGTCGAGCCTGGACAGTTTACCATCCAGGTCGACACGCTGGAGCAGGACCTGACGCTTGAGGGCGATCGGCTGGCGAGTGACGTTGCGCCTGCACTTCGTTCCTCAGAATAGTCCAATCCACAGATGATGGTTATGCATTTCGATCATGCCATGTCCGTAGGGACGACCCGCCGGTCGTCCCTACTTCTGCTTCTGGTCTTTGTACTCGGGATGGGTGTGGGCACAGGGTGTACCGGGGCCGGGTCGGCCCCAGAAGAAGGGGGGGCGAGTGGGGAGCCTTCCTCCTGGCCCGACGATCCCGAGTGGGTGCAGGTGTGGGGGGACGAGTTTGAGGACGAGGGGCTCCCGGACTCGTCGAAGTGGATCTATGAGACCGGGGGACACGGATGGGGCAACGAAGAGCTCCAGTACTACACGGAGGCCCGACAGAAGAACGCGCGGGTGGAGGACGGGCATCTCATCATCGAGGCTCATGAAGAGTCGTATCGCGGGAGTCAATACACGTCGACGCGGCTCAACTCGGATACCTCCTGGACGTACGGCCGCTTCGAAATTCGAGCCCAGGTGCCGGCCGGTCGGGGAACGTGGCCGGCGCTCTGGCTGCTGGCTTCGGAGGACAATTACGGCGATCAGTACTGGCCTGATAATGGCGAGATCGACATCATGGAGCACGTCGGGTACGATGCGGGCGTCGTTCACAGCACCGTCCATACCGAGGCGTACAATCACACCCAGGGGACGCAGCGGGGAAGCTCGATGGAGGTGCCGGACGCTACCACCGCGTTTCACGTCTACGCGCTGGAGTGGACGCCGAATCAAATCCGGGCATACGTGGATGGAGAGCAGTATTTCACGTTTTCAAGACCGTCCACGCCCGATTACAAAAAGTGGCCGTTCAATCACGACTTCCACCTGATCATGAATGTCGCGGTCGGCGGCACCTGGGGAGGAGTGGAAGGCGTGGCGCAGGACATCTGGCCGGAGCGCATGATGATCGATTACGTTCGGGTATACAAGCCCAAGAGTCAGGTGGAGTAGCCGTTGGCCGGACGTACCGACGATCGCAGATGAATACGGGGATCAGTTTCCGGGGAGATTCAATACTTTACACTCCCTTCAGGGAGATTCTGAAGAACGCCCCTTGTCGGACGACGTTTCTGAGAGTTCATGTCTGCGTCCGTATCCGAGCATGAGCGCTTGGCGGCGCTCGCCTCGTACGACATTCTCGATACGCCGTCGGAGGAGCCCTTCGATCGGATTGCTCGCACGATGGGATGGGCCTTCGACGTGCCCATCGCGGTAGTTGCGTTCATGGATGCCGAGCGCCTGTGGATAAAAGCTACGACGGGGGACCGGTCGACGATTCCCCGCGAACGCTCTTTCTGTATTCACGTCGTGACGGGCGACGAGCCCCTGGTAGTGGAAGATGCACGAACGACCCCTCGTTTTTCTGAGAATCCGTTCGTGACGGAGCAGCCCCACGTCCGGGCCTATGCCGGCGTTCCGGTACGAACCCCCGAAGGCATTTCGCTCGGCGCAGTCAGCATTTACGACAAGACTCCGCGTTCCTTTTCGGAGGAGGCGGTGGACCGTCTCCAGGACTTTGCGGCAATGGTCACCAAGGCCCTTGAGCTCCGGCGGGCATCGTTGCCGGAACCGGAAGGGAGGTCCGAGTCGAAGGACCGATCAGTCAAACGGTCGATCGATCCCCCGTCCGATTCTTCGCTGAAGGTCGACGGTCTGGCTCGCCTCACGTCCGACGGGGTAATGCGCCTCGACCCCGACGGGCGGATCGAATGGGTGAACGAGCGTTTCGTGGAGATGAGCGGATACACGCTCGACGAGTTGCGGGGCCGCCATCCGAGTCGACTGCTACACGGGCCGGCAACGGATCCAGAGGCGCTCGCCCACGTCCGGCGTTGCATCGAGCAGCGAGAGCCCTTTACCCAAGAGTTGGTCAACTACCGAAAGTCAGGGGCGCAGTACTGGGTAGAAGTGAAGGCGGAGCCGCTCTTCGAAGAGGAAACGTGCACCGGATTTCTGGTCGTGCAGACCGACGTAACGGAGGAACGGCACCGGCAGGACGCCCTCGTGGCTCTCACCTCGTTTTACGAGCGCGCCCTCACGGAGTTGCCCATTGAGGTTGCGGTGATGGATACGGAGGGGCGGTACCTGTTTCTCAATCCCGCCGGGGTCGGTGATGAGGAATTGCGGGAGTGGCTCATCGGCAAGACGGCCGTGGACTACGCCCGGCGTCGGGGCCTCGATCCGGAGCCGTTCGAGCAGCGCGTAGAATGGATTCGAACCGTGGTGGAGAAGCAGGAGTCCGATTCCTTCGAGGATGCGGTCACGACGGCCGAGGGGGAGACGCGGCACATCCTTCGCGTAGCCCATCCGGTGACCGACGAGGCGGACGAGGTGACGCGCGTTTTTGCGTACGGCGTGGACGTAACGGAGCGCAAAGAACGCGAGCAGAAACTCCGAGAGGCGAAGGAGCGGGCCGAAGAAATGAATCGCCTCAAGTCGGCCTTTCTCGCAAACGTGAGCCACGAAATCCGTACGCCGCTCACCTCGATCATTGGATTTGCGGACGTGTTGGGCGAGGAGGTGTCGGGACAGAAGAGTGAAATGGCCGGCCTCATTCAGCGCAGCGGGGTGCGGTTGAAGCAAACTCTCACGTCGGTGCTCGACCTCGCCCGACTGGAGGGGAACGCGATGGAGCTCACGCCGCGGTCGCACGACCTCGTGGATCGCATTCGGGAAACGGTCGAACTCCTTCGTCCTCAGATTCAGGCCCACGACCTGTCGCTCACGCTCGATCTGCCGGAGGCCCCGGTCGAAATTGTGGTCGACGGGGCGGCCTTCGACCGCATCCTCACCAACTTGCTCACCAACGCGATCAAGTTCACGCCGGAGGGCGGCGTTCGCGTCACCCTGCGGGAGAAAGAGGAAATCGTCGAGGTTGCGGTGGTCGATACGGGGATTGGCATCAGCGAGTCCTTTCGGCAACGCATCTTCGAGGCCTTCAAGCAGGAATCGGAGGGAATTGCCCGCGACTATGAGGGCATTGGGATTGGCCTCACCATCACGAAACGACTGGTGACACTCATGGACGGCACGGTCCAGATCGAGAGCACGAAAGGAGAAGGCACGACGGTGACGGTCGTGCTCCCAAAGACGGCCTCAGGGTCGGGGCAGGACGAGCCGGGAAAGCCGTTAGGCTGAGTTGTTTTCGTCGTCGATGTTGCCTTCGACGCGGGCGCGTACGAGTTGACAAAGAGCAGCAAGCGTGGGGTCTTTGATCGAGTAGTAGACGTGCACGCCGTCGCGTCGGCGCGTGAGGAGATCCGCGTCGGCCATTCGGCTCAGGTGCTTGCTCACGTTGGCCTGCCGGTGGCCCGTTGCATCCACGAGGTCGCCCACAGTCATCTCTTCCTGCTCGTGAAGTACGTCGAGGATCTCCAGTCGGACCGGCTCGCTTAGAAGACGAAACCGCTGGGCTACGGCGTCGCGCTGGTCGGGGGGGACGAGGGAGGGCATAGGAGAGTGATGCGTGAAGAATGAAGCGTGAATACGGACGCGCGATCCCGTCTCCACGCATCCCGCGTTCACGGTTCATGCTTTGATCGCTAAAAGGTAAGGCGGATCCGGGCGTTGAGCGTACGAGGCGTAAGGCGTTTCGGAATGCGCGTGATGTCGGCGCCGGTCCCCGTCCAGCTGTAGGCGACGGTGTTGTCCATGTCGAAGAGGTTCAGGACCTCCATCGTCAGGTCGAGCGTCACGGGCTCAGAAATGCCCTCCTCAGCCAGCGTAATTTCCTTCGTCGCGCCCACGTCCACCCGCCGATAGGCCGGAAGGCGTTGACCCATCCGCTCGCCGGGCACGCGTTGCTGGACCCGGTCGTCCGATTCTAGGTCAGGGTTGACGGTGGTGTAGGGCAGGCCACTACCGTAGAGGAGTCGCATGTGGAGCTGCCAGGACTTGTCGCCCGGCACGTAGTCCTGCACGAAGGCCGAGAACGTGTGGCGCTGATCCGTGGGGCGGGGAATCCATCCCTGCGTGTTGTCGTCCTCAAACGCGGGCTTAAAATTTTCGCGGGCCACCATGAAGCTGTAATTGAACCAGCTCTTGAGGCCCGGCACAAATTCCCCGCGGAGCTGGAGGTCCAGGCCGTACGTGTACCCGTTGGCGTCGTTCTCCCCCGAGTAGTTGACGCGAACGTCCTCGATCGTGTACGAGATAATGTCGTCGAGGTCCTTGTAGTACGCCTCCGCCCGCAGGTACAGGCGGTTCTCGGGAAAAAAGTACTCGCCGCCCGCCACGATCTGCATCGACCGCTGCGACTGGAGATCGCGATTGAGGATGTCGTCGATCTGGTCGACGCCCTGGGGGGTGCCCCTGAGCTCCCGGTAGGCGGGCTGCTGGTGGTAGATGCCCCAGGACCCGTTGAGCGACAGCCGCTCGTTGTGTTTGAAGTTGGCCGAGAGGCGGGGGGAGACCGTCCACTCGTCGTTGAAGGAATAGTAGTCCGAGCGAAGGCCTCCAGTAAGGACGAGCCGGTCGCGAGTCGAGAGCAGGTCCACGGCGTCCTGGAGGTAGAAGCCCAGCTGGTGTTCGTTGAAGGCGGCCTGATCGCGCAGGCTGTCGACCCGAATACGGAAGGGCTCTCCGTTATTCGTTCCTGTTAGAATGTTTCGTTCGTTGAGGCGGTCGTTGAAGTCCATGCTCCGGGCGCTCCATCCGCCTTCAAGCGCGTGGCGGTCGAGTACCCATCGGTAGTGCCCCCCGCCGGTAAGCCGTTGGATCTCAACAGCATTATCCGCGAACTGGACGCGCCGTACGTTATTGAGGATGCGAGTGCAGTTCTCGGGCGTGTCCCCACCCGTTGGGTCCACTCCACAGACCCGGCCGGTACTCGTGACGTCGAACGATTCGGTCTCTCGCGTGCCGAAGTAGGACAGGTCGTGTTCGATTGAGAGACGATCGGAGAAGTCGGTGTTCAGGCGAAGGCCGGCGAGCTTCGTCGTGTATCCGTCCGTGCGTTCCCCGTTGAAGTTTGTCCGCAGGGCCCGGAAGTCCGACGCGCTCGGATCCCGGAGGCTAATGACGCCGAAATACGTCGTGCGCTCTCGCGGCTCCAGGTGAAACACGTGATCGGCCCAAATGCCGAGGGCCTCCACGGAGGTCCGGTCCGAGAGGCGGTAGACGAGGCTTCCCTGCACGTCCTGAAAACGCGGATCGTATTCCCCCTTCAGATCTTGAGTGTTGAAGAACTGGCCCGGCTGAGCACGGCGCGCGCCGAAGGCCCAGCCCAGGTCGCCGTCAAGGGCAGACGACCGGGCGTGCACGCTGGCGTCGAGCGTAGAGAGGGAGGCCGAGCCCGAGAGCGGCTGATTTTCCGGCTGAGCGTACTGGACGTCGAGTGCTGAGGACAGCTTGCCTCCGTAGCGGGGCGGAAAGCCGCCCGTGTAAAACGTGATGTCCGTCGCCATGTCCGGATTCAGCAGCCCCAATCCCTCTTGCTCGCCCTGCCGCGCCCGAAACGGCATGAACACCTCGAAGCCGTTGATAAAGATGAGGTTCTCGTTGTAGCCGCCGCCGCGGACCGAGTACTGCTGCGACAATTCGTTATTGGTCGCTACGCCCGGCACCGTCTTGAGGGCACGGAACCCGTCTTTAAACGGCGTCGGAATGTTCTGGACGTCCTTCGGATCGATCTCGTAGACCCCCGTTTCCTGCTCAGTCTGCGTGTCGGTGACGGTAAGCCCCTCCAGCTCCCTGATACTGGCAGTGAGCGCCACGTTCAGCGTCGTCGGTCCCTGGTCTTCGTCCGTCACGCGGACCGTGTCGATCCGGGTTGCAAAGCCGACCGACGAGAAGCGCAGCGCATACTGACCGGTGGGAAGGCGAAGCGTGTAGCGCCCGTTTGGATTTGTGGCCGTCCCGAAGTCGGTGTCCTGCACAATGACCGTTACGCCCGGCAGCGGCGTCCCGTCGGCGGAGTCGGTCACCGTGCCCTGCACGGTACCCCACGTCTGGGCGTGGGTCGGGACGGCGACGAGAGCGAGGCACGCACCGAAGAAGAGCGAAACGAGCGAACGCGGCACGGATGTGGGGGCGCGTTATGAAAAGTACAGCAGGAGGCGTAGCGAGTGTCGGGCGGGCGCGGTACGGACGTTTGGACACAGGCAGTGAGGTGGAGATGCAGCCCTGTTCAGGATTGGAACTGCAGGTCGGACAAACGACGGGTCCCCCTTTCGAAGTTCCAGTTGAAGGAAAGGAAGGGGCCTATCAGAGGAGCAGCGCTCCAGGCTAGCAGGCTGTTGCACATAGACTCATCCCCACGCCCGAACTCAAAATAGCAGAAGGAATTGGGGTCAGGTTGGATGGGAAGTCAATCATTTGTTTCAGGGGCGTTTATGGTGCCAAAAATCGTCCACCTAAACCCTTAAACACCAATACGCAACAGGTTGCTACATCCCCAGTGCCGTGAGGAGATACAGCTCGGCGTAGGGGGCCAAGAGGCCCAGCATCGTTCCGGCGGTGGCCTGTCCCAGTGTGTGGGCCCGGCTCCGGACGCGGGCCCACAGGAGGAGGGGGACCAGAACTCCGCCAGTGCCCAGCACCGTGCCCCCGAAGAGGGAGACATTTACCATAGATCCCGGCACGTGCACGTGGACGAAGGCCAACGTGCCCACGGCTCCGGCGACCGACGCACAATGGACCGAAATTTTCCACCACTGCGTGATGATCATGAGCAGGACCGTGTTGAGGAGGTGGCACCCGAGCAGAGCGGCCAGCAGCCACCGGCCCCGCACGTCGATCGTGCTCACCAGGAGCAGTGCCGCGAGGGCGGCGCAGAGGACGACGAGAAACGGCTCGGTGCGTTTGCTTCGGTTCCGGATTTCGAGCGAGCCAATCTTGCCACGCGCTCGCATCCAGGCGACGTGGGCCAGTGGAACGAGCCCCAGAAAGACCGCCCCGATGCCCGCTCCTGTTGCCACGTCACCCGCTGGGGCACCCACGTGGGCCATAACGAGCCCGTACACGAGCGGAGGGAGGACGAGGGGGTTGACCACGTAACTCACGATGATAGCGACCGTGAGCCCAATCCCAGGGGGCGCCTCAACGTGGGAGGCCGACGCGAGGGCGGACGAGTCAGAGGCCATAGAAGGCGGGAGCGGCGAGCGACAAAACGAAACGCACTGCTACGTGAGCGACACTGTCAGTATCACCATAGAACGACGGCCCCGACCAGGATGATTCCGTGCACGGACCACGTCACATTAAGAGTACGGCGACGAACAGCAGGAGCACGAAGCCGAAGGAAAGCACCACTGCGTAAATCAGCAGCAGGATCAACGCTTTCAGCGTGGATTTGATGAAGCCCTGGTCGTACACGTGGCTCATCGCCAGGATGAGGTAGACGAGGGGCGAAGCGTCGATCCAGGGCGCTACGGCGTTCAGCCACCCGAGGTCCGACTCGCTCAGTAGAATGCCGACCGTGAAGGCAAAGAAGGCCAGGGCGTGCACGTGTAGACTGAAAACAAGGTGCTCTACGTAGAGCCGCCCGCGCCGGATGTAGAGGAGCTTCAGCAGAAAGGCGAAGATCGGCAGCATGAGAAACATGAGGTACGGGCCCCGATCGATCATACTGCTGACAGCCTCCCACGGATTCTCGATGGCGTGCGCCGTTTTTTGCCGAAGGAGAGATTCGAGGCGCTCGTTGGCTGCCGGGTCGTTATAGACGTCGACGTTTAACTGGACTGCGCTGGTGTCCGTCCGGATGCGATTCGCAACTTTCTTTCGTTCCTCCGGAGTTCCGAACATAGAGGCATCGCGGGTGGCAGTAGAGCCGGAATCTGCAGACGCCTCCGTATCTGCAACGGCTGAATCCAGCGGTGTGGCCGACGCTCTTGCGGGGGCGGGCGAATCCGCAGTTGCGGACGCACTTTCCGATGTATTAGGAGAAGCCCCGATTCGGATGTCGGTG
The DNA here is from genome assembly GCA_018609755.1 of Salinivenus sp. GTDB lineage: Bacteria > Bacteroidota > Rhodothermia > Rhodothermales > Salinibacteraceae > Salinibacter. The sequence continues at coordinate 15,741 of JAHENZ010000298.1, read as the reverse complement.
TTCGGTGGATCGAAGCCGGTCATGCCCTGTGGGTTCAAGAAGAACCCGAAGTTGCCAGTCGTCGTGAGGGCGAGGGCGGCAAAGAGGAGAAACGTCGAAAACAGGTAAAGGCGGAAGGGGCGGATGTACCGTGTGCGTCGCCCGTTGATGTACTCTTTGGTGAGGCGGCCGGGGAGGAAGAGAAATTTTGGAAGGGTGTGGAGGACGCGGAGGTCGAGCTGGAAGAGGGATTCCAGCGCCTCGTTGATCATGTGCCAGATCGGCACGATGCGGTCGGCGGCCTTCTGCCCGCACTGCGAGCAGTAGGGGCCGTCGAGCAACGCCCCGCAGTTTTCGCACTGATCCTCACGTGGGCCGTCATCGCTGGGAGAGGATTCAGCGGAGGCCGTGGACGAAGCGGACTCTGCACCGGAATCGTCGGCCCTGTCGGGATCCGGGTCCTCGTCTAGATCCGCAAGGGCCTCGATTTCGGCGAGGGCGTCCTCCGCCTCCTGCCGCGCCGTTTCCGGATCCGACGCGGCGTCGCCGGATACGTTCTCATCCCCGATGTCGTCTAGGTCCGGCTCATCAAAGTTTTCGAGGTCATCGTCGTCGGGAAGTGGATCGGAGCCGGACGGCGGCGTACTCATGCGTCTCGGAACGAAGTGGAAGTGAAAGGCGAAAATTGACAATAACCTTCACGTATCCCCACGCACCCGAACTCGTAGATGTTACGCACCGAGTATTTCGTATTACGTATTGCGTGAGGGGGGACCGGAGGTACGCAATACGAAATACGCAATATTCAAAACTGGATCGAAGTCCGTATCCTGCGGTGAGCAAACAGTGATTAACGAAGGGTGCCAAGCCCAATCAATACGCCTGCGCAAACAGCACGCGGCCCTCGGACGGTTCGCCGGTCACCATGTCTTCGCCCTCTTCTCTCTCCTCGCGGTCGAAGGGAATGAGACGAATCGTAGCTGAGGTTTCCTCCTGGATGCGCGCCTCCGTTTCCTCGGTGCCATCCCAGTGCGCCCACACAAAGCCCCCTTCTTCTTCGATGACCTCTTTGAACGTATCGTAGTCGTCCACGACGTGGGTCGTGTCTTCCTGTCGCTCCTGGGCCTGATCGTAGAGGCCCTGCTGCACCTCGTCGAGCAGGTCGAGTACGCGGTCCACGATGCCCTCCTGCGGCACCACTTCCTTCGTCTGCGTGTCGCGGCGGGCCACCTCCACGTTGTCGTTTTCGAGGTCGCGGGGGCCGAGGGCGAGCCGCACCGGCACGCCGCGAAGCTCGTGCTCGCTGAAGCGCCAGCCGGGACTCTGCGTATGGTTGTCGTCCATCTTCACGCGCACACCCGCATCCTCCAGCTTCTCCTGCAGGCGCTCGCATTTTTCCATCACCGGTCCCTCTTGGTCGTCGTCGAAGAAGAGCGGGACGATCACCACCTGGTGTGGGGCCAGCTTCGGTGGGAGGACGAGGCCCTGATCGTCGGAGTGCGTCATGATGAGGCCGCCGATCAAGCGGGTCGAGACGCCCCACGAGGTGGCCCAGACGTAGGTCTCTTCGTTGTTTTCGTCGGTAAACGTGCAGTCGAAGGCCTTCGCAAAGTTTTGGCCCAGGAAGTGGCTGGTCCCGGCCTGCAGCGCCTTTCCGTCCTGCATCATCGCCTCGATGCAGTAGGTGTCCACCGCGCCGGGAAAGCGCTCGCTGGCGGTCTTGCGGCCCTGCATCACCGGCATCGCCATGTACTCCTCCGCGAACGTGGAGTAGACCTCCAGCATCCGTTCGGCTTCCTCGACCGCTTCCTCTCGCGTGGCGTGGGCCGTGTGCCCCTCCTGCCAAAGAAACTCCGCCGTACGCAGGAAGAGACGCGGCCGCATCTCCCAGCGGACGACGTTGGCCCACTGGTTGTACAGCAGCGGCAGGTCGCGGTACGACTGGATCCACTTGCTGTACGTGTCCCAGATGATGGTCTCGGAGGTCGGCCGCACGATGTAGTTCTCGCCCAGCTTCGAGTCCGGATCCGGAATGAGGTTGCCCTCCTCGTCCTGCGTGAGGCGCGAGTGGGTGACCACGGCGCACTCCTTGGCAAAGCCCTCCACGTGCTCGGCCTCCCGCTCCATGAAGCGCTCCGGGATGAAGAGCGGAAAGTAGTAGTTCTCGTGGCCCGTGTCCTTGAACATCTGGTCCAGCTGGTCGCGCATGTTCTCCCAGAGGGCCATGCCGTTGGGCTTGATAATCATGCACCCGCGGGCGGGCGAGTTTTCGGCCAGCTGGCCGTTGCGAACCACGTCCTGGTACCACTGCGAGTAATCCTCGTCGCGAGGCGTAACTGCTTCTGCCATTGTCGTTGAGGCTCAATCGTTCGTCGAAGGAGGGTGAGGAGGGAGGCGCCCAGGCGGACACTGCCCCCTAGACACCGACAAGATAGGCGAAGCGGGACGCAGATATCAACGTATGCGCCGCGTGTTTATCGATTCTCCCGATCTCCCGATCCGTGAAGACGTCCACGAGACCCGTTTCTGCTTGCATGGTCGCCCGCATTCTTCTCTCTCACACCCACACGCCCAAACGCCCACATGTTCTGAGCACCGTCCGAGAACGGAAGGCCCCCGAGTCGCCATCCGTCGATGAGAATCGCAAGAGACGATCATCTATCGTTGACGGTTGCGGCCCTCCTTTCATATCTTGCAGGTCGCTGCGCATTCACCGTCCCATTCGCTTTCCCGCGACCGACGCATGACGCCTGATCTACTGCTTCAAGGAGGCACGCTGGTACATCCCGAGTCGGGCACCACCGAGACTGCCGACCTTCTCATTCGAGACGGGACCATCGCCGCAATTGGGGATGACCTGCCGCCCGAGGACGAGATTCCCATCTATGACGCGTCCGACAAGTACATTTCCCCCGGCTGGATCGACATGCACGTCCACCTCCGGGAGCCGGGCTTCGAGCACAAGGAGACGATTGCAACCGGCACGGACGCGGCGGCCGTCGGCGGCTTTACGGACGTGGCCTGCATGCCGAACACGGAGCCGCCCCTTCACACGCGCGACGTGATCGAGTTCGTGAAGGAGCGGGCGGCTGACACCCCGGTGACCGTGCATCCGATTGGCTGCGTGACGAAGGAACGAGACGGCGAGGAGCTGGCCGAGCTTGCGGATCTGGCCGAGGGGGGCGCGGTTGCGTTCAGCGACGACGGAGCGCCGGTCCACCGGGCGGGCCTCATGCGGCGGGCGCTGGAGTACAGCACCATGCTCGATCGCCCCATCATCAACCACATGGAGGTGCCGTCGCTCAATCCCAGTGGACAGATGCACGAGGGGGAAGTGTCGGCCCGCGTGGGACTCGATGGTATTCCGGGCCTTGCCGACGACGTTATGATCGCGAGGGACGTGGAACTGGCGGCCTTTACCGGCGGGCACGTCCACGTGGCGCACATCTCCACGGCCCGCGGCGTTGAGCTCGTGCGGCGGGCCAAGGCCCGCGACCTGCCCGTCACGGCCGAGGTGTGTACGCACCACGTGGCCCTCACCGATGCGGCCGTCGAGCAGTCCGGCTTCGACACGAATACCAAGATGCACCCGCCGCTCCGCTCGCCCGACGACGTGGAGGCCCTCAAGGAAGGGCTGGCCGACGGCACCATCGACGCGCTCTGCACCGACCACGCCCCCCACGCCGCGTTTGAGAAGGAGGTGGAGTTTGCGGCGGCGCCCTTCGGCATTACGGGCTTAGAGACGGCCTGGGGCCTCATCGGGCGCGAACTGATTCAGTCCGGCGTGCTGTCGGTGACGGAGGCCGTCCAGGCTCTCACCACGAACCCCCGACGTATTCTTCGACTCGACAACCCGTCGCTATCCGAAGGGGAAGAGGCCTCCCTCACCGTCTTCGACGCCTCGTCCGAATGGACTTTCACCGAGGATCACATCCACTCGAAAAGTCAGAACACGCCCTTTCTCGGTGATGAGCTCGTGGGGCGCCCCTGGGCCATCTACAATGACGGACAATTTCTGCAGCAGGAGGCGTAATCCCCAACGAAGTGTGGGGCCCCGCTTCCCGGAGAATCCGTTTAGATACGTCTGGCCGGATCGGTATCGCCTCACGCTTCACGCTTCTCAAGACAAAGAAGAGCGGTCTTGATTTTTGTCTGCCGTGCGCTTGGGAATTTCTCGCAGGAAGTCGTCCACGTGCCAGGCCACCATTTCGGGACGCTCTTCGGGGACGAAGTGGCCCGTGTCCTGGAGGATGCTCAGGGAGCCGTTCGGAAGGGCGTTCACGAGACGCTTCGCGGTTTCCACGGAATAGATGGGGTCGTATCTTCCCCAAAGCACGAGGGTCGGGAGGTTGAGGGTTGGCAGCATGGCTTCCACTTCCTCGTAGGTCCGCTGAGGGTTCGCCAGACTGCGATGAAAAAAGCGCCATCCCTCCTGACGACCAGAGCGTGTGAGGTGCCGGTCGAAGTCTTTCTTTCGGAATGTGACCTTGTTGTGGGTTGCGAGCCGGTATAAGAGGCGAAGGCCGGGTCGCGTTCCTGTGAAGAAGCGAAAGAGAGTGGAGCCGAGCATCGGGACGTTCGCGAGCCGCAACGGGAGCGGCACGTGCGGGTCCGTGAAGAGGTTCGTCGCGGAGAGGATGAGGGCCTGTACGTCCTGATCGGGAAAGAGCCGGAGCAGGGTCAGGGCCACGGGGCCCCCGAAGCCGTGGCCGGCAAGATACAGGGGCTTCACGTCGAGGAGGTCGAGCAGGCGGTGAATCGCCTCGGCGTGCGCCTCGATGTAGAAGTCGTGGTCGAGATACAACGTTTCTTCCAGCGTCTCCGACCCCCCGAAACCCCCAAGGTCGGGAATGATCACGTCGTAGTGGGCGGACAGAAGGATGCCGGCCTTCTCCCACGTATAGGCAGATCCCGGAATGCCGTGCAGGAGGACCAGCGGCGGTCCCTCTCCCCCCCGAAGATAGCTCAGAGCATCCCGCTTGTGACGAGTGAGAGGTGAGGGCATAGAGGTGAGGGGAGAACGGACCGGCGGATGGTGAATTCTCCAAGATCGTTTGTTCGGGTCTGGGCAGGATGCGTTTTTCGCCCGAAGAATGGTCTTCCAATGCTGCACATCTAGTGGGCTTGCACAACTGAAATGCGAGAACTCGCAGATCTCGTGAAGCCGTTTCCGTCTGTATCTCCTGCGCGGAATCTGCTCGGGATCGACCGCTGCCGGCAACCGCTGACGATTGTGGCGTCAGGGGATCGACGTTCGAAACCGCTAGAGTCGTGGTGCAAGGCACTGGCATCCGAGGAGCCCGTAGGGAAATTCTCGGGATCGATTCGGGAGATGTCCGTAGAACGGAGCGGGAGTTGGGCAGGCTTTCACGCTGAATGAGACTGGAGACCGCCGCAGCGGGCAACGTGCATCGAGCACGGTCGTTAGAACAATATTCTACGTTCCATTCCCCGTTGCTTCTTCTGGGTATTCTACTGAAGTGTTATGCTCGCTGCGATTGTGGGCCGGCCGAACGTTGGCAAGTCCACCCTTTTCAACCGTCTTACCGGCACCCGCCAAGCCATCGTCGACGATGAGTCGGGCGTGACGCGGGATCGCGTGTACGGCGAAGCCGAGTGGGGCGGGCACACCATCCCCCTCGTCGACACCGGGGGGTACGTTCCCCGCTCGGACGACCCCTTCGAGCGCGCCATTCGCGAGCAGGCCGAGACGGCCCTCGCGGACGCCGACGTGATTCTCTTCGTCGTGGACGTAACTACGGGCCTCACGGACGTAGACCAGGAGATTGCCCAGGTTCTCCGCACGGCGGAGGCGCCGGTCATGGTGATTGCCAACAAAGCCGACAATGAGGAGCGGGAGTGGGCGGCGAGCGAATTCTATCAGCTCGGGCTGGGAGAAGTCTATCCCGTGAGCAGCACCACGAAGCGCGGCGTAGACGAGATGATGAATGCGCTCGTAGACGTTCTGCCGGGGGAAACCGAAGAGGAGAGTCCGGATCGCACGCGCATCTCGCTGGTGGGCAAGCCGAATGCGGGCAAGTCCTCGCTCGTAAACGCGACGCTGGGATTCGACCGTGCTATCGTGACCGAAACGCCCGGCACCACGCGCGACGCCGTGCACTCCGTGGTCCGGTACGAGGATCAAGAACTGCTGTTGATCGACACGGCCGGGATGCGGAAGAAGTCCAAAACGGAGGGCGTTGAGTTCTACGCGTCGGTGCGGAGCGAACGGGCCATTGAAGAAGGGGACGTGTGCATTCTGGTGCTCGACGCGACGGAAGAGATTCACAAGCAAGACCTGTCGGTACTCACGCAAGTCAACGAGCACAAGAAGGGCATGGTGATTGCGGTCAACAAGTGGGACCTCGTGCCCAAGGACGACGGGACGATGGACCAGTACACGAAGTATCTGCGCCAGTACCTGGGCACGCTTGATCACGTGCCCCTCGTGTATACGTCTGCCGTTACGAAACAGCGGGTCTACGACCTCCTGGATACTGCCCTAGAGGTCGCCGAGAAGCGCAAGCAACGGGTGCAGACGAGCGATCTGAACGACGTGGTGCAGGAGGCCCTTCGGAAGAAGCACCCACCGTCGACCAGCAGTGGGGCCTTCGTCAAAATTAAGTACGCCACGCAGGTGCGCACCGCCCCCCCCGTCTTCGTCTTTTTCGCCAATCATCCGGAGGGCGTGCGGGAATCGTATAAACGGTACCTGGAGGGCGAAATCCGTGAGGCCTTCGGCTACGACGGCGTGCCCCTCACGCTTGTGTTTAAGGAAAAGTAGGAGACCGCTGGTGGGTGCCTGCTGTTGCATGGAGAAGGTTTTCACTTCTCCGGGTTGGATTGGATTCCAACCTGCCCGAAAGGGGGCAGTAGGGCTCCGCCGGAGCGTTTGGCCGGACGGTATTCAAGACGCTGGTGACTTTCCCTCTGACCCAATTCCCGGTGTGCTGAAACGGCCCGGCTGAAAGGCCTTATCCCAGGTATTGACCGTTCAGAGCGAGCCCGATTTTGCCGAAGGCGTCCAAAAAAGCGCTTGACAAGGGCCAACTCGCCGCTGGATTTCCCGAGAATACCAGAAACGAGGATTCCAGCGAGAGGGATACCTTCGTGAGTTGCATGAGTCCGGGCTGGAACATGCGTGGCTCGATCCGGGGGTGGATTTGGTCGAGGTCAGCGCTTTCGGTGATGTCGAGCAGAACCTGCACTCGTGGACGGGCGATGATTTCGAAGAGGTCGTTGAGCTCGGCCGTGAGGCGCTTGGGCTCGAAGTCGCCGCTGGGCAGGGGGCCGGAGTAGCCGCTCTTCGCCCACACGCAGCCTTTGAACCACTCTTCGAGCTTGGTGTCGCCGAAGATGGCGGCCATGTCTGCGGTCAAGAGTCGTTTTGCTCGTCGAGGAAACTTTCAAGCCAGGGCGGGGTCTCTTCGTTTTCCTTCGCGTCCCGAAGGGCCTCGATGACCCGCCCATCCTGCATCTTTTCGTACTGCTCGAGGATGTTCTTGCGGGTGCGGCGGTAGCGGTTGTAGCGCTCCTTCATCTCTTCGAGCCGCTGGAGCTCCTCTATCGGCGGACTCTCTCCGCGGGCCCGGAACTCTTCGTTGGCCGCCTCCCGGGCCTCGATCCGCTCGTTCAGATCTTCCATCATCTCGGTGTACTTCCGATAGAGCTTTTTCTTGGAATCGGAGGCCCAATCGGCGAAGGTGGTGCCCTCCCCGTAGACGATGTTCTCCTCGGAGAGGTCGTAATCTTCGTAACGAAATCGAATCCGGTCCCAGAGATCCCGGGGCGTTAGGTTTTGCTCCTCGGCGTAGTTGGTCTCGATCCGGTTCAGAATCCGGCGATGACGATAGTAGAAAAACGCGGCCAGCGGCCCGCCGAGGAGGGCGGTTGCCACCAGTGCTTTTCCGATGAGCGGGGCGGTGAGAGTCGCCCACACCGGAAGTCCGTACCACCAGATGCAGGCCGCAAACATCGAGATCCCGAGCAGGTGATAGGCGCCCGCCGCGGTAACGAGCACGAGGCCGGGGTTCACGTAGAGGGTGTTCAGGAGGCCCCAGTCGACCTCCTTGTCTACAGAGAGCACCGGGTCGACCGCCTCGGGATTCTCCCGGCAGTCGATCTGGCGGCAGAGAAGGGGGTAGTAGTGCTTGTCTCGGGTACCCCAGAGCGCAGAGTGGTTTAGATCGATGTCCGGATTGGGGAAGACGTACGCCAGGGCGCTGGTGTGGAGGTGCTGCAAGAGGTAGCGGCGCCAGTGGGGGAGCATCTGCACCCGCGCCCCAATGCGGAAGAATGTGCGTCCTCCCTGTCCACTGATCCGAGACTTGTACTTTCCTCTGATTTTGGTGAGTGGGTCATCGCTGCGAAGACGGCTCGCGTCGACCCCGGCCTGAAATAGGTCATACCAGAACTTAAACCCTTCTAGTGAGGATAGAACACAGATGACAAATAGGATAGAAGCAATAGAGAAAGACTGACCTCCCGTGGTAGCATCGGAATAAATAAAGTACCAGAATGGGTTATTCAATAACAAAAAAAGTGTTGGGAGCACCCATCCGATCTTTAGTCGAAGCCACCACGCCAGGTGCCGGAGGTACGTGAGTTCGTTTTCCGTCGGCGGGCGCGGCTCCATTTTCCCTTCGAAGTCGCTCTGCCGATGTTCGTAGGTCGGGTACTCGTGACCGGGACCGTTGATTTCCGCATATTCCCGAACGGCCTCGGACCGAAATTGCTGCTCACCATTCGGATCCATATCGTCCCGTTTTACTGCATGAAGCCGAGTGTAAATGCGAAATTTACGAGTACACGGGAGCGAGAACGCCGGCCGATTCGTGCGTTTCGGAATTGGCGTCCACTCCCGGATTCCCCTCGTACTCGAACTCCGGCTGGATATCGGCCGACTTCGTGGCCCGGTAGTCAATTTGAATCGTCACGTTCGCCTCTACCGAGTCGAAGTCGAGGGTGGGACGAACCGTCTGGTCCAGGGCGACCTCCCCGGCGTCGGCAACGGCCGATCCGTCCCAGGTCCAGGTGGCAAAGCGGAGGGTACCGTCCTCTTTCCGGGTGACCTGGTCGGCCGAGTCAAGCGAACTGGTGGTTTTGTCAAGGTGGATCTCGTCTCCGAACGCCAGAAATGAGGACTCCAGCGAGAGGGACACCTTCTTAATCTGCATGAGGCCGGGCTGGAACATCCGCGGCTCCATGCGCAGGCGAACCTGCTTGAGTCCCATTTCCTCGTCGATGTCCAGAAGGACCTGCACCCGCGGACGGACGATGATCTCGAACAGGTCGGTGAGCTCGGTCGTCAGGCGCTCGGAATCGAATTCGTCGCTGGGCAGGTAGCCGGAGTAGCCGCTCTTTGTCCACACGCAGTTCTTGAACCATTCCTTCAGCTCGGTGTCTCCGAAGAGAGGGGCCATGTGCTTGATCAAGAGTCGTCGTTCTCTTCGAGAAAGTCCCTGAGCCAGGGCGGCATCTCTTCGTTCTCCTTCGCGTCCCGAAGGGCCTCGATGACCCGCCCATCCTGCATCTTTTCGTACTGCTCGAGGATATTCTTGCGGGTGCGGCGGTAGCGGTTGTAGCGCTCCTTCATCTCTTCGAGCCGCTGGAGCTCCTCTATCGGCGGACTCTCTCCGCGGGCCCGGAACTCTTCGTTGGCTGCCTCCCGGGCCTCGATCCGCTCGTTAAGATTTTCCATCATCTCGGTGTACTTCCGGTAGAGCTTTTTCTTGGAGTCGGAGGCCCAGTCGGCGAAGGTGGTGCCCTCCCCGTAGACGATGTTCTCCTCCGAGAGGTCGTAGCGATGATGGGCAAACCGAATCCGGTCCCAGAGGTCTCGGGGCCTTAGGTTTTGCTCCTCAGCATAGTTGGTCTCGATCCGGTTCAAAATTCGGCGATGCCGAATGAAGAAAAACAGGCCGAGCGGACCGCAGATCAGCGCCATTCCCAGGATGATCTTCCCGGCGAGGGGGTCGGTAATCGTGGCCCAGACTGGATCCCCGCTCCACCAGATACAGGCGGACAGCACCAACAAACTTGGGGCATGGATGCCTCCGGCTACGGCAATAAGAAGCTGTTCCGGATTCAGGTAGAAGGTTTTCAGGAGGCCCCAGTCGACCTCCTTGTCTACAGACAACACCGGGTCGACCTCTTCGGGATTTTCCCGGCAGTCGATTTGGCGACAGAGAAGGGGGTAGTGGTGTTTTTTACGAGACAGCCTGAAAAGGGAATGATTAACTTTCGCATCCGGGTGAGGAAAAACGTACGCGAGTGCACTGGTATGTAGGTGTTCAAGAAGATAGCGACGCCAGTGGGGGAGCATCTGTACAACTCCTCCAATCCGAAGCTTTAAAATGGAACCGCCGGATTTTTGGGAATGGTACTCTCCAAATAACTTCGTAAGAACATCCGTCTCGCGTAAGTTCTTGGTATCTACCCACTGAAGCGGATATACCTGAATTTCAAAAACGGACATTCTCCAAAAAAGGAAAATCAAGTAAGCAAAAAAAGAAGGTAAAGAAAAGTATAAAAAAGTATCATATAATTTTGCAAAATAAAGCTCCCATATCGGAATAAGCAAAAAAAACGATATAAAAGTTAAGAGTCCCATTCTAATCCGGAGCCGCCGTGCTATGTGCCTCAGGAACTTGAGTTCATTCTCTGTTGGCGGGCGCGGCTCCATTTTCCCCTCGAAGTCGTTCTGCCGATGTTCGTAGGTCGGGTACTCGTGGTCGAGGCCGTGGGCCTCTCCATCGTCTCGAAGATCTCTGTAATCGTATCCATCCTCCGAATCCATAACTCTGGGGGCTTGGGCGTAGAACGCCGAGCGTGAAAGAGAAAGAATTACGAGTACACCGCTTTCAGCATCCCCGCCGAAGCACCGGATTCCGAGGAGCCGAACGCAACCCCCGGGTTTCCTTTGTACTCGAATTCCGGCTGGATCTCGGCCTTGGCGGCCCGGTAGTCGATCTGAATGGTCACGCTCGCCTCTACGGAGTCGAAGTCCGTCGTGGGACGGACCATCCGGTCTTCGGCGACCTCTCCGGCGTCGGCAACGGCCGATCCGTCCCAGGTCCAGGTGGCAGAGCGGAGAGTGCCGTCGTCTTTCCGGCTCACCCGGTCGGCCGAATCGAGCGATTTGGTTCCCTTCTCCAGATGCACCTCGTCTCCGAACACCAGAAACGAGGAGTCCAGCGAGAGGGACACCTTCGCAAGCTGCATCAGGCCGGGCTGAAACGTTCGCGGCTCGAGGCGGAGTCGGACCTGCTTGAGGCCGGTGTTCTCGGAAATGTCGAGCAGGACCTGCACTCGTGGACGGGCGATAACCTCGAAGAGGTCGTTGAGTTCGGTCGTCAGGCGCTTGCGCCCAAATTCGTCGCTGGGCAGGTGACCGGAGTAGCCGCTCTTCGCCCACACGCAGCTCTTGAACCACTCTTCGAGTTCGGTGTCGCCGAAGACCGCGACCATGAGCTGTCCGGTCAGAATCAATCCCAGGCCGATCGCGCCGACCGTGAATCCTGTGAGTGGTATCAAAAGAGCTGCTCCGACTGCCGAGGTCGAGTGGCCAACTGTGGCCCCGACATCTGCATCTTGTTCGAAGAAATACTCTTCTACAGCGTGACCTGTAAAATAAAGGGCATCTACGGCGCCGACGGCCCTATGCAGACTATATAGGTTGTCCTGCACCGCCGACGACACTCCGGACAGGTGGCGAACGCTCGCGACGGCCTCTGCCGTCCCGATCCCGATCTGGGCCAGCTGGTCGACCGAAGCGCCCTGCCGGGCCGCGTCCCGGTAGGCGTTCGCCAGGAAGAAGAGGTGTAGCCCGTCGATGGCGATCGCAATGCGGCCCACCCGGCGCTGTCCGGCTTTGTACAGGTCGGCCTCTCGCTCGTGTTGGCTCACCTCGTCCATCTTCTGGCTGAATTTTTGGAGCCCCGCTTCGCGTCTCTCGAAGGCCTGCCGGGCCTCTTTTCCGACCTGCACGCGCTTTCCTTTTAACTCGAAGAGCTCGTCAGCCTTCTTGCCCGCCCCCACGTTCTCGTGCACGTACTGGGCCACCGCCCCCACGGCGCTGCGGGTCGTTCGAATCAGGTCGTCGAGGGAGCGGGTGCCGGTCGAGGGCGGCGGCCCCGTCACCTTCCCGCTCGGACTGAGCCCGAGCTTGTTGGTGAGGATCCGGGCGTACCGCTGGCCTTTTTTCCAGGTGGCAAGCCGGCTCCGGGTCGACTCCATCTCGTCGGTGAGGTCGTCGATCTTTGACGCTTTGTTCTGGAAAGTCTCGTGGGCCTGGGCTGCCTTTTCGGCGCGTGTGCCCGCTGCGTCCTCCGCTTTGACCGCCGATCCGGCCGCGTCCTTCGCCTCTTCCTCTAGCGCGTTCGCGGCCACGCTTCCCAGGCGCCGGATGGGCCCGAGGTCGTAGGGCGCCCGGTCGTACCAGGTCTTCTCGCCCTGCTTTTCGATGCCCCGCTTCGGGTCGGCGGCCACGTATTGCCCGAGCTGCTCGGCGAGGTATTTGCGTCCGGCCTGCGAGTACTCGGCGCCGGCCAGCAGGCGCTCCTCAATGCCGAGCCGGTCGACGAACGTTTTGAATTTCTCGTCGGAGAGGGCCTCGGCCCCGCCGGCCTCCTCGACAAACGCCGTCAGGTCCTCCCGCGCCTGCCGGTAGGCCGGGAGGTCCATCATAAAATTGTACAGCGTGTCCCCCAGCCGCTCGATCCTGTCCTGTAGTCGTTCTTTTCGGCGTTCCAGTCCGCCAGGGTCGACTCCAGGCGCGGCTTGTCCAGAAAGTCCCATACGGTGGGGTCGTCGACGACGCCCTCGACGGCCCGTGCCGCCTGGGTGATCGTCGACGCCTGTGCCTTGTTCTCGAAGCGTTGGGCGGCCCGGTAGGTGAGGCTCGCATGGTGGTGTTTAAGGCTGCTCCCGGCCTGGAAGGCCTTCAGCCGCTCGACGGCGTGGCGGTAGGCGCTTCCGGCTGCCCGCACGAACTGTACCGGCTGCGGCACCGACACCTGCAGGAGCTCCTCCGAGGATTGGGCCTCGAAGTAGCCGATTTCGTGGGCACCACCGGTTTGGATCGTCTCCAGCGCGTCGGCGTCGATCGTCTGGCAGCGCAGGACGGTCAGCGGATAGATGTCCTCGGCGTGCGGGTCGTCGTCCCGTCGGTAGGTGTCGAGGCGCTCGTAGGAGAGCTGGCAGGGAGAGAGCATGACGTGCACCTTCGTGCAGCTCTCGGTCGCCGGGAAGCGGAGGTAGGGCTGTCCGCCGGCTGTCTTCACGTCGAGCGACGGAGAACGCTCGTCCTCGCCCGTTCAGCGAGAAGGATCCGACCAATCGACGCGCATGAGGGTACCTTCGCCGGTGGCCTTCGCCTCGATGATTGGTGACATGGGCGGATCCTCCCCGGAGTGCTCCGGAAAGACGTACACCCAGGTGCCCTCCTGCAGCGGCTCCGTACTCGTGTCGAGTCCGCCGGTCTCGTGGTCGACCGCCATGACGGTTTGTTGCGGCGCGATCCGCCACAGGGACGCTTCGTTCGGGTCGGGACCGGTGGTGCCCTGGAGCGGAGATTCTCGGCTCGACCCCGGAAGGTCCGGGAAGAAATACTTAATCGGGCCGGGCGGAATGTCGGACAGCTCGGCACGGCCCTCCGCATCGAGTGTCGTCTCCTGCTCGCTTCCGTCTGGAAGAATCACGACGACCGTCTCGTCCGCCACCGGCGCGTCGGTCACGAGGTCGCGGAGGCGGATGGTCGCGTCGTCCACGAACGTCAGGAGGCCCTTGGCCTTCGCGTCCGTCGAGTCCGCCTGCACGCCTAGCACGTCCACGGTGTAGAAAAACCGCGGCTGGGCGTACCCCTCCGGCGCTTCCCACTCGGGGACGATGTCGGCAGTGTCCCCCGGGTACTGAAACTGATACATCACCTCCAGGGCCCCTTCTCCACCCGCGGCCGCAACCGGGTGACGGGCTTGTGGGCCTCTCCCCGCGGGGCCTCCTGAAAGATCCGCACGACGGCCCGCTCTCCGTCCGGCGCCCCGCGGGCCTCGGCCGAAAGCGTGAGAATGTCCCCCCGCTGGACGGTCTCCTGCGACCAACGGGGGACGGAGACCCACACCGGATTTTTGGTCCAGCCGTCGTAGTAGAGCCGGAACGAATCGAGCTGTAGGCGCCCGCCCTTTGGCAGGAGGCCGGGGCGGATCTTGATGCGCAGCCATTTTGGCAGATCGTGGTTGTACTGCGTCCCACCGGTACCGCCGGTGAAGAAGACCGGGCGGCCGTCCGGGTTCCAGAAACCGACCTCGAGAGAGGGGCGAGCGGCGATCTCGAGCAGGTCATCGAGTTTGGAGGATAGGCGGTCGGTTGGCACGTCGTAGCGGTCCTGCTCCGGCCAGGAGACCTCCGCATCCGGCGCGTGCACTGGGATCGAGTTTTTGACTCCCCTGGGAAATGGTTCGCCTCAGTATTTGAGAGGACTCAACAAAAGGACGAGAGCAGTTGTCGCCCACCCCTACGGTTCAAGGCCAAATTCCTCCTTGTACATCTCCCGGATCTTTGCGACGTCCTGAAAATGGCGGTAGATATACCAGAGGGTGGGAGGGACAAGCAGAAGAGCAGCAAACAGGAATGACAGCTCAAGCGGACCGTCAAAAAACCCCGTAAAAGTCGACGGGCGCTCAAGTTCAGGATCTCCAGTCCAGCCCAGGTTGAACATGACCCCCGCAAGGACCCCACAGGCACTTATCATTCCGAGCATCAGAAGAAAATAACTCGTAGGGTGGTGGGAGAAGGGGGCCGTGAGGCCGGACTTACGCTCGAGCTGGATGGATAGGCCACTCGAGGTGCCGAGAAGGTAATTCTCATTGGGGGTAAAGCAGACGTCTGCCTCTACGAGGTCCCCCTCCGATAGATACGTCTCCCAGTGACCGGGGACCCGTAATTCCACGTCGTTGATGTAATGCTTATAGATATTGAGTTTCCTTCTCAGTTCTATCGTCCCTGCTAGGGGCTCAACCCTCGTGGATTCTTTGATTTGCCGACCTTTCGACCCCCCCCCAAGTTCATCAATCTTATATATACAAAGCAAACATCCTAAAATACATGCTAATACCAAGACTCCCTCCTCCCCCCATAGTCCGTCATCGTATGATACATAAGAAAGTAGGGCTATATTTGATAGTGCAAGACTGTATATTCCAAAATAATAATTTATCCTATTTATTTTAGCGTATTTCCTGATATAGCATTTCTCCTCTTCGCTTAGACGTCTTGTATGGGGGCTTGTCACGGCCATGATATTTTTAACCTACAAAATCAGCGGTTTCAGTTTACGGGTTCTATTTGGACGGCCGGCTCTACCAGCACTCGTTCCTCCGGGTCCGTCCGGGAGGTTTGCATTCGGTAGGTCAGCCCTCCTTCTGCGTGGTATTTTTGATCGAGCTCCATCTTACTTCCCTGCGCCGCCTCGTTGCTGACGTGGACCGAGAGCTCCGCCTCAAACCCAAAGTCGCCCAGGTCCGACTCTGAGAAGGATTGCTTCTGCTTTTCGCTCAGAATCTCGCTCAGGTTGGCGTGCAGGAGGTAGGCCTGTCCGCCGTCGGACTGGGTGGTCAGCACCCGAGGATCCTCCGTCGGGGACAGGGACGACTGCAGCTTCAGGCACGTCGAGTCCGAGAGCCATCCGTCGTGGTAGAGCGTGAACGAATCGAGTTGGAGGCGCCCGCCCTTCGGCAGGAGGCCGGGGCGGATCTTGACGCGCAG
>JAHENZ010000297.1 GCA_018609755.1 Salinivenus sp. | reverse complement strand
GGCGCGTTGTAGAAATTCTCCTCCGAGCCAAAAAGCCCGATCATGCGATCCAGACGGTCGTAGTAGGGCTTTAGATCCTCGTAGTCGATCGGCCAATCGTCGCCGTGGCCGTCCACACTCCGGCCGTTGAAATCGTCCGGCCCAAAGCGGAGCGAGATGCGGCCCCAGTGGTGGGTCCGTCCACCGAGCATCCGCGCGCGGAACCACTCCCAGTCGGTGTCCTCCGTCGTCGTGTACGGCTCGCCCTCAATGTCCCACCCGCCGAGACAGGCGTCAAATTCGCCAAATGGACGCTCCTTCGTGGACGCACCGCGGCGGGGAGAGGAGTAGTTCCAGTCAAACATGGCGCCATCCTCCTCCACGCTCCACTCTGGGCCGGCTTCCAGCACCGCCACGTTGGCCCCCGCCTCGGCCAAGACCTTGGCGGCCATGCTCCCGCCGGCGCCGGAGCCAACAATGCAAACGTCGTACGATTCAGGACTCTCTTGAATGAGGGGCATAAACCTCCACGTCGCGTTCAACAATCGTGCATCAACTGTTCACAGTCTAAGAATGACGCCGACCGAGACGCAACTGCACAAGGCGCTTTTTCAGGGGGGATCGAAAAGTTTGGAAGCGGTTCCTAATCGGCGGACCTATTGCCCTCCGGACCGCCGCCCCCTATCCTCTCTTACAAGAAACTGTAGAAATTCAGCACGACCGCCGTCTCCGGACCAATCAGCACCTCCCGTTCCATGACTGCGTACTCTCCGACCACCCCGGACACTCGCGAGCAAGGCACCCGCGCAGGGACTCAGCACGAGCGGGTCGAGACGCTCATCTTCGACGATCCCTCGGAAATGGCCCACCGGGTGGCGCTCCGCATCGCGACCCTGATCGAGGAACGCCAGGCCGTGGGCAAGAACGCAGTGCTGGGCCTGCCCACCGGCTCAACCCCCATCGGGGTGTACCAGGAGCTCATTCGCATGCACGAGGAGGAGGACCTGGATTTCTCGAACGTGGTGACGTTTAACCTCGACGAGTACTACCCCATGGATCCTGAGGACCTCCAGAGCTACCACCGGTTCATGAACGAAAATCTGTTCAACCACGTCAACGTCCCCGAGGAGAACATCCACATTCCCCGGGGCGACATTCCGCCGGAGGACGTGGATCGCCACTGCGTGGAATACGAGCACGCCATCGAGAAGGCGGGCGGCATCGATCTGATGCTGCTGGGCATCGGCCGCTCGGGACACGTCGGTTTCAACGAGCCAGGATCGAGCAAGGAGACGCGAACGCGCAGTGTGATTCTGGACGAGATCACGCGCAAGGACGCCGCGAGCGACTTCTTTGGCGAAGAGAACGTGCCGCAGGAGGCCATTACGATGGGCGTGGGCACCATTCTGGACTGCGACGAGGTCGTCCTGATGGCGACGGGCGAGCACAAAGCCCCCATCGTAAAGCAGGCCGTGGAGCAACCGCCGACCCACGAGGTAACGGCCAGTTATCTCCAGGAGCACCCCAACGCCACCTTCTACCTCGACCGGGCCGCCGCAGGCGAACTCACCCGCGAGAAGACGCCCTGGCGCGTACGGCAGGTGGACTGGACGCCCAAAAAAATGAAGCGTGCCGTCACCTGGCTCTCAAAAACGGTGGACAAGCCGATCCCCCGGCTCGAAGCGTCCGATTTCTACAAGAACCAGTTGCACAGCCTGGTCCACCAGTACGACCACGTGGACGATCTGGCCCGGGAAATCTTTGAGGACCTTCGCCAGCGCATCACGTACCGCGAAAACCTGATCTCCGACGAGCGCGTCATCGTCTTCAGCCCCCACCCCGACGACGACGTGATTTCGATGGGCGGGATGCTGGAAAAGCTCGTCTCCAACGACAACGACATTAGCGTCGCGTACATGACGAACGGATCGGTGGCGGTCTTCGATGCCGACGTGCGACGATATCTCCGGTTCTTGGACCTTAGCGGAGACTCGCTGGGCCTCAGTGCCGAGCATCTGGACGACTTTCATGAGCGGCGCAAAGAAATTGAGTCGTTCCTTTCCGAAAAAGAACCGGGCGCAGCGGACCTTCCGGAGGTCCAAGAGCTGAAAGCCAACATCCGGTACGGCGAAGCCATCGCGGCCATTGAGGTCATGGGGCTCGACGAGTCGAACGCAGAGTTCCTGGACATGCCGTTTTACAAGACAGGTCGCGTCCGCAAGGATCCCATCTCGCAGGCGGACGTGGACGTGGTCTACGACCTGCTGACGGACGTAGAACCCACGCACATCTTCGTGGCCGGGGACCTCTCCGATCCCCACGGCACGCACCGCATGTGCTACAAGGCCATTAAGGACGCCCTGGAGAAATACAACGAGGATGCGGCCGTTCCCTCGGGCGACGGGGTGCCGGAAGACGCCGACACGCCGACTCGGTCCCGACCCGAACCGCTCGTCTGGCTCTATCGGGGCGCCTGGCAGGAATGGCCCATCCACGAGGCCGACGTCTTCGTCCCGCTCTCGAAGGCCGACCTCGATCGCAAGGTAGAGGCCATTTTCAAGCACGAGAGCCAGAAGGACCGCGCCATGTTCCCCGGTGCCTACGACGATAGGGAGTTCTGGGAGCGAGCCCGCGACCGCAACCGCGGCACCGCCGACATGCTGAACGGCCTTGGCCTCCCCGAATTTTACGCCGCCGAAGCCTACGTCACGACCCGCGACATGCCGTAGCCGGTCCCGTACGCCCCCTCCATACTGGTCGGTGTTTTTGATCCGTTCCCGCTGTTCTGATGCTCATGCGTCCTCGTCGCTTGCTGGTGCTGTGGATGCTCGGGGGACTCGTGCTCTCCGGGTGCGGAGATCCGTCCTCCGAGTCTCTATCTTCGTCCAACCGGGACCTCCTTCCCTACAATCCGCGCACCTATGCCGTCCAGCGGGCCGCCACTGCCCCCACCATCGACGGGGACCTCACAGACCCGTCATGGGCGGCCGCCGCCTGGACGGCCCCATTCGTCGACAGCCGCGGACGAAACCGCGCCGCGCCGCCGTACCGAACGCGGGCGAAGATGATGTGGGACGACTCGTACCTGTACGTCGCCGCTCAACTGGAGGAGCCGCACGTGCGGGCCTCGTTCACGACCCGCGACACGTCGATCTGGCGCGAGAACGCCTTCGAGCTGTTCATTGACCCGGACGGCGACACGCACAATTACTACGAGTACCAGATCAACGCCCGCGAGACGCAGTGGGACCTGCTGTTGACGAAGCCGTACCGGGACGCAGACACGCCTCGTCTCAGCGCGTGGGACATTCGCGGGCTGAAGAAGGCCGTCGCCGTGCAGGGCACGCTCAACGATCCGTCGGATACCGACGAGGGATGGACCGTCGAGCTCGCACTGCCGTGGTCGGTGCTCGCCGAAATGGCGCCGGACGGCCAGTCGCCAGAAGTCGGGGATCAGTGGCGCCTCAACCTCACGCGGATGCAGTGGCCGGTCACGGTCGAGGACGAACGCTACGTGCAAGACACGACCGATAGCGGCGCTTTTGCGTGGTCGCCGCAGGCAGGAACCGGAAATTATCATAAGCCCGAACGGTGGGGCATTGTGGAGTTCTCGGATGCCCCCACGAATGCTCCTTCGGACTCCGTCCGCGTGCCGCCGAACGAGCACGTGAAGTGGGCCCTCCGCCGGCTCTACTATCGCCAAAACGCCTACGAGGACGAGCACGGCAGCTACGCGTCATCCCTCAGCACACTCAATGCCGACGCCATCTCCCTGGAGAATCGGTCGTTCGACCCGAGTTTGCAAACCACCCAGAGCTCGTACGAAATTACAGCCCCCGGAGCAAACGGCACCACCGTCCACATCCGCCACGACGGCAAGGTGTGGATAACTAAGGACTGAGCAGGGCTACTCATTGGTTGAGATTTCTTTGGAGCCCACAGGCTCTTTTGCCTCCGATCATCGGACGTGCCCGGAACGCATGGGCGAAAGGGCGCGGGGGCGCTAAGAACCTGTTTCAATTTACGACCGTCTCCACATCCGTATTCGATGTTGTCGATAGGGATGCCAATCGGACGCTTGTGCGTCTACTTACTACAGTTGGAATGACCGTTTTGCGGTCGTTATGCACAGCCATATTCGCTGCGTTTGAAATTGAAACAGCTTCTAAGCGCGCCAACTTTCGTCCCCCAGCACATACCCTCCAAACCAAGACGCGATTGCCGAAGGGGGAAAGAACTTCCGACCTGCGTGACTTCGCTTTCGAACGAGCCGCTACGTCCGAACTCTCCGGTCTGTACAGCCCCCATACGCCCACACCCTCACACCGAGCCCGATCGAGGGAGCTTGAACGGTGCGCGTGGACAGGC
>JAHENZ010000296.1 GCA_018609755.1 Salinivenus sp. | reverse complement strand
CCCGTGGTGCGCGCCCTTCGGGTGCGAGAACGCCTTCGATCGGTGGCCCCGGGTACGTCGCTGTCCGACGAACAGGTACAAAAGGCAGCGCACCAGCTGGCCCGGCGCCCGGGATACGAGGCCGTCTATGACCGATCCGACAAGGTCTTCTGGCGTGATTTCTTCGATCAGATCGACGCGGCCGACCGGTCGCCGTTCGAGACGTTCTACGTGGCGGACGTGTTGGAGGAGTCGGTCGGCCTCCGGCGGGAGGGAGCGGAGCTCCAAATCGGACCGTCGGCTTCCTATGACCGAAGGCTGGAACGTGACTCTGAAGATGATCAACTCACGGACCGCACCCTGGCGACCCAGGCGACGATCGGCGGATTCGTCCAGGGTCGCTGGTACCGCAACGTCACGCTCCGACATCAATTGGGAGCCGACTTCTCGGCCTCGTACGAGTACTTTCTGGAAAATGAGGCGCCGTATGAATTAAATGACATCCAGAGCTCGGTCGATCATGAAGTCGGTTTTCACGCAGAGGGGGAGTGGCTCTGGGTCCTCGCCGACCGGTTCCGTCTCGACACTCGGATGTCGACCTCCCTCAACTACCGGCAAAATCCACTGGGTCGCGAGGCTTTCCGTCCTGAGAATCGGTACACCCTTTCGTCCGATCTCGTTGTTTTCGTCGAGAACAGCCTGAGACTGACCACCGGGGCTGAAGTGACGTACCGTTACGACGGGACCCAGCCTTCCGAAACAGTGTCGAATTTTCAGACTCGCGTTCGATTTCGGATCAGTTACGTACTGTCCCGCGCCCTCCAGTAGTGTCTCGGGAGAGACGCTAGACTTCTACGACATCTCGGCGGCACGCACGCTCACGCCCAATCGGTTGGCACAAGGGGTTATAGGCCAAACCTCCCAGTTCCCCTGAACTCTACACGTACGATACAACAGCCCCCCCGGGATTCAGTACAGCGGTGTGGACATGAACGTGAGCCCGACCGTCGCCCACGTATTCCGATCCTCGAACGGACCGCCCCGCGTCACCGACACGTCCATCTCGATGCGGTCGGGCAGCAATACGGTGCGGAGCACCGCCTGGAACGAGGGATCCGACCGGCCCTCGCCGTACGTCTCCGCAATGACGGCGAATCGCTCCACGGGAGCCCAGTCGAGCCGTGCGCCCCACGTGAACTCGTGGCCCCCCTTCTGTTCATGAATCCAGCCCACGTTTTGGTAAGCGGTGAGGGTGCCGGGCAAAAGATCCTGGCTCACAATTCCGTATCCGTAGACGCTCGCCGGGCGCCCCCGGGGCACGCCAAGTTGTCGGAGGCCCGTGCCCCCCACCGCCGCCACCCCAATGCGGTGTGCAGAACCGGACCGGAGAAGCATCTTCCCCTCCAGACTGTACTCAACGCTGCGTCGATCTATGGGGCCCATCCGTAAAAAGGCGGCCCCGGCGGCCAACTCCAGCGCCGGATGCACCCGAATCGCAGGCGCGATCCAGGACTCTTCCGGGCTGTGCCACGCCTCCAGCTGGGCGGCCCCGGCAGAGACGCTCGTCGGATCGTCTACCAGCACCTGCTGCGCAGAGGCGGGCGACGCTCCAACGCCGGAGAGCAATCCGACACACAGAACAGCGAACACCAAGCGATAAGACATGGCCGGAGGCATCGGTGATTAAACCAGAGCGATGCGCCGTATTGCGACATCCAACGGGAGGTTCCGACACAGCCCCTCCTCCAGCAGAGCCCGGACGTCAGTTGAAGAGACGTTCCCTCTCCGTTCCCTTCGAGTCTCCCGGCGCGCTACGATGCTTCCGCCGTACGCCCGCCCGAAGGACGATGCAGGGCCAGCCAGGCACTCAGCCCTCCCCCACCGCCGGCGATGACGGCCAGAACGCCGAAGAGCAAAACCGGTCCTGCGTACTGAAGCAGCGTGCCCGCAAGCACGGCCCCCAGCGCCCCCACCCCAAAGACCGCCAGATACGTGTACCCGTACGACAGCCCTCGGGCGTCGGCGGGGCTGTACTCCGCCACGGTGGCCTGGTACAGCGGCTGTATGACGAACAGGACGAACCCAAGCACGACGCTTGCCCCAAGCAGGCCCGCCGTGCCCATTTCCGAAACCGGGAGGAACAAGAGGGCGACGACCGCCAGCCCCCCAAACGCCCCTGCGAGTCCACGCTCCGGACGCCCCCATTCGGTGAGCCGCCCGCCCACGTACTGCCCCCCAATGCCGACCATCAACAGCCCCGCATAAACGTACCGCCCGGCCTCGACGTCAATCGGCAGATCGATCGTCACGAGCGGAGTTAGGAGGTCGGGCAGAAAGGTGAGCACTCCGCGGTAGTACAGTCCCGAGAGAGCAGCGGCCGCAAAGACGACCGCGAACCCGACAGTGAAGAGCGTCGCCGTCCGCTGCCAGAAGATCCGGGGGCCGCTGGGAGACGGGGTCTCCGGCGAGTCGGCCCGGACGGCGGCCCGCTCGTCAAACGACGCTCGAAGGGCGAGCACCGTCCCGCCGAGCGCGGGCACTGCGAGCATCCACGCCACCACCGACCAGTCAAAAGCGAGCAGGAGGAGGGCCGTCACGAGCGGCCCGCCGGCAATTCCCACGTTTCCGGCAATGCCGTGCCAGGCCAAGCCCCGCCCGCGTTGCTGCACCCCGGTACTGATGAGTGAGAGGCCGGCCGGATGGTAGACGCTTGCCGCGGCCCCCCATAGCACAAGCGCCCCCGCCACCGTCCACACGCCCGGAGCCACTCCGAGAAGCACAAAGGCCCCACCCATTCCGGCAAGACATCCCGCAATGAGGCGCCGTGCCCCAAACCGGTCGACGAACACCCCGCCTGGAAGCGCACCAACGCCAAACAGGAAATACCCGGTGCCGACCAGCCCCCCGAGGACGGCTTCGGACACCCCAAACTCCGCAAGCCACACGGTCATAAAGATCGGGATCGACAGCTCGTAGGTGTGCACGAGACCGTGCGCAACCATCACGAGCCCTACAATGGACCGGTCGTTCGAATTCACGGAAGGCGGTGACTGTCTTGACGACACTGCCCCTCCGAAACGACTCTTCCGGTCGATGGATCCTTTGGAACAGCTCCCTCCAATCTTTCGGTGTCCCACTTCGAATACGAGTTGGCGTACCCTCCGCTGCACCGTAACTACTCACAAAGACAGGGCTACGCGGGACGTCAGGCACACTGTAAACTGACGGCCCTTCCCTTGTGAAGGGGTATCCTCTCTACAGTGATTCCAAGCGCCTTCCTTCTTTCGGACTCGCCCCACCTTTCTCCATGACCTTCCGTATTCTCTCCCGTTCCATAGGCCTCACGTGCCTTCTCCTCACGCTGCTCGTTCCCGTTTCACAGGCTCAAGAGTGGCAACAAGAGGTCGAGATCATTACGCCCGTTCGGCCCGGTGAGCCAATCCACGTCTTTCTCGACTCACTGGACGACGCACTTAAGCGGACGCCCGGCGTTCGGCTCCGCCGCTCGGCCGAAGCTCCTGATACGCTTTCCTACGACGAACTTCTCGGGACACTTTTGAGGGACGGGATGGATCTGCAAAGTGCAACCCACGCCTTCATTCGGTACCGTTTCACGCTCGACAACCAAACATCCCAACTCGTCGAGTCCATCGAAAGCATTACGTTCATCACCCGATTCGACGAGAATTACTCCGACACCCCTATGCTTCACATTAACACTCAAGACCCGGTCATACACCAGGTCCTCGTGGAGCGGGGAATCCCGAGCATGATGAATATGAAGTCCTTCACACCCTTCCGGCAGCTTATGGCCTTCCCCATTCTTCAAGAGCAGGAGGAAACCGCTATGGTTGAGATGGCAGGGCGTGCCCTCCGAGACGATTTCATGGCTGAACGGGCGACGTTCTTAGAATTCCTCGAGGATCGCACCGGATTTGGCTACAGCACATACGTCCTGTCTACGAAGTATGATCGGGTGGTCCAGGCCGCTGCGAAGGATTCGACCCTCCCCCAATTCTCTGAGGTATTCCGCCCGGAAAGGATTCCGAGCCCTCCCGCCCTGAACCGCTGAGAAGACTGCCAAAGCGTATCCGTGGAGAAGCACCTGCGAATTCGACTGTCAGAATGCCTCCATGTAGCGCTGCTGGACTCCAGCGGTGCTACTGACAGTCGTTAATCGGAAGCCACACACATTTGAGGAAGCCGACAGATTCGGCGGCAGTGAGCGCACCACGTCGACTCCTGCTACATTTCCGGATCGCTACGGGCGGTATGTAATTCCAATCTGGAACTGGTTCCGGGCCAACCGCTCACGCACGACCGGACCCTGGGCGTACGAAGCGAACTGGTTGTCGAACCGCTCCTGGAGCCAGTTCAGGTGAAGGGCAAACAGGTCACTGGGCATGTAGCTAACTCCCCCGGAGAGAAACAGGCGATCTCCGTTCGTCGTCTGGCCGTCAATGTCTTCAAACTCCCGGGTTCCGGGGGTCGGCCGACGGGCCACTCCGACCCGGAAAGCCGCCTGGTCAATCGCGTACTCGGCTCCCACCCGGGTGTTGAAGGTCGCCTCCAGGTCCTCAATCTGCCGGTTGAGCCCCGTGAAGCTCGCGTCATCGGCGCTCACGTCGGCTTGCGTCCAATCGATCATTTCCACGTCTCCCGCAATCGTCAGTCCAGCAAAGGTGTACTGCAGTCCTCCCCCAAGCCGCCACGGCGTGCGAATTCGATACTCGCGATCTTCCCCGGTGAGATCTCCGCTTTCCAATCCCTCGACGCCTCCCTGCGGACAATTTGGGGACGAAGAGAAGTCACAGTCGAATCTCGTCCGGATTTCCGTCCCGTACTCCCGCGTTAAGTCCAGCCACGTTGGCGACTCGATGAGGAGCCCCCCGCGCAAAGAGGAGGTCATTTGGGCCGAAAGACCAAACCGAAAGTTGGCGCCGCTGACTTCGGTGTCGATGCGCTCCTCCATCTGTACTTCCCGAAAGCCCTCCAGACTGGTTCCTTCCAAAAAGTAGGGGTCATAAGGGGTTTGCGGATTACTGGGATCGTCGGGAGGGCACAGTCCGAGAGGATTAGACTCCGACGTACATATCTGGTCCCTCTCAATATTACTCGCGTCCATCTCCCGGTAGAACCGCTCGGACGTGTACGTGCCGAACTGGAGGTTCAGCCCGCCGCCCAGCATGATGCCCGGAGCTACCTCCACGGCCACCCCGGACGCCAGCTCGTTCAGCTGTCCCGACGTGCGGACGTTGTCCTGCTGCCGAAGCTCCAGTTGATCATCTACGGCCGGGGTGCTGGGATTCGCCGCTGCGAAAAACGGATAGTCCCCGTCGTCAAACACCGCCTGTGAATAGTCAATGGCTCCGGCCTCGTAGGCGATGCGGGAGCGCACGTCGTCGAATACGATCTCGTCCCCGTCGATCTCAAAGCTGTTCGGAAGAAACGTGCCGGTAATGGAGGTAGCGTCATTGGCCCCGGAGACGTCAAAGCCGCGCTCGTACGTGTTCGCCTGGTGAAGCGAGATCCCAATGACCAGCGATCCGCGTTCCGTCGGGAAGGAATAGGCCCCCGCGAGCGATCCGAGTTGATAGTCACTCACAGTGCGATCCGCCGAGGTGCGAGCAGTTGGAGTCTCGAACTGCGTATTTGACTGGGCCCGCTGTACGGCAAAATCTCCCTCAATGACGGAGCCCGACAGCCATCCGAGTCCTGCAGGATTGCCGAAGAGCGTTCCCGGCCCATCTATTCCTGCAAACAGCCCCGCCCCTGCCATGCCCGCCTGAGGACCTCCAGCGACCGGAAGGCGCTCCGAATATCGTGTGACATCTTCGAAGGTTACATCTCTGGGGGTCTGCCCTGTGGCCGCACCGGCCAGACCAAATCCCAGCAAGAGAATCAACAAGAATCGAGGAGAACGAAGCGACATGAATTGTGGAAAATTAAAGAGAAGTGAAGCGGCCCCGCCCCCAACAGACATACTACGGGTGTGACTGTTTAACGGCCGATCTGGACCGGCGGAAACGGCGTCCCCGGTCGCTTCCTACCGCGAGTCCCCGTCATCGCTTCCGCGATCCCGCGAGCGACCGGACGAGCCGGACGAGGAGGACTGTGAGCCATTATCTGAGGACGAGCGCGTCCTCGTCCGAGTACTGGACGAGGATCGGTCTCTCGTCTGTGACCGGCCGGCCGACTGTCCTCTGTTCGACCGAGACGATCGGTCGCGAACGCGCGAATTGGGGGTGTCGGCGGGTCGAGCCCGCCGCGTGCGGGTCCGGTCGTCCGATCGGGTACGAGCGTCACGAGAGCGGTCGACGGTCGCCTCGCGGGAGCGGCCAATGCGTCCGTCCCTCGTGCGGTCCGACCGTTCGACGGCCCAGCTTCGATCCGTACGGGTTCTCGCCGTGCGCGTCGCACGCTCACGCTCCGACGCAGAGGTGCCACGCGTCCGCCCAATGCGCCCTCCGGAAGAGGACGAGTGGATGCCCCGTTCGGACGAAGCATTCGTCGTGCCTCCCCCATCGCGGCCAGGGGACTGCCCCGCATTGGTCGTCCCTCGAATGGTGGCACGCCGAGACAGGTAGTCGTCTTCGTCAGCGTCTCGGTCCACGTCCCCGTAGTAGTAATACTGATCCCCGAAGTAATAATTCGAGTACGGGCCTCCGCCATAGCCGTAGCCGTACCTCGACGAGTAGTAGCGCCGCCCCCAGGACCGGTGGTGATAATACGGCGAGCCGTAGTGGAACGACAACGAGAACCGGGAGCCGTACGACGGGCTACACCAGGAGTCGTAGTACCACGGGTCGTGGAAAAAGGCGTCCTCGCACCATCCGCCATAGCCGCCATAGCGTGCACGGTACTGATAGGGCGCTCCGTACTTGTATTTGTACTGGTACTTATACTCGTACAGGTCGCTACTCTCCCCGTAGCCTTCATACCCGTCCGTTCGATACGCCCGTCGGTACTCGTCGGCGTAGACCGGCTCCTCGGCTTGCGCCTTCTTTTGCGTCTCTGCGGCCTGGGTTCGATACCCCGGATCCGCGGTCTTCAGTTGGGTATAACATCCCGTGAGCCCAAACGCGAGAAGCCCCACAACGAGAGGGAGGCGGGCTCGAGAAGCGACGGCCGAGACGGTGCGATAGAAATCATTCATGGTAGTGTGGGCCTCCAGCCTTGGTCAATGGGACATACGGGGAGGAATTCAGTAGTACTCAATTCGGCATCGTACTACTTAATAACTTGCTCCCGTTATACGTTTTGACTCGCAAAAAAGTTTGACCTCATTGAAATAATCGCTCTCACTGCCGCCGCACGCCTCCGTACGGCCAACTGCGGATGCATTATATACTGCCTCCGCGTAATTGAGAAAAGTAACATTCCGATCAACGATCGAGCAACACGTATCTGCTGAACGTAACTCCGTGTCCTGAATCTTAGACAGAATCATCGGGACGCGGGGCAGGAGCAACGTCTCGTTGAGAACGCGAATGCACGCCTCGCACTCGGCGTCGTTCTTCAATCAAACTCCTTGGTTTGACAAACTTTCAATAACTCCGGCATGGATCAGACATAGAAACTGCTCAAAGTCTGTCCTCACCACGCCGAGGTGGAATCCGTCCCTCCTCAACCGTCTTACCATTATGTCTTCTTCTCTCACCGACGACGTGCGCCAGAACGCGGAACAGGCGTATGGAGGCCTACCGAATTTTTTGGAAGCCATGAACGCGCACTCCGGTGTACCGGGCGCTGTGTACGTGGCGGCCGACGAGGCGCTCATGGATGGATTGCTTTCGCCTGCCGAGCAACAGGCCGTTCTTCTAGCAATCTCGGCCCATCACGACAGCCGATACGACGGTGTGGCGCATGCTCGCCTCGCGCTGGACGCAGGACTTTCCCCGAGCGTCATTGACCGTCTTCTCGCCGGCAAACTGCCGCAGGACGAGCGACTGCGGGCCCTCGTTGAGGCCACACGCCAGACCTACGACGAACGCGGATGGCTCGACCCGGAGACGGTGACGGATCTGGAAGAGCGAGGCGTCAGTCGCGGAGAACTGTATGAGATTTTTGCGCTCTACGGCATGAAAACCTTCAGCAGCTTCGTAAACCACATTGCGAACCCGGAGATTGACGATCGCCTTCAGTCCACCGCCGACACACTCGAGAACGTTCCCGAAGAACCGTCGACCATGGAAATGCGAAGACTTGTGCTCGGATAATCCTCCCTCGCCCGCTCGACCTTCGTCTTCAATCTACTCCGCCTATGCCCCGTGCTGCTTCTGCGTCTGCCACCCAGGAGGTCCAGGACTCGGCCCGAGAGGCCCTCGGCTTCTTGCCCAACCTCATCAAGGAGCTGAGTGAACACAATCCGGCCGCCGCCAAACTCTACCTGGCGACGACCAATCTTCTTGAAGAGGGGAGCGAACTCACGAAACCGGAACAGGAGGCTGTGCTCCTTGCAGTCTCGCGCTATAACGACTGCCACTACTGCACCAGTGCCCACGGCAAAATGGCGGTGTCCGCGGGTCTCGACCGCGAAACGGTCAACACCATCAACAGCGGCGGTCTTCCCTCCGACGACCGGCTCCGCGTGCTCGTGCAGGCCACGCGCCTGATGCTCGACAAGCGCGGCTGGCTCGACGACGAGGATCTCGACAGTCTCCAGCAGAAAGGGGTGGACCGAGCCCAGCTATATGAGATCAACGCCCTCATCGGCATCAAAACGTTTAGCAACTACGTGAACCACGTGGCCCAGACGGAGGTCGACCCGCAGTTTGAGCTGTAAGCCCCGTACGTGATTCCCACCACTAGTGGTCAGTCAAGCCGAAGGTGTCGGGTGCCGAATTGAATACGCCCATTTGAATGCCGCTTCGACGGCCTGAATACCGTTCATTGATCGGTGTTCTACTCGACATGGAAAACTTGACGCACCACTAGTCCCTCGCTCGGCCAAAATCTGCCCTCACGATTGCCCCGAAGAGGGTCTCTCCAGTTCTGCAACTTCCGTACGCCTTTTGTAAACTGTGGTCAATGCATCGTTTTCACCGTAGTGGATCCGTAGTTGGATGTCTGTGCATTGCCTCTTTATCGTTCAAGGAGAGGGGCGAGGGCATCTTACGCAGGCACTCTCTCTGCGTCGCCAGTTGACGGAGGCTGGTCACCAGATTGCTGAGGTCATCGTCGGAAAGAGCCAGTGCCGAACTGTCCCGTCGTTCTTTCGCAAGGGGTTCGAGGCCCCGGTGACCTTCGTCGATAGCCCCAGCTTTGTCCCCGACGAAGATGATCGCTCGGTCCGTCCGTGGCTAACGCTGGTGCACGAAGCGACCCGTACGCCGACATTCCTCGATAGTCTGGCTACGATTCAAGCGGCGGTGGAGCGGCACGATCCGGACGTGATCGTCAACTTCTTCGAGCCTCTGTCCGGCTTTTTCGCGGCTCGCTACCGCCCTACGGTGCCCATCGTTGCGATCGGACACCAGTACATGTTTCACCATCCGGACTATCGGTTTCCTCCGGGACGATGGTGGAAACGATCCGTCGCCCGAGCCTTCGCGTCGGTCACGGCGTGGGGCGCGTCCCGCCGCTTGGCCCTCTCGCTGTATCCGGTCGAGCAATCCGTGAACGACCTCGTGGTCCTTCCGCCCTTGCTCCGCGAGGCAGTAGTTCAGCAGTCGCCGCAACAACGGGACTCCTTCTTCCTGGTCTACATCCTCAACAGCGGCTATGCAGACGCTATCATCCGGTGGCACGAACAAAATCCCGACGTGTCCCTGCACTGCTTCTGGGACCGGCCCGACGCCGCGGACGTGGAGGCCTACGACGACACGCTCACCTTCCATCAACTCGACGACGAGAAATTTCTGTCACTCATGGCCCGCTGCCAGGGCTTCGTCTCCACGGCGGGGTTCGAGTCGGTTGCCGAAGCGCTGTACTTGGGGACGCCGGTGCAGGTGGTACCGGTAGATGGTCATTTTGAGCAGCTCTGCAACGCATTTGATACCGTTCGCGCCCGGGCCGGCATTCGAAGCACGCACTTCGACCTCAGTCAACTGCAGGCCTTCCTCCCGCACTACGACGCGAACACCTCCGGCTTTCGGAAGTGGCTCCAGCGCTCGCGTGCACAATTCGTAAATCAGATCGAGGCAGCGGCACGCCGCACCGTTCCGCAATCGACCGCCGTGCCCGACCCCGAGCTGTCGATCGTAGAGCCCGTTCAGTAGTGCCTCCGAAGCCGCACGGATCGCTCGCCCCACCGACGCCCTGCTGCCCCGATCGTCTCGGGAACGAAACCTGCCCCAACTGTTTGACTGGTATCGAAGTGTTTATCCGAAAGGAATACGCCCCATGGAGAATCTGAGTCAGGCCTTTAAAGCACTCGGCCACCCACACCGGCTGGCCCTCATCCGTCGCCTCATCGATCAGGCGGTGACGTGTGAGACCCCTCCCGAGGAGGCCGATGCGCTCGGCACCAGTTGCTGCGACTTCGGAGAGCTCGCCGACGAAATTGGCGTCGGAAAGTCAACGGTCTCTCATCACTTGAAGGTACTCCGTCAGGCGGGACTCATCGAGCGAGAGCGGGACGGGCGTCAGGTTCGCTGTTCCGTCAATGCCGACCGACTGGAGGAACTCCGGTCGTTCTTGTCCCTCGAACCAGCCCCCACGCCGAACCCCGCATAGACGTGTTGACGGTCTCTCTTCTCCACTATGCCTATTCGTCCCGCCACGCCTACTGATCGTGCTTCGATTGTAGACCTGCTGGCCTCCGTCGGTCTTCCGCACGAGGATCTTTCGGACGGGATGCTGCCGCACTTCTGCGTCCTCCGCTCCCGCGGAACGATTCAGGGCGTCGTAGGGCTAGAGCCCGTTGGCCGAGCGGCGCTCCTTCGGTCTCTCGCCGTCCTCCCCTCGGCACAAGGCTCCGGACACGGAACGGCCCTGGTACAGGCAATTGAGGCACACGGCCGCTCGCACGGCGTGGAGGTGCTGTACCTGCTCACGACCACGGCGGCCGCGTTCTTTCGAGAACGGGGCTACGAATCAACGTCGCGAGACGACGTGCCCCCGGCGATTGCCCAAACGGACGAGTTCTCCCGGCTCTGCCCCGACTCGGCAACGTGCATGCAAAAATCACTGATCTCGTAGGTGGTGGGCACGTTGCAGCACCTGTGTGGATGCCGCTCGTCCGTTCAATCAGTTGTCCCTTTCGTGATCACTCTCCGTCGCACGCTGCGGACGCTGGGCTGGGGGTTGTCGACGCTTCTCGTCGGTGCATTTCTCGTGGGGTATGCGGCGCCCTACCTCTCGCCAACCCGGTTCTGGTGGGCCGACCTCTTCGCAGTGGGGGTACCGGCCCTCGGCATGCTCGTTGGGCCGCTCGGGCTTCTCCTGTGTGGGTGGGGATGGTACCGGGGCCGATGGGGACGCCTCCTCCTCGGCACCGGGCTTCTCGGGCTCCTCCTCCTTCGCTTCGGCCCCCGACTCGTAGCGTGGACCCCGACGGTTCCGGACCCGACGGCCCTGCGGATCATGACGTTCAACGTTCCAAACGCAGCCGCTCGGTCGCACTCCCCGAACGCCATGCCTCACTTCGTTCGGCACGAGTCCCCGGACGTGATGGCGTTTCAGGAACTGCCGCTTCGGACGGCGCGCGGCACTCCTGCGGTCCTCCAGCGCGTCTCGCCCACACTCCAGAGCCTCCTCGACGATTCGATGGGATACAGGCTGCCCCAGTTGCCCGGCGCCACCTCCCTTCAGCAACCTGTGCTGGGTCGGGTGCAGTTCGACTCGATGAGCGTGCATCCTCTACCGCCGGATGGAGAACAAAGTGCCCGGGCTCGCTACACGCGGACGGTCTTCACCTGGCAGGGCCGATCCGCCGTACTCTACAACGTGCACCTTCATTCTGTGGGTGAAGCCCGACCCTGGACGCTGCTTCCGGAAGAATGGACGTCATGGTCGCGCTGGAAAACGTTCCTCCGGACGTATCGACAAGGCGCCCTCCGGCGCGCCCAGCAAGCCCGGCTCCTCCGCCGGCGGCTTGCTCGCGAATCGAATCCCATTCTTATCGTCGGCGACTTCAACAGCACCCCACACCAGTGGGCCTACCAGCATCTCGCAGAGGGCCTGCAGAGCGCCGTGCGTCGGCGGGTGCAGGGCTGGGGCGCCACGTTTCCCGCCCGCCGTCCCCTAGTACAGATCGATCACGTGCTGGTGGGGCCGGCATGGCAGGTCACGGCGGCGCGTATTCCAGTGCCGACCACTGAGCCGCCACTTTCCGACCACCGACCTGTGATGGCATATCTCCGGTGGAAGTAATAACCGGCGCTTTTGACCATGCACGGGTGTCCCGGGGTCTCATCGACTTCGGCCTTCGGATGGACTACTGGGACGGCGCTCCGTTGCTATTGGACGCGGCCTCGTCCTGAATACTGGCGTGGCGGATGTCGACCCCTTCGATGAGGAAAACCACGCCCTTCGCGATGTTGATGGAGTGATCGGAAATGCGCTCGACAGCCTTGCTGGCCGTGATGAGGTGCGCGGCCACCTCTGCGTGCTCGGGATGCGCCTTGATGTAGTCCACGAGGGCCCGAAAATTCTCCTCGTGCAGGCGATCCACCTCGTCGTCGAGCTCCGGAATGCGCCGCGCGAGCTCGGCGTTCTGATCCAAGAAGGCCTGCTTGGCATCGTCCAGCATTCGTCGGGCGATTTCACTCATCTCCCGAAGGTGGAGGGAATCCAGAATACTGGGCACCTCCGTTACGTGCTCCGCATTGCGGGCCACGTTGCGACAGTGGTCGCCGATCCGTTCAAGGTCGGTGTTGATTTTCTCGACGGTGAGCAAGGTGCGCAGATCCGTGGCCACCGGCTGATGGCGAGCCATGATGCGCTCACAGGACTTGTCCACCTCCAGCTCCAACCGATCGACTTCCCGGTCGCGGGCCACCACCTGGTCGGCAAGATCTACGTCGTGAGCGAGCAGGGCCTCCATGGCGTCGGTAAATTGCTCAGCCACAATGGTGGCCATGTCGAGCAGGCGACTGCGCAGTTCGGCAATCTCGCGGGTGAGACGAGGAGGCATGGGTGAATCCCAGACGAGAAAATGTATCAACGAATAATAAATACAAGAACCTCTACGATTCTTGCCTCACGATTGTGCCGAAGCAGAATTAACGTCTCAGAAGTGCCACGAATGGGCGTCGGGAATATTCAGACACTCGGAAAAACCACGATTTTCTTCTCCCGAGATCACAAAAGAGGACCCGTCTGAAGGGCACAGAATGACAGCGGGGGGGGCATTGCCTCACACTCGACTATGCCATGACTCGTTAGACGTGTAGACGGGGCGCACGCCGATTCTTCTATCGCTGCAACACCGTTCCGGCAAAACGCCGAGCCCGCATTGACGGTGGCCTCCAACGACCAGACGCACCTACGCTCAGCGACCGTTTCCGCAGAGATTCCGGTCGCGGGGGGCCAAAACAAGAACACGACGGCCCAGCCGGTTTCCGAGGCCCTCCTCTAGCAGTCGAACCGCTAAGCCGCACTGGGCACGGGTGCCCCCACCGGATCCGACACCGTTGGGGCTGGAGGGGTACCCGACTCATGCAACGCACGCAGGGCGGAGAGGTAGAGATCCGCGACTGATGGCCAACTGAACGTGGTCATGGTGTGTGTTCGCACCCGCTCCGCAGCGTCGGCGAGGGCCTCCGGGGCCTGGCGGTACTGGAGAATGGCGTCCCGAAACGCTGTCGGATTCTGCGGCTCCACGAGGTGGCCGTTCACACCGTCCGTAATCACGTCTTGAATGCCCTCCAGGCGGGCCGCGATGGCGGGGGTCCCGCACTGCCCAGCCTCCAGCAGCACGATGCCAAACCCCTCCATGTCATCCTCCACCGGTACGTTGGGCATCACAAACAGGTCGGCGCCCCGGTAGAGACGGGCGAGGTGATCGTTGGAGATGCGGCCGAGCTGACGCACGCGGTCCCCGAGGCCGTTATGATCGATGGCGGCCTGAATTGCCTCGTCCTGCGGGCCGTCGCCCGCAATCCAGTAGTGCACGTCCGACGGTAGCGTGGGCATCACCTGATCGACGAACCAGGCCGTGCCCTTCCGCTTCACCTGCCGCCCGACGCTGCAGAGCAGAAGCGCGTCGGAGGAAAGTGACGAATGACGTTCCTCTGTAAGTGCTTCGCGAGCGGTGGCCCGGTCCTGCGGTGCTTCAAAGCGGTCGGCGTCGATGCCGTTGGGTACGACGTGGACCTGCCTAGTGGTGGCGCCGCGCTGCAAACACGCCTCGGCCGTGGCCCGGCTCACGGGAAACACAGCGTCCAGCGCCGAAAAGACCTTCGGCACGAACCACTGATACGGCGGGAAGGGCGTCGTCACGTCGAGGCCGTGCGTGATGGCCGCGGTCCGCACCCCGTAGTGCCGAAACAGGCCCTGGAGCGGAACGGCCAGGCTGGCAGTCACCATCGACGAGAAAAGGACCACGTCCACCTCCTCGCGCCGGGCCGCTGTGACCAGACGCAGGGCGGTCCGGATCAGAAAAAGGGGCGTGCGCACGTGCACCCAGCGCCAGCTGCTCCGCAGGAGACACGAGTCGTAGTGAAGCACATCGTCCCCCCGGGCACGACGGGTCATCGCCTCGTGCAGTTTGAGCGCCACACGCTGCATGCCCCCGAGATTGGCCATCGGACGGCCCACGGGGGGGAGCGAATGAGAAACGAAGCAGAGGCGCACGGGCGACCAGGATTACGAGAGAGCTGCGTGGGCGGGGCGAGACGACGGCGTCCCGGCGTGGCGGGCGAGCACCTCATCGTAATACCCATTCATTCGCCCAAGAATGGCGTCCCACGTGAAGTCCTTCGCGCGGTTGTGAGCTGCCCTGCTCACACGCGCACGCAGGTCATCGTCGAGCACGAGCCGACGCGTGGCGTCGGCAAACGCCTCTATATCCTCGGGAGGACAAAGACGCCCCGTCGTGCCGTCGGACACCAGATCGCGGCTCCCCACCGCGTTGGCGCAGATGGTGGGGAGACCCGAAGCCATCGCCTCAAGGGTGACGTTCCCGAAGGTTTCCGTGTCGCTAGGGAAAAGAAACACGTCGGAGGACGCGTATGCTTGGGCCAACTCCTCTCCCTCAAGGAAGCCCGTAAACACCGTATTCGGCAGTCGCTCTTCCAGCTCGTCCCGCGCCGGACCGTCCCCCACGATCATACTCCGATGCGGCACGCCCTGTCGTTCCAGCCGGCGAATCACGTCCGCGTACACGTCGAGCCCCTTCTCCCACACGAGTCGACTGACGAACGACACAACAACTTCATTGTCCTCAATTCCGTGTGCCTGTCGCCAGTCCATCGAGCGACGCTGCGGCGTAAACCGATCGGTGTTCACCCCTCGCTCCCAGAGGCGAAGCCCGTTCGTGATGCCATGCTCCTTCAAAATTTCGGCCATGGCCCTAGACGGCACGTACACCTGCTCACATTGCTCGTAGAAGTTTCGCAGATAGCTCCAGAGGGCCGACTCGAACAGATCGAGATGGTAATACTTCAGGTAGGAGCTAAAGTGAGTGTGGTACGACGCCACCACCGGCGTGCCCGTATCCTGCGCATAACTAAGCGCATGGCTGCCCAACAGATCCGGCGTGGCGATGTGATAAAGCGTCGGATCAAAGGCCTCCAACTCTTCTCGCACCGAAGGCGTGATGCCGAGGGTAAACCGGTACTCGGAACGGCCTGGGAGGGCAACGGACGGAACTGGGATGAGCGTCCCGGCGTGATCGATCGCCGGATCGTCGACCGTGGGGGCAAAGACGCGCACCGACACTCCCTGTTGCTCAAGGTAGTCCACCAGCCGATTCAGCGTGAGGGACACGCCGTCGGCAATATGATTGTACGCCCCGGTGAAGAGTGCGACGCGTTTCGGAACGGAGGGCCGCAGGCGACTCGACGAACGGGACGGTCGAAGCGTCTCGGAAGTGGGTGAAGCAAGAGCCATCGGGAACAGTGCACCGGTAGGGGAAAGCCAAATGCTAACTCCGGTCGTGCAAGCGACCGAATGCCTTCCTCAGAGGGAGGAGTGCTCTCCCGGGTTGAGGAAATCTGCCCGTAAAGCACTACTCGATAAAGAAGGCAAGGCCACAACTTGCTTTGCTGACCGTTACTATGTCGCAGAACAAACCTTTCGGGTAACAGCAAAAAGTGTGGGTTTTCTGTAAACAAAATTGGGATCTGAACGGACTCAGTGCTGTTGGCCTCACGTCAGCACTCAGACACGATGCGTTTTCCGGAAACAGTCCCTTAGAACCCCCTCGGACGGATAAAAATCGTCTGCTGAGGGAAAAACTGTCCCCCTCGCACTCCTTCGTGTCGCAGTACAATTCTCCACGGACCGTCTCCCTCTATGAACACCCTGACGTTCACGACCGATCTGGAGGCCTCCTCCGACACTGTATTTGCTTGGCACGCCCGGCCCGGTGCGTTTCAACGCCTCGTGCCGCCGTGGGCCCCGGTGCGACTCGAATCCTTCGAGGGAGTTCGGGAGGGGGATCGGGCGGTCCTTCGGATCGGTCCGGGGCCGCTGGCCCTTCGCTGGGTGGCCGAACACCACGACGTGATTGAGGGAGAGCAGTTCTGCGATCGGCAGGTACAAGGCCCGTTTTCTCACTGGGATCACACGCACCGATTCGAGCCTTTGGACGACCGGGGCTGCCGACTCGTCGATACAATCGAGTACGCACCGCCGGCCGGAGGACTGGGAGACGCCGTAGCGCCGTACCTGCTGGAGCCGGAGCTGCACCGACAGTTTGCCTATCGCCACCGCGTGACGCGCCGCGACTTGGCCCTGCATCGGCACTATACCTCCGATGCTCCGTCACGTACAATTGCCGTGAGTGGCACGTCCGGCCTCGTCGGCTCGCAGCTGGTGCCCTTTCTCACTACCGGCGGCCACACCGTGAAGCCACTCGTGCGCTCCCGGCCCGTCGGGGATGATGAGATTCTGTGGGACCCGCAATCTGGTACCGTGGAGACGGAAAAGCTGGAGGGAGTCGACGCAGTGATCCACCTCGCGGCAGAGAGCGTCTTTGGGCTCTGGACCGCTGCCAAGAAACAGCGCATCTACGACAGCCGGGCCGCCGGGACGCGACTGCTGGCCGAGGCCCTCGCCGACCTTGAAGATCCACCGGAAGCGTTCATTTCAGCTTCCGCCATCGGCTACTACGGCGATCACGGCACGGAGGTCGTGACGGAAGAGAGCGAACCGAATGAAGCGGGCTTTCTGACCGAGGTCTGCCAGGCGTGGGAGGCGGCCACCAAGCCCGCGGCAGCGGCGGGCATCCGCACCGTTCAGGCTCGGATCGGCGTCGTTCTCTCGCCGGCGGGCGGCGCGCTGCGCCTCATGTTGCCGGCCTTCTGGCTGGGACTGGGGGGACGCGTCGGGGCGCCGGACCAGTATTTCCCGTGGGTCACGATCGACGACGTGATCGGAGGACTCTACCACATGCTTTGGACCGACGACCTAGACGGACCGGTCAATCTCACGGCTCCCCATCCGGCCCGGATGGCCGACTATGCCCGCACACTCGGGGATGTGCTCAACCGTCCAGCACCGCTGCATATTCCGGCCTCGCTCCTCCGATCCCTGGCCGGGGAAGTGGCGGAGGAGATGGCCCTCAAAAGCGCGAGAGTTGTACCGCAGAAACTGCAAGAGAGCAGCTATGAGTTCGGCTACGGTGCACTAGAGGAGGGCCTCCGGCACGTCTTGGGCCGCGGCACGGAAACGTAACAAACCAACAGACTGTCCTCCGCATTTCTACTGTCGTCTGTCGAATCTCCGTTTTCCCTGCATCATGAACGACCCCGACGTACTCGTCATCGGGGCCGGCCTTGCCGGGCTGGCCTGCGCCCGTCACCTCCACCGTCGCGGCCGGTCCGTTCAGGTGCTAGAGGCCTCCGACCGCGTGGGGGGGCGGGTCCGCACGGAAACGGTTGACGGCTTTCGGCTGGATCGGGGCTTTCAGGTGATGTTGACGGCCTATCCGGAGGCGCAGCTCGAACTCGACTACGAGGCCCTCGACTTCCACGCCTTCTACGACGGGGCGCTGGTGCGCTACAACGGCCGCTTCCACCGGATCGCCGACCCGTTCCGGCACCCGTTCGACGCCCCAAAGACGCTCTTCAGCCCCATCGGCACGGCGGCCGACAAAATCCGCGTGGCCCGCATCCGAAGCCGACTCCGGCGGCGTACGGTGCCGGAAATTATGGAGCGAGAGGAGCAAACCGCCCAGCAGGCCCTGGAAGGCCGTTGGGGCTTCTCGTCGAGCATGATCGACCGGTTCTTCCGTCCCTTCTTCGGCGGCATCTTTCTCGACCGAACACTGGACGCCTCCAGCCGGATGTTCGAGTTTCTGTTCAAGATGTTCACGGAGGGGCAAACGGTCCTCCCAGCGGGAGGCATGGCCCGAATTCCCCAACAGATGCGCTCCCACCTGCCCGACGATGCGATCCGGCTGAACGCCCCGGTGGAAGCGGTGGACGGCCACACCGTGACGCTGGCCGACGGCGAAACGATGGACGCGGAATCAATCGTGGTGGCGACGGAGGCTCCGATGGCTGACCGGCTCGTCGGCGGGATGGGTTCGGGCAATGGCTGCTCAACGGTCTGCCTCTACTACGCGGCTTCGGACTCCCCGCTCGACGATCCGATTCTCGTTCTCAATGGCGACGGCGTCGGTCCCATCAACAACATTGCCGTCCCCTCCGACGTGGCTCCCGGCTACGCCCCAAACGATAAGGCACTCGTCTCCGCCGTGGTCGTGGGCAATCCGTCCGAAGATGACGCGACGCTTGAACGAACCGTCCGCGAGCAACTGATCGACTGGTTTGGTCTCAGCGCCGGCGGCTGGACACACCTCGACACGATGCGCATTCCGTACGCCCTGCCCGACCAGTCGCCCCCCTTCCTCTCTCCCCCGCAACGCGACGTGCGGCGCCGTCCCGGCCTCTACGTATGCGGCGATCATCGGCGCACCGGCTCCATCAACGGCGCCATCGCGGCGGGACGGGACGCGGCACGAGCCGTGATTGCGGATCAGTCCTGACCCGGCCACTTGTCTCCTTCGTCCCGGATGATGCTCCTCCTGGTGCATACCGCCGCCACGCTCACCATGCTGGGCGTGATTCTCATCGTGCAACTGGTGCACTACCCCCTCTTCCGCCACGTGGGTCCCGCCTCCTACGAGACCTATCAGGCCGAGCACATGCGCCGCATCACCTGGATCGTTGCGCCCGCAATGACGACCGAGCTCGCAACGGCTGTCGGACTGGTTTGGCAGACGCCCCCGAACGTCTCCGCGTGGCAGGTCTGGACGGGACTCGCGCTGGTGCTCTTCATCTGGGCCACGACGGGCCTGGTGCAGGTTCCTCTTCACACCCGTCTCAGCGATGGGTTCGACGCCCCGACGCATCGCCACCTCGTGCGGTCCAACTGGCTCCGAACGGGCGCCTGGACTCTGCGTGCGGGCCTCGTCTTGTGGATGCTGAGGAACGTGCTGCCGTGACGGTCTATCGGACCACCATCATCTTGCGGGTCGCCGTAAAGTCCCCAGCGTCGATCCGGTAGAAGTACACCCCGCTCCCGACCGGGTCCCCGTACCGGTTGTCCCCTGTCCATCGAACGCGGTGACGCCCTGCGTCCTTCTCCTCCTCAACGAGCGTGCGCACGGTTTGCCCCAGCACGTTGTACACTGTGACGGTCACCTCTTGCTCCTCCTTCAACGTGTAGGCGATCGTCGTTTCGTCCCTAAACGGATTCGGATAATTGCCCCGGAGCTCGTTGGCAAATGCCTCTAAGCCGATTCCTTCACTCTCGGCTTGCGCATACGACTTCGTTCCCAGTATGACCTTTAGGGTCCGTTCCTCCCCTTCTGCCAGCGAGAGGGGGGCTCCCGGTGCCAGTCGGCGGCCGGTGGCAGGATCCAGTACGTATCGCTCATACCCTTCCGGCAGCGTGCCCTGCTCGTGCAGGTGCAGCCGGACCGACGGTTCTTCGTTGCCGGTTCCGCCCCCCGAAAGCATGAGACGCCAGGACTGTCCCTGCGTGTCTGACGGCTTCACGCTCTTGGCGTGGGGGATGGGCTCTCCGTGCACCTCTTCCATAATCGCAAGTCGGACCGACTTCCCAATCGGGGGCGCCTGCGCGCGGTCGAACCGATCGCGGCCCGGCGCTGCCCCGGACCTGAGTCCGAGCCGGATCCGCTGCGTTGTCTCGTCCGCGTGCGCCGTGACTCGAAGGGAATACGAGGATTCACTGGCAGCCTTGCGCATCCCCTCGTCGCTCCCGTTTTGGGCCGTCGACATTTGCGTCCCGCCGGTCCCTTCTCCCACCGGAGGCACGACGAGCGTATCCGGTGCCCCCGTGCCGTTATACACAAAATATCCCTGCCAGGGCCGCAGGGCCGACCGGTCGTACTGGTAGGTCCGTTGGCTGCTCGTCCCGCTGCTGGTATCTCCGTAAGCGACCGGCCCCCCGAGATCAGCCGGGGCGATGTCCGTCGCGGCCTGCACGCTGTCCCACGGCACTGCAAACCCGAAAGGAACGCCCACCTGATTCCATCCCTCGGACAGCGGGATCCGATACGGAGTGCTCGCTTCGACGGTGTGCGCATCCCGGAGCGTGAGGGCACTGCTGTCCGACGTTACCAGCCACGCCCCATCGCCGGGACGCAGCGTGTCGATCTCCGGATACTCCCGGTAGTCCCCCGACGAGGGATCCCACCGAAAGAGCCGCCAGGTTGACGGGTCGTACGAGTCGTAATTCGACTCAAACACCTCCCGGATCCCTCGCTCCTCGGGCCGCATCGGGACGGAGATCATGCGGTACTCTTCGGCCACAAGCGGGCCTTGAGCTGTGATCGCCTCAACGTGTACCGAACGATGCCGGGGCGCCGCGGCCGCTTGTGCGGGGGAAGCTCCCGGCACAGCAATCGTACTCGTCTCGTCCGAAAGCACCCCATAGTAGTCAATGCCCCTCTCTGTGATCAGGCCCGCCGGGATCGTGCCGGTCAGCAACACCCGGCCGCTCGTCTCAATCTCCTCGATCTGCAGGGGCACGGACTGGTATGCTGTCGTCCCTCCTTTCCGAACGAAGAGCTCGCTGCGTCCCTTTGGAACGAATCCGCCGTCCACGGTCACCGATACGGAGGCCTCCGTTCCACGAACCAGCGACGCCGTCTGCACGTCGACCGAAACCCCTCGTCCCGTGAGGCGAGCAACGGCCTCCGGCCCGTCCGCCGAGGTGACCGTCAGCACCGCCTGCCGCCCCCCCACCTCCTCCGGGCGAAACGCAACCTCGACCGTTCGGGTCTGCCCGGACGCCAGGGAGTCCTCTCCCGTGTCGACCACCGAGGCAAAGGCCCCGCTCCCTGCCCCCTGTATGGCGGCTTCCAGCCCCGTCAGCGGCACCTCCCCCGTATTCTCAATTGTCACGTCGGTCGTATCTCCGGGCTGCTCCACCCGCTGCCCCCCAAGCTCGACCGTGTCCGACTGCGCGGTGAGAGCCATTTCTTGAACCTGCACGTCGACCGCCGCTGTGTCGTACCGACCGGCGTCGTCCGCGACTCGGTATCGGAATTGATCGCTCAGCGTCGAGCTGCCGTCATGACGGTACTGAACCGCTCCTTCTCCCTCATACGAGGCCGTTCCTGCTTCCGGAGCATGAGTGATTTCAACAGAGGTCGTATCAAGGGTCCCATCTTCATCAGTGTCGTTCTCCAACACATCGATAATCACCGACTGAGCCTCGATGGTCGTGGCGGTATCATCGACCGCTTTCGGTAGAACATTAGCAGTCTTGAACAACTGTTGTCCTCCCTTCAGTGAGTCCGCTGCGTTGGCCGCCACGATTTCGTAGCGGTACTCGGTGCTGGACCGCAAGGTGTCAATCGTCACACTCACCAACTGATCGGAAAGCAGGTTCGTCCGGACCGTATCGATCGGAGAAAGCATGGTGGTGCCACTGCTCGCTCTCGAAAGGGCCACGTACAGACGGGTCGCTCCTCCTCTTGGATTGAGTGTTCCTCGAACCAAAGCACTGGTGTCGGTGATGGACACAGGTGCCCGGGTCGTCACTTGCGGGACCGCCACCTTTGTTGTGAAGGTGCGTATGTTCCCGGTGGTGATCCCAGCACTGTTTTCAGCCTGGAGACGAAAGCTGTACGTGGTTCCAGGATCGAGACCCGTAATTTGACCGCTGACGGACTGAGCCACATAGCCCGTCATATCGCTGGCAGCCGTCGTCACGGAGTCGGCTGCAAAGGCGGTGTCCCGACCGTACTGGACCCGTACGGTGGTCGGAAGCCCCCCCGGATTGACGCTCCCAGTAATGCTCGCGTCGTTTTGCGATATGTCGAACGTGGATGCATCGACGACGGCGGGGGCAATCGGGGAGGGGGGTTCGTAGGCGCCGATGTTGACGGTGGCCGTGGCATCGCCATCGAAGTCCTGCGTTCGAGGAGCCCTTGTCAAGTCTGTACTCGCGGAAACAGAGCTGTTGTCTCCGGCGTCGAGGGCCGGGGAGCCCGGCGTGAGATTGAGGCCGTCGTCGACGGTGGCGAACGTGCCGTCGGGGCCGTCCGCGTCGGTGGTGTCGGCGAGGCGCGGGTCGTCGGTAACGAGATTCGAGCAGTTGGCGTCGGACGGGCAGCCTCCCTCGACGAGCGTGTAGTCAAGCGACGGCGTCGCTCCATTCACGCTGTAGCTCTGGCCTCCGCTGGCAGCGGTGTTGCCGTACAGAATAACATTGGTGAGGTCGGGGTCGCTGCTGGTTCCTTCGTCGGAGGACTCTCCATTAAAGAGCGCTCCCCCGTTGTTCGACGCCGTGTTGCCAACAAACGTCGTGTTTGTTATTGTCGGGCTTGCAGTGGCGGCGGTGGCGCCGGGGCTCTGTGCACTGTTGAGGATCGCTCCCCCATCCTGGGCACGGTTCTCCGCAAATACCGAATTTACGATCGTGGGGCTTGCCGCGCCGCTTCTGTTGAAGCCCACGGCAGCGTTGTAGATGGCTCCCCCACCATCGGCCGTATTGCCGACAAACACAAGGTTGCGCAGTACCGGGGTGCACACGCCGTCCACTCCGGAGCAGTAGAGCCCGCCTCCCTGCGTCGCGGGGCCCGATCCATTGGCCTGTCCGCCGGTGATCGTCAGTCCCTCGATGACGGTACTGGGTGTGATGTCCTGCGCACTGCTGTTCAGTGTCAGGACGTGGTGGCTGTTGCTTCCTTTGATGTCACCAGCCGTAGGGGTCACACCACTGGCGGTTTTATTGTCGTCGTCCCCGCCCACGTCTCCGCTGAGGACGACGGGATGGTCGCCCGGAGCGCGGTCGGCGAACGCGTCGCCGCTCTCGAAGCCCCCGTAGATCTTGAGCCCGTCCTGGCGACCGGTGATTGTGAGGCTGGTCTCCGATCCCGCCGGGGTGTACACGCCCTCGGCCACCCAGATCTCGTCGTTGC
This sequence comes from Salinivenus sp., assembly GCA_018609755.1. Classification (GTDB taxonomy): domain Bacteria; phylum Bacteroidota; class Rhodothermia; order Rhodothermales; family Salinibacteraceae; genus Salinibacter. The sequence continues at coordinate 11,005 of JAHENZ010000296.1, read as the reverse complement.
CGGTGGCGTAGCCGAGGGCTCCGCTGGCCAGGCTGGTGGTGTCCTGCAGCGTGGTATCGGCCGTCGTCCAGGACGTGCCGTCGACGGTACCCGACGTGTTCCCCGAATCGACGTAAATGGTGCGCGCTGAGTCGCGTCCACCTTCGTACGCGCCAATGTCGACGGTCCCGTTCTGCACGCGGCTCGCCCCCGTCAGGTCGTTGGCGAGACTGACGGCCGTTCCGTCCCCCGCATCGATCGCGGGCGAGCCGGGCGTGAGGTGGAGGCCGTCGTCGTCCGTGCCGAACGTGCCGTCGTCGCCCGCTGGCAAGGGTGCATACTCCAGAAGCGGATCTTGGTCAAGGTTGTTACCCCCATCAGTATTGGGGTCTCCGGCGACGCCCGTGCCATTGACGCCGCCTTGAATAATCGTGTGAGCAAGGACCGGCGAGGCCCCGTTGGCGTTGTTGATCTCGTCTCCCGAACCCGAAGCAGAGTTGTCCCACAGAATAGAGTTCGTAATTTGGGGCTGGGCCGTCGCATTATCGAATGCATCACTGAACATCACACCGCCCTTTGCAGCACGATTGGCATAAAAGGTCGTGTTCGTGATCACGGGACTACTCGTGCCGCCGTCGATGCCGCCAACCGCATCATTATAAAGGGCCCCTCCTTTCGTTCCCCCCGCCGTTCGGTACGTGGCATTTCCGACAAAGACGACATTCGTGAGCCGCGGACTGCTGCCCCCATCATTCCTCCCGTTGTTCTGGAGGGCCCCGCCGCTAAACTCGGCCCTATTCCCGGCAAAGACGACGTTTCTTAACGTCGGGCTGCAGGTGAATTTGCTGCTCGATGTCCCTGATCCATTTCCCTCCCCATCACAATACAATCCTCCGCCGGCCTGTTCTGACCCAGTTGCTTCGCCCGCGGTTACGGTGACCCCGTCGATCAAGGTCTTCTCCGTAAGGGCGTTGGACGTTCCATCGAGGAAAAGGACGTGGTTGCTGTTATTCCCACGGATGTGATCCGTCTGTGTCGGCGTGTCGGGGTCTCCATCGCTGTCCGTGTTGGGCTCGAACGGATCGTCATTCTCGTCCACATCCCCCGAAAGCACCGTCGGATTGCTACCGGGATCCCGCGCGGATCGGCTCGACTCGGTCCCCGAAAAGCCCCCGTAGAGGCCCAACCCGTCCTGTCGCCCCCCAATCACAAAGCTGGTGTCAGTCTTTCCATCAGAGACATCCTCACCCACATCCGGGTAATAAACCCCTTCAGCGATCCAAATTTCGTCCGTCGGGCCGCTCTGCGCGAGAGCGTCCTGCAAACTCGCGTACGCAGTGCTCCATGAGGCGCCGTCCTGGGGTCCACTGTTTCCGGCTTCAACCCGGAAGATTGCACTCTCATAGGCCCCGATGTCCACAGTCGCCGTGCCGCTCAATTCCCGGTCTTGAATACGCTCTATCCCCGTTAAGTCCACAGCGACAGACACCGAATCATTGGTTCCGGCGTCGATTGCAGGCGACGAGCGCTGCACCCTCACACCGTCGTCTCGCGTGGCGAAGCGCCCGTCGGGGCCGGCCGGATTGGCTGCATTCTGAAATTGTGGATCCGCTGTTCTGTTGCCCCCATTGTCAGTTCCCGGAATCCCGCCTTCGACAATTGAATGGGAAAACGCCACGTCGGCGCTATTGACGATGTCGACCTGATCCGGGGCATTCCCCCATAGAATGCTGTTTGAGATCTGCGGAAATCCCGTCCCCGGCTCCGTGGCAGACTCAGGAACGTAGAGCGCCCCTCCGCTTCCAGAGGCCGTGTTATTGGTAAACACACTCGTCCGGATGCGGGGCTTTGACGTGCCTCCGGCTAATGATACGGTGTAGATGCCCCCCCCGTTCTGGGCGGCATTGTTGACAAACAGGGTGTTCACGATGCGAGGACTCGCATCGCCCCCATCCGAGTTGAGGTAAATAGCCCCTCCTCCCTGATCGGCCGTGTTCCCCACAAACACCACATTCCGAAGCGTCGGACTACACTCGGCTGCGGATGCACCCGCATCACAATAAAGTCCGGCCCCACTATCTTCGCTTCCAGTCCCCGTCGCTTGTCCTGCCGTGACAGTGAGACCGTCGAACACAGTAGCCGTCGTGATCGCGTCGGTCGTGCCGTCTAGAACCAGCACGTGATTGCTGTTGGTGCCGTTAATGTCCCCGGGCGCTTCCGTCACGCCGACCGCGCTGGTGTTGTCATCTCCGTCTACGTCGCCGGACAGAACCGTCGGATGATCCCCAGCGTCTCGCTCCGAACGGGTCGACTCTGTCCCCTCGAACCCGCCGTAGACCTCAAGACCGTCCTTCGCACCAGGGAGCGTAAAGCTGTCACTCTCGCTGTCCGGCGTGTAGATGCCCTCGGCCACCCAGAGCTCGTCGCTGCCCGTGGCATTGTCAATGGCCGTCTGCAAGTCGGTGTAGGCGTCAGCCCAGGTGGAGCCGTTGCCGGCGCCACTCGCATCCTTGTCCACGTAGATCTGACCGTACGCAGGCGACGCCCCGAGAAGAAGGGCCGCGACGAGCAGCAACGAGGCCCCGCCGCTCCAGTGCTTCGAAAAAAACCCGTTCAATAAAAACATGCCGACCAAGAGAAGTGACTTGTAGACAACGATTTCACAGCTCTCAGCGAAGCCTCCTCTGACAATCCAGCTGTCTCGTCCCGCCTCTGCTCGAGGACTTCAGAGAAGGCGGTTCTCACCAGTAAATACACACCGCCTCGGAAAATTACTTGCACACACGTTGCAATTCCTTTTCACCATGTTGCAACAAGGAAAATTGAGCGGGTAATTCGGCTCGACGTTTCGAACATGCCGTGCCGGGGCTGACGTCTGGTCGGTCCTCCTTCCCCGCAATTCCACCGGCGACCTACACCGGTCTCAGTTCCCCTGGACGCATGCGAAGTTGAGCCCACGGGGCATTGCGTCCCCCGACCGTACCCCTCGAAAGGCGCTCTCCTACGGGATTCCTTCGCAAAAATTATGGGGATGTGCACTGGAATGGCGGGAGTCAAATGTACTACAGACGGAAGACGCTGTGCAGGAAACGACGGACGATCACTGTACGACCGTAAGCTTGCGGGTCTTCGTCTGCCCCCCGGCGGTGAGCCGTACCACGTACACCCCGCTCGACAGGCCGTCCACGTCCAACGTTCGGTCGTGCCGTCCCGGCGCGGCGTCAGCGGAAAGCGTGCGCACCTGTCGGCCCAGCACGTCGTAGAGACGGATCGTGACATTGCCGTCCGTGCCCTCGGGAATCGCGTAGCGGATGGTCGCCCGGTGCCGCACCGGATTCGGCGCCGTTCCCAGCAGCTCTAGCCCATTGGGCCCGCTCCGGGCGATGGTCACCGGGTCGGTGAGCGCGGTGCTGCCGTCGGTGTCCACCTGCTTGAGCCGATAGGCCACCGTGTCCGCCGCGTAGGGCAGATCCTCGTCCGCAAACCGGTAGCTCCGCGCCTCCGAGGTCGTGCCACTCCCCTCCACGAAGCCGACCTTGATCCATGCACCCGCTCCCACTTGCCCTCTTTCTCCCACGCCCCCACGCTCCCGCGCTCTCCTCTCCACCCGGAAGCCCGCGTTGTTCTGCTCGGAGGCGGTTTTCCAGCGCAGCCGCACGCCCCCCTCGGTCGCCCGTCCCTCAAACGAAGCCATCTCGACCGGAAGCGCCGAGGCGCTCTTCGACAGCGGCAGGTTCGAGAATTGATCCTGGCCGGCGTTGCCGTTGACCTCGGTGATTGTTCCCCCGCTCATCGACACGGCCGTCTCGTCGGCGAGATAACCGGTGACCTCGCCGGAGGCGTTGCTCGTAAGCGTGACGGTCACAAACAGGGTGCGCGCCGATCCCGGCAGCCCCTCCGTAAGGTTGCTAAATGTCATCGGGCTCGGCAGATCGGTCTGCGGGTCGAGGTCGGTGCTCGCCAGCTTCCGGTCGTCGGCGGGACTGAACGCATCGTCGTCGGAGATCCAGAGGCGAACCTGGTCAACCCCTTCGACACCGGGATTGTCCGGGGTCACTGACACCTCGGTCAGGTCCACGCCGCTCTGGCCCGGCGTGAGCCGGATGACGCCCACCGGCTGATCCACCTGTCCCGGCGTGGCGCTAAACGTGCGGTCCAGGCCCCCGAAGCCGCCCCCAGTAATCGCCACGTCTACGACCGTAGACACTTCGTACGCCCCGATGTTCACGTCGGAAAAGCCATCTCCGTCTCGGTCTTGCGTGCGGTCGGCCCCGGTAATGTCTTCGGTGACGCCCGAGGGAATCTCGGCGTTGTCGCCCGCGTCGAGGGCGGGAGAGGAATCTATCACATTCAGGCCGTCGTCGTGCGTAGCGAAGACGCCATCTGGCCCGTCCGGGTCGGACGCGTCGGCGAACTGCGGGTCCCGGGCGAAATTGTCGTCGCCGTCGGTATTCGAGGTGCCGGACACGCCGGAGCCGTTGACCCCACCCTCTATGATCGTGTGGATAAGAACCGGTGGGTCGTTGAGGGTCTTCTCATTCTTCATCTCTGCACCAAAGTCGGCCGTGTTTCCCCACAGGATCGTATTTCTGATTCGCGGGCTCGAGGTGCCACTCTCAGTGCCGATGTTGGAGATCGCCCCGCCGCCGAATCCCGCCGCGTTGCCGGTGAACGTCGCGTTCGTAATCTGTGGGCTCGCGGTGCCAGAAGATGAGCCGTCGTTGTAGATCGCCCCGCCCTCATCTCCCGCTGCGTTGCCGATGAATGTGGCGTTGGTGATGGAGGGACTGCTGACACCATCGGAAAACCCTTTGTTGAAGATTGCCCCACCGACGTTCTCCGCCGAGTTGCCGGTGAACGTGGCATTCATAATCGACGGGCTCGCGGTGCCGTCGACGCCTCCGTTGTAGATCGCCCCGCCGTTGTCTGCCACCGCGTTTCCGGCGAAGACCACATTGCGGAGTTTGGGGTTGCACGCGTTGCCTCTGCCTCTCCCGTCGCAGAAGAGGCCGCCGCCAGTACCACCAAAATATGCGGATCCGTCAGCGTGTCCGGCGGTCACAACCAGCCCGTCGAGCACGGTACTGCTCGTGATGTTGGCACTAACATCGGCGCCGAAGGTGTCTCCTCCCCCGTCGAGCACGAGAACATGGTTGGCGTTCTCCCCGCCGTTCAGGTTCTCCGGCGTGCCGTCCTGGTTGGGGTCGGCGTCCTCAATGATGCCGTCCCCGTCCGGGTCGGTGTCGTCGCCGTTCCGGTCACCGGAGAGGATCGTGCGATGCTGCCTCGGGGCACGCTGAAAGAATCTCGACTCGGTCCCGTCGAAGCCGCCGTAGATTTCAATGCCGTTCTTGTTGCCGGTAATCGTAAACGAGCTGCCCTCGCTGTCGGGTGTGTAGACCCCCTCCGCGACCCACAGCACATCTGAAAAAAAGGCGTTTTCGATGGCGGTCTGCAGGTCGGTGTAGGCGTCTTGCCAGGAGGAGCCGTCGTTCGCCCCGGTCGCGTCCTTGTCGACGTAGATGACAAAGGTCTGGGCCTGGGCGGGCGCGGCGAGGCCCATAAGACCGGCGAGGAGGACGAGCAGAAGGGAGAAGCGGGAGGCGTGGGTCATGACGGTGAAATGGTTGGAAGGTTGAACGTTGGGCGGTTGAGAGGCGAAGGTTTTACGTTAGAGAGTGTTGGGTTGGGTCAACCGTCCGTTTCGTCATCATCGGTCGCTGAGGGGGGTGCGAGGCGGGCGCGGAGGGCCCCGAGGGCCGTGCGGAGCGTGCCGGAAGAAACGGACGCCTCGTCGGGATCGGGTGACGCGGTGTCGTCATCCGAATCATCGGGGGTCGCATCCGAACCGGACGGGGTCTCGTGACGACGCTCTCTCCGATGATCTGAATCGTCTCGGTCAGCGGCACTCGACATGCTGAGGGGGGGGGACTGGAAGTACATTCGGTGGAACGGAACCGTCGTTCGACCTGACGCGCTTCACAGCCTACCCGAGGCCGCGCAGAAATGCTGTCTCACATGTTGTAGTCATTGCCGCATATGTTGCAGGCCCGAACGAACGAGGCCCGATGGAGGCGACCGAAGGGCTTCGATTGTGTATTTCATATTGCGTAATCGTGATTGGAAAGTATGCCGCACGAAATACGCCACATGCCACGCTGTTTAGAGAATTGCGCCCTCGGGGACGTGCTCGCTCATTCCATCGCCTCGACGTACGCGGACGGCGACTGGCCCTTATGCTCGCGGAACTGACTGCTAAAGTAGGAGAGACTCTCGAAGCCGACGGCGTAGGCAACCTCACTGACGGTGCCCTCGCCCTGCCGCAGCAGCCGGGCGCCGTGCTCGATGCGGACCTGCCGGATGAACTGGGAGGGGGTTTGGTCGACGTGGTCTTTAAGTCGGCGGTAGAGGGTAGACCGGCTTACAGCCACGGCGCTCGCCAGCCGTTCGACGCTGAGGTCAGGGTCGGCCAGGTGCTCTTCGATGGTAGATCGCACCTCGCGCACGAAGTCGGGCTCGTCGTCCGAGGCGGTGGACACCACCAGCCGGGGCGGGGCGGTGTCGGGGGCCTGGTCGCCGCCCGCTCGTTCCGCAACCGGGCCGTCGCTCCCTGGAGCCCCCTCCTCTGCACGCTCACCGGCCGGCCCGTCCCCGCGCCGGTGCTCCAATTCCGCCTGGATGCGGCGGCGCAGGCGCCGACGCACCTCAATCATGCCGGCCACACGGGCCCGCAGCACGTTAGCGTCGAAGGGCTTGGTGACGTAGTCGTCGGCCCCGGCCTCCAGGCCCTCAATCTCGTGCTCGGTGCCGGCTCGGGCGGTGAGCATCACGACGGGAATGTGGGCGGTGGCACGATCGGACTTCAGGTGTCGGACCATCGTGACCCCGTCCATTTCCGGCATCATGACGTCGGCCAGGATGCAGTCGGGCCTCGCCTCCCGGGCACGGACGAGGCCCTCTCGTCCGTCCGCGGCCTCAATCACGGCGTAGTCCGGTGCCAGCACCGAGCGCACGTAGCGCCGCACGTCGGCGTTGTCGTCGACGACGAGGACCGTTTGGGCCGTCTGCTCTCGATCTGCCGGCGTCTCCTCTTCGGAGGAAACACCGGACTCCCCTGCCGGAGCATCGCTGGCGGCAGACGGTATGGGGGGCGCGGCGTCGGGTTCGCTTGCGGCCAGCCCGTCCCCTGGCGTTTTATTTTCGAGTGGCGCATCCCCCCTCGAATCAGACGCGGGGGCCTGGGCCACATGCTCGTCGGCCAGGTGGTCGGTGCCGCGGCGGAAGCGGACGGTGACGGTTGTGCCTTCGCCCGCCGCACTGTCCAGCTCGATGGTGCCTCCGTGCAGGTCGACCAGATCCTTCGCAAACGCGAGGCCGATGCCCACGCCTTCCTGGTCGCCGGACTGCTTCTCGTCGGTCCGCTCGAACCGATCGAACACTGTGTCCTGCTCCTCCTCCGGAATGCCGGGGCCGGTGTCAGCCACGGCGATTGCCATGTGGTCTTCGTGGTCCGTCACCGTGACGGTCACGCGGCCCCCCTCCGGCGTAAACTTGACGGCGTTCGAAAGCAGGTTGCCCAGGATGTGCTCTAGGGCCTCGCGGTCCACGACCACCGGCTCAGCAGCGGCCTCTGTCTCCTCCGTCTCGAGGGTGAGCGTCAGCTCGTTGCGTTCGGCGAGGGGCGTGAAGGCCTGAACGATGCGCTGAGTCTCGTCGCTCAGGGCCGTGGGACGAGCGCTCAACTCGTAGGCCCCGGCATCCATGCGGGCAAGGGCCAGAAGCTGGTCCACGAGGCGACGGAGACGGTCGGTGTTGCGCTCGACGACGGCCAGCTGCTCGGTCTCCTCATCGAGCCCGTCGCCGCGTCGGCGCAGACGCTCGCGCACCTCCTGCACGGGCCCTCGGATGAGGGTAAGCGGCGTCCGAAATTCGTGGCTCAGGTTTGCGAAGAAGCGGCTCTTCGCTTCGTCGAGTTCCTTGAGGCGCTCGGCCTGGGTTTCCAACTGATCGCGCTGCTGGCGGATCTCGTCGGTCCGCTCGGCAACGGTTGCTTCCAGCTCCTCCTGGCGGCGGCGCAGCTGCCGGGTGCGCCACTGGACAGCCCCCGCGATCAGGCCGAGAGTGAGCAGGAGGTACCCGCCGTAGGCCCACCCGGTGCGGTACCAGGGGGGCAGGACGGTGAAGGACACCCGGGCCGTGCGGGTCGTATCGCCGTAGGCGGTGCGGGCCCGTACCGCAAAGGTGACCGGGCCCGGCGACAGGTTTTGCAGCTCCCGTTCGGTTTGGGACGTCCAGTCAGACCACTCCGGCGATCGGCTGGGGACGCGGTACTGGTACTCGATGGCCGACGGCCGGGCAAGGCTCGGCGTGCCGTAGGCGATGGTCACGTTGTTGGAGGCGTACGACAGGGACGGAGTTGAGACCGCCGCGAGGGGAAGGAGGGAGTCGGAGTTGAGCACACGCACCGCCTGAATACGGGGGGGCGGCGGGGCACTGGGACGAGGGGCATCGGGCACGTAGCGCAGGAGTCCTCTCTCCGTCCCGAACCAGAACACCTCTCCGTTCTCCTCTGGGTGAAACGTTACGAGTGATCGCCCCCGCAGCCGATGGAGCGGACCGGGGGTCCACCGCCACGTCGTGTCGCGCTGGACCCACCGGCCCGGCCCCCATCCGGTAAAGCCCCAGGCCTCTCCCGTCTTGACGGTTTGCAACCGCGTGACGCCCTCATTGCGTTCGAGGGGCGGCATCTCAACCGACGACATCGGTTCGAAGTGGGGCGCGGGCGTCTCTACGAAGCGCATCAGGCCCGTGCTGGTCCCAAACACCAGCTTCCCGTTCCATCGCTGCGGATCGACGCGGTCGGGAGGCAGACCGTGGTCGGTCCCAAAGTGGTCGACGGTCGTCGAGTCGAGGGGGTCCCCCAGGCGAACGCGATACACGCCGTCGTGCGTCGTCCCTACCCAGAGGGTGCTGTCGTTGGCTTCCGCAAGCGTTCGGGCTTCGGTATCAAGGCCCGGCACCTGCGGACTCACGGCCCAGCCCGTGTCCGCCTTCCGCACGAGGCGCACGCCCCGATCGGTTCCGGCGTACACCAACGACGAATCGTGCCGGGAGCGACGGAGCTTATACACATAATTGGCGTCAAAGAGGCGGTCCACGGTCCCGTCGGGCCGAATCCGCTCCAGCCCCTGTGTGATGCCCACGAGCAGATCGTCTCCCATGGAGACGAGCGACCAACTCTGTTCCTCCGTCGACACGGGCACCATGGCCAGGGTGTCGTCCGTGACCTGCCGGCGATACAGGCTCTGAAGCGTTGCCACGTAGAAGGAGCCGCGATGCCAGGCGACGTCCCTGACGTTTTCGTCCAGTCCGACCTGGGCTCCGTACTCCGTGAACGGTGCTTTGAGGTCATACCGCATCAATCCTCCATCGAGGAGGGCCCAAAGTCCGCCCTCGTCGTCCACGTATACGTCCGGCACCTCTTCGTTACGGGGGTGGAGGTGACGCCGGAGCGTACCGTTTGGACCGACGAGCAGAAGCCCCGCTTCAATGGTGCTGATGGCAAGGGTGCCGTCCGAGAGGCTTGTCCCTTCGGCCAGCCATCCTTCGTCCAAGATCCGATCGATCTCGGTCGGCAACCGCTGAAACGCCCCCCCGTCCCGCACGAAAAGGCCGCCGTAGGTGCCCACGACAACGCCGTGCTGGGGATGAGACGTGACAAAGACGACGCTCCGATCCGCAAAAGCCTCTCCGCCCGCCACCATCCGCAGCGAGTCGTCCTGCACGGCCATCAGTCCGCGTTCCGGGGCGCCCACAAAAAACGTATCGCGCGCGACGCCGCCCTGATAGAACTCCGTGTCTCCCGGTGGGGCCCAGGACTGCATCGTCTTCGTCTCCGGGTTCCAGCGAAAGAGCCGCCGATAGGAGTGAAAGTATACACCCTTACTTGTAACCTCCGTATTCCAGACGTCATTGAAGGAGCGATGCTTCTCCGGCACGTGGTCGAGCAGAGACACGTACTCCCGCCGCCCGCTCGAGTCGCGTCGCAGCACGCCGAACTCCCTCTTCGCCCCGGCGAACACACGTCCCTGGTCGTCGGCCGCAACCGAGCGGACGAGACTACGATTGGCCGGAAGCACGGTGCGCCACGTGTGCCCATCGTAGATCAGCACGCCTTTGGTGTTGGCCACGTAGAAATTGCCACTCGTATCCTGGGTGGCGCCCCAGTTCTGCACGTCGGCGTCATAGGTTTCCGGCGACACGTAGCGATGGGGGAGCTCCCCCGCATTGGAATCGTACAGATGGGACGTCGTCGGACGCGTCGTGTCGGAGGGAAGCGACTGCCCCCACGCCTGCCCCACGCCGAGCAGTCCGACGAGGACGGAGAGAGCCGAGAGACGAAAAAGACAGGACAACATGAAACGCCGCAGCGGTGGGCAGGGGAACACGTTTTACTTTAATGTAGGAGGGATTCGCCTGCTTTCAAAGTTCAGGAAAAACCTCAGGACACCCTTATACAGAGCAATCGTATGTTAAAAAGTCTCTGTTGAGGACGGGAGGCTCGACTGTCTCCGATGGAAAATACTGCCGTAGAAGCGCGGGAGAAAGGGAGAGTGGGAGTGGAGCGCACGGTCGTACTGCCTCAATCGAAGACAAAGATAAGTCCGTGGGTGGAAGATGCAATTGCCGTGCACCCTTATACGTCGACTTGATTGTTTACGCTTTCTATCCTTTTTTTAAGTTTAAATAACCCTACACAAAGTAATCTCGCTGTGAAATCTCTTCGTTCGTTTGCAGCTACGCTTATTCTTCTCCTTCCGCTCTCGGGTCTGGTCGGATGTGATGCTACAATCACAGGTCCTCAACAAACGCAGGCTTCCGACAACGATCAAGTCCGATTTCTTGTGCAAAAGTGCACTGCGTGAGGTTCGGTTAGGTAGCCATCGCTGGTTGTCGTTCAGTTGAATCGTCAGGTTCAGATTCAGGCCTGTTGGCCTGCTTCTTCCACTTCTGGAACTCGGCCATG
>JAHENZ010000295.1 GCA_018609755.1 Salinivenus sp. | reverse complement strand
CAAGCGTGCGAGCCCCTGCATCCACCAGGGCCTCGCGCACGGCAGGAGACGGGGAGAGGCCCTCCAAGTCCACGGCAGAGAGGCGGCCCTCGGCCAGGGCCTCCTGCTGATCTGCCCGCAGACTCTCTCGAACGGCCCGCGGAGTCACGACAAACCAGTCCGGCACCGTGAATCCGGCGTCCGTAAGGGCATGGAGCGACCGCGCCTTGCCGCCCAACTCCGGCGGATCGTCATCGTCTCCCGGCGCCCAGGTGTAACGAACGTCGGCAGCCGTATTCGTAGACATCGGACTATGCCTCTCTGTTGAGCAAAAGTCGAAGAGAATCAGTTCATCATCACGACGGCGGACCGCCGACGACCGCACAATTATCGGCGGTCGGCTGTCTGTCGTCCGCCCTGAAAAAGCACGGAGCCCGTCTTGGTCGCTATACCAGCAATGGAAGCAATCCCATACATCCGAAGCTGCCGAGAAGCCAGACACCGGAGCAGAGTTCAATCGCTTCTGCACGCCCGGACGTCGCCTGCTGCCAAAATCGGGCAGCCGCAAGCCCAACCGCAACCACCAGCAACCCGAGCACGCTCATTGCCCAGACGCCGCCCCCCACCTTGACGGCGGCCACGCCGGAAAGGCACGCCGCACTCCCCACCGCCAGTCCCCACGCCGTCACGGCTCTCGCCCGCCCCCAGCGCTTGCTGTACGTCTGCACCCCTTCTTCTTCGTCCGCCGGCGCGCGGATTTTCCGCCCCACCTCCAGTACCAGCCCGTTTGCGTAGCTGGCCGCCAGGAACCATCCGATCTCGACCGGGGGGCGCCCGCCGGCTACGGCCCAGTCGCACGCCATCGCGGTCCCAGCAATCATCGGCATAATGACCATGTGCGAGGCCGTATAGAGCCCAAGCCGCTGCTCCAGCCAGTCGCCCGCGAAAAACTCGACGGTCATCAGGACAAAGTAGGCCCACGTGCCGAGCAACACGAGCGTGACCTGCGGATCAATCCACAGAGTGAGTCCGAGCTGCACGACGGCCGTTGCCACGCCGAGCACGCCCAGTTCGCGAAGCGAGACGAGGCCGCGCGGCACAGGGCGGTAGGGCCGGTACTCGGCGTCCTTCTCGGCGTCCTTGAACTCATCGGCAATGCGGAGCAGCAGGAAGAAGCCCAGTGCCACGACGAACGCAACGCCCGCCGCTCCCCATCCCGGCAGCGCTTCGGCCCCGCGGAGGAGGGCACTGTGGTAGAGTGCCCCGAGGCTGAAGACGGCGACGAGCGGGCCGTTGACGGCGAGCGGGAAGCGTTCCTGTTGGTAGGTCCACCAGCGGTGCATCATTCCAGAGGGAATTTGTCACGAAAACATCGAGGGGAGGAGCGTAGCGCTACCACTGTACACGGAGGGAGAACCCGACCTGCTCTCCCCGCGGTCCGGTCCTCATGCTGTGTGCCCCAGAATACGCCTCATGCGCCTCCGCAAACCAGACACAGCCCCGTAGAAATCGGTCGTGGCCGATCCCTCAGGCAGTCTGTCCGAATCGTCCAGGAGCGTCGTCCTCCTACAACGAGAGTCGAAGCGAGAGCCCAACCTGCTTGCTCCTCCATTCAATGCGAGGGGTCACCTGTGCCTTCAGGTCCCGTGCGTCGGTGGGCCGGCGAACCGAGAGGGAAACCCGAGAGATATCGTAGATGGCACTCCCGATGACAGTGACGAGGCACGCGATCCCCAACAGTGAAGCCCCATCCCGCCTTTCCTCAGGCCCCCGTCGATGATACCACACCTGACCCAGAACGCTGACGAGGAGTCCAGTGGTGCGAATTCCGATCCCGGTCCAGGCCCGCCGGGGGGCATCGGCATAGAAATATCCAGTCGAGGGCCCAACGACCCATCCCCCTAGAAACATAATCGCACCGAGTTGACGAGGAAGGGTGGGAGGGTTCGACTGCGAGGCAGCGATCAGACCCAACCCGCCAGCGATCGGGATCACGGTTCCCCCCAGCGAATAGAGCAGGGCTCGATTCGGCGATGCTCGGCCGAGGGCGGCCCTGGCTTGCGTGTGCACTTCCCGGGCGGTCGTATCGACCCCGGTAGAATCACGCTGCTGCGCTACTGCGGGCGATACGCCGATCTCCGCTGTACATCCCCCAGTGAGCAGCAACAGGCAGCCGATCATGCTATAAGGGATCCGGTTCCAAAGGGCAGTGTCCATGACAATTTTGGGGCTCGATGAGTAGTGGTATTCGATTCGAAGTCGCGGTGCGACGCCCATCATCGTCCCCGCCAAAACGTACTCCCCAGAAATCAAACTCCCACTCCGAGCAGCTGCTCAACCTCCTTTGCGCAAACAGGGCAGAATCCTGCGACGGGGAGAGGACCTCCTGTCGAAGAGCACGGGCTGGAGGCATGAATTTGCTTGTGAATGAAGGGACAGGTCTGTTCGGTCACTGTCCAAACGGAATGGCCACGCCCAACCAGGGGACACCGATAAAGTCGCCTTCCAGCTCACCGGACAGCGGCCGGAACAGGGCGAAGTCGACAGCGAAGCTCCGGGGCGCCCACCGGACGCCCAGCGAGATCATGCTGGTGTCCCCCGCAAAGAAGTAGTTTTCAGAAATCAGATAGATCGTGCGGCCGATGCGCGTCATGCCGCTCACATTGATTACAGGCGTCTCCGAAAAACCCTCCCCGGTGTAACCGTAACCGATCCCGAAAGTCGCGTTGTGATTCCGGTTTCCAATTGTCGAAGCCCCGTAGACGAGGCCCACGCCCAGGGTTTCCTCTCCCAGGACGCCCCCAACCACGCCTCCGCCCGCAAGGTGGACGTTCTCAGTAGGAGACACCGACAGCTTGGGAAGGGCCCAGACGGGAAGTGCATTGACCCCGAAAAGGAAGACGGGCACGGTCCCAGCCCCAATCGAGACGTTGTCCGACACTCCATAATTCACATTGTTCAGCAGGATCCAGGTATTCTGATAGTAGCCGCTCCCTTTTGGAATGCCAATGGCGTTGGGTGCAAAGAGATAGCGCGTAGACTGCGGATTGGGGAACCAGTACTCTTCGCCGCGAAGGCGGGACGGGTCAATCGCCTCCATGCGCTGAATCGTTTTCCGCGCAATGGTGACCCGTCCGAGCTCGCGAGTGTCGAGAACGAGTTCCTTCTCACTCTCGGACACCAGCGTCCCGATCACGACCTGTCCGTCGGCCGTTTCGACCCGATACATCTGCTTCGTGGTGTCGGGCTGTTGAGCGAATGCGGGGTGCATCCCCCTCCCTCCTGCCAGCAGGGCCGCGAGCAGGAAAAGACAGATGAGCAACCGGTACCAGGTCATTCGATGAATCACAAATGGCAACATGTCAGCTTGGGGGTTTAAAAAACATTCGGTGATTGTCGACCCGAAGATGCAACACCGTCCCTAATCGAGAGGATGATGGGAACGGTACGGGTGAATTCGTGCGTAGTGGGGACCGTGCCGCCGGGCTTCGAGGGCAGCTCCATGTTTTCCAGATTCAATTGGAAAACTCGAACCACCGCATCGGCCATGACTGGTCCTTTGAACAGGAGTTGACGTAGACCTACAACGAGATCCGTAGGGTGAGCCCGATCTGCTTCCCCTGCGGCCCCACGGTCGGCGTTAGCTGGGCGCGAGCGCCAATCGACTCGTTGTAATCTTTTGTCGCATGCCAGGCCGTGACGATGTCGTAGAGGGCATGGACAAACATACCGTAGAAGGAGACCCTCGTGGCCGTCAAGGCCCAGGTCTCCATATTTGGGGGGCCGAGATAAATAAGCCCAAAGATGCCTGCGAGACCGAGTTCGGCGAACCGCAGGCCGATGCCTCGCCATGCCCTCGTATTGTTATCTGCATAGAAGTGCCCAAACGAGGGTCCAACAACTGGTCCAATCAAGAGGGGAGTGAGCAGGAGGGTCCCGCCCGCTGAATAAAAGACGGCCAGGCCCGGGGACTTCCGTTCGTCAGGGGAACCGGCCCGCTCTGGACTCTGAACGGTCGTCGTGTCGGGATCGGCAGGAACCGGCTGCTGGGCCTGAGTGGGAAGCACGCCTGCACCTGCCCCCAGGAGGCACAACAGGAGAAAAAGGCAGATGAGAAGGCGGTACCGAGTCGAACGGGGAAGGGAGATCGCAAACATAGCTTCGCTGGTGTCTGATACCGAGGCATTCGAATGAGGACCCGAGGCCCGACCCCTCATGCTGTGTGCCCCAGAATACGTCTCATCCGCCTCCACAAACCAGCCAAATCCCCCCAGAAATTGGTCGTGTCCGCTCCTTCAGCCCTCTCTGTCCGATTCGTCCGACGAATTGTGCGCCTGTTCGGCGTACTCCGTGGGTGAGCAGCCGTAGGTCTCGCGAAAGAGACGAGAGAAGTAGCTGGCGTCCCGGTACCCCACGGCGGATGCCACGTCCGAGATTGTGTCGGCGCCCTCCTCCAGCAATGCGGCGGCATGCTGCAGGCGCCGCGTGCGGATGAAGCCCGCGGGCGAGAGGCGCGTCACCTCTTTCAGCTTGCGGCGGAGGTGACGCGTGCTCAGATCCATCTCGTCCGCCAGCCAGTCGACGCCGAAGTTGCTGTTGTCGATGTGATCGTCGACGACCGCGTTCAGCCGTTCGAGAAAGTCCGCCTCCTCAGACCCGACCGACGCCGCCTTCGGCTCCATCCAATCGGGCACGCGGATGTGCTCCTGTACGACCTGGCGAATCTCGATCAGATTCTCAACCCGGGCCTCCAGCTCCAGCGGATCGAACGGCTTGGCGACGTAGGCGTCGGCCCCGGCGCGCAGGCCGCTCAGCCGCGCCTCGTCGTCCGACTGTGCCGTAAGCAGAATCACCGGCAGGGAGCGGAGCTGTTCGTCATCCCGAATGGCCCGGCAGAGGGAGATGCCGTCGCCCCCCGGCATGGCGGTGTCGCTAATGACCAGATGAGGGCGATCCTCGCGAAGCAGGTCGAGGGCCGCATCGCCGTCTTCCGCCGTGAGGACACGGTAGTTGGGGCGGAGCAGAGACCGAAGATAGTCCTGCATCTCTACCTCGTCGTCGACGACAAGCACCGTCGGCGCCTCGCCTTCTTGCTCTTCGTCGTCCGACTCGCCTTCGAGCGACGGGGGCCTCCGACGGTCGCGCCACGGCGAAAAGTCCGCCCTGCCTGCCGCAAGTCGTCCCTCGGCCTCGTCCTCCCCTACGTCGTCGTCCGGCACGTGCGCGTCGCCGAGGGGCAATCGCACGGTAAACTCGGTTCCGAACCCGGACTCGCTCTCGACCGTGATCTCTCCCTGATGCCGTTGCACGAGGGCCCGAGTGTGAGCCAATCCAATTCCCATCCCAATCCACCGCTCCGACGTTTCGGAAGCGGCCGGGGCGTCGCCGGCGCCGACCGGAACGGCACTTTCGTCCTGCCCAAAGACCCGCGCTTGGAGCCCCTCCGGCAGACCCGGCCCCGTATCTCGAACGGAAAGTACAGCGGCCTCGTCTGTGCGTTCGATCCGGACCCGAACCGTCCCCTCCTCGGGCGTGTACCGGATGGCGTTTGCGAACAGATTGGCCAGCATTTCCGCAAACCGATCCGAATCCACCCACACGGCGAGCCGATCCACGTCCAGCTCACACTGAAAGGTGAGGCCTTCGTCCTGAGCCCACTGGCGAAAGGGGGGCACCACCTGCCGCGCGAGGGCGACAATGTCGTGCTCCTGCATGGCCACCTTCAGCTCCCCTTCGTCCAATTCGGAAAGTTCCAGCAGCTGGTTGACGAGCCGTTTCATCCGACGGGCCTGGCCCTCCATGAGATCAAGGCGATCGTGAAGGGGCGCTGGAAGATCGCCCAGGCGGCCGTGCAGGGCCTCGCGGACGGAGCCGAGGAGAAGCGTGAGGGGCGTCCGAAACTCGTGGGACACGTCGGCAAAGAAGCGACTCTTCGCCCGCTCAAGCTCTGCGACCTGATCGCGCAGCTCTTCGGCCCGCCGCCGAGCCCGATGTTGTTGATACCGGGTGGAGAGGAGAAGTGCCGACACGACGGCGAGCGTGACCGAGGCAAACCCCGTTCGCAGCAGATGGCCCGCCTCCACCAGGGTCGGATCTGCTCCCCGGGTCCCTGGAATGCCGTAGTGCCCCACGCCCAAGAACACCGCGAGCAGCGTTCCGCCAAGCACGAGCGCCTGCCAGGGCCGGTACGGAATGACGGCTACGGCGAGAAGATTGACGAGAATGATGTACTCGACGCTAAGGATGCCCCGAAAGGCATCGTGAACCAGCGACACCCCCACGATGACCACTGCGAGGGCGCCCCCTAGCAGCCGCCCCGTCGAGAGCCGACTCTCGGCCCGGCCCAGCCCAACCGCTCCCAGACACGCCGCCACGACCACGAGCTTGTCCCAGAGCACGTAGGTCTCCGGCGTGATGACATCGGGGTACCAGAGCATCGTCGGCCGGGCGAGGACGGCCCAGTTGACCAGCATCAGCACGAGCATGCCGACCGTTCCCACGAGTCCTCCCCACTGAAGTCCCGTGTGCATCACGTCGGCAAGGGTGCCGCGAAAATCCGCCTCCTCTTCCAAAGTTTGAGGGTCAAGAAATACGCGGCTCGCTCGCTCTAGATACGTCCGATCCTCCATGGCGATACCGCCTCTGATGAAAAATCGTCCTCAACACTGCAAAACCAAGTTGAGAGCGTGTACGCACGTCGTCCACATGCGTTGACCCTCCGCTTCAGCTACAGGACAATCGTACCCGAACAGTTTTCCCTTGCTGCAAACGAGGGGAATCGGATAAGCTTGACATGTGGTTGCCATGCCTCCAACCCACGGCAATTGCATCTTCCTTCCGGAATCGGACGCAAACTCAATCCAGAGCGCGCCGGATGGTCGCCCACACGCCCATACGTCCGCTCATCCGGGCACAATCCATCAGAGAATCGGCAGCGAGCCACCATCGCCCCGATAAGGATCCAACATGCAATTGCCCTGGCCTCCAACCATAAAAGTGGACTTTCCTCGCCGTAGAGGATTAGTTTAACGTGGCACCAAAATCCAACTGTATTCGCCATTCGTGTCTCATTTTCCCCCACGTCCCGTCCGGTGGGGAAGCGGAATCTTGCTCCTCCTCTTCGGCCTCTCCCTTTTCTGGCCGCTCCCTGGGTCTGTGTCTCCAGGCGCGGCCCCCTCCAGCCTCACAATTAGAGCCCAAGACCGCACGACGCTCCGCGAGGTCCATCCCCAGGGACGCAGCCGTTCGGGCTCTGTGCACGAGCTCCCCCAATCCGTCACGGACGCCTTGATCGCAACTGAAGACCAGCGGTTCCACTACCATCCCGGCATCGACCCGATCGCGCTCGTTCGGGCGCTCTGGAGCAACTGGCGGCACGGGCGCATCGTGAGCGGCGGCTCTACGATCACGATGCAGGTCGCCCGCCTCCTGCGTGAGGACCCACCGCGGACGATCGGCAACAAGCTGATCGAGATGCACCTCGCCCTGCGACTGGAGCTTCGCCGCTCGAAGCAGGAGATCCTGTCGCTGTGGCTGAACCGCGTCTCCTACGGCAACCGCGCCCACGGCATCGAGGCCGCCGCGCAGCTCTATTTCGGCAAATCGACTCGCGACCTCACACGTGCCCAAGCCGCCTATTTGATCGGCCTCCCGCGCAGCCCGAGCCGGTACAACCCCTTCCACCACCCCAACCGCGCCGAACAGCGGCAACAAGACGTCCTCCGGGCAATGCAGCGGCACGGCGCCCTCACGCCAGCTGAGCATGAACGTCTCACGGCCATCCCAATCGACCCGCAGTCGTCCTCCTCGACGTTCCGGGCGCCGCACCTCACCCGGTGGCTCCTACAGAATCGTCTCTCCCGCCCCAACGCGCCACTGACGGAGGCACGGACGACGATCGATCCGGACCTTCAGGAAGCGGTCGCGAACCTCGTGCACGGCCACGTGGAGGTGTTCGAAGGCGAGACCCTAACCAACGCTGCGGTGGTCGTGCTGGACAATCGGACCGGCGCGATCCGCGCCTACGTGGGGAGTGCCGATTTCTGGAACGACCGACACGGCGGGCAAAACGACGGCGTGCGCATGCTGCGACAGCCGGGAAGCACGCTGAAGCCGTTTACTTACGCTCACGCGCTGGCCTCTCGTCGCTACACGCCCGCCTCCATTTTGGCCGACATTGAGTTGAACGTGCCGGAGGCGAGCGGGGCCTTCACACCGGAAAACTATGACCAGTCGTACCACGGCCCCACGCCCCTCCAGCAGGCCCTGGCGTCCAGCTTCAACGTGCCGGCCGTGCGACTGACGCGCGAGTTTGGCCCCCCGGCGCTGCTGGAACGGCTGCACGACTTCGGGTTCACGTCGCTCGACCGCCCGCCGTCGCACTACGGCGTCGGGCTCACGCTTGGAAATGGCGAAGTACAACTGATCGAACTGGCCCGGGCCTACGCTGGACTGGCGCGGGGCGGGTCCCTGCCGCCGATCCATGCGCTGAAGTGGATGCGGACCGTGAACGGCGACACCCTACACGCCCGCGTGCCCGCTCCGGAATCGGCGAACCTCTCTCCGGACGTCGCGCACCTCATCACGAGCATCTTGGACGATCCGGCCGCTCGGGCGCCGGGCTTTGGGCGCGGCGGGCCGCTGGAGCTGCCGTTTCCCGTCGCCGTGAAGACCGGCACCTCGAAAGACTACCGCGACAACTGGACGGTCGGGTACACGCCGCGGCACACGGTGGCGGTGTGGGCCGGGAATTTCGACGGATCGCCGATGGACCGCATGAGTGGCGTGTCGGGGGCGGCGCCACTCTTCCACAGCATCATGCGCGAGGTGGGATCGGGCGGCTCGTTTACGCGTCCGTCAACACTGCGTTCGGCCCGCATTTGCCCGGCGAGCGGCAAACGGCCCGGTACGCACTGCCCCGCCCCCCAGCGCGAGTGGTTTCTTCCCGGCACGGTGCCGTCCGACACCTGCACCGTGCATCGCCTCGTCGCCATCGACTCACGCACCGGCCACAGGGCAACATCGGACACCGACCCTGCTTGGGTCGATAGCACGCTGTACACCGTGCATCCGAAACGCTACCACGACTGGATGCAACGTCACGACGTGCCCCTTCCGCCGCCCGCCGTACATTCTGCCTCTGCCCCTCGTCCCCAACCCGCGTCGATTGCGGATCGCCTTCGCATCCAGTATCCAGCCGACGGGGCGCGCTTCTACGTCGATCCGGTGCTTCGTCGCACCTACCAGAAAATTTCTCTGCGCGGCTCGGCCCCCGACGCGCTTCGCGACGTACACTGGGTCATTGACGGCCGACGCCACGCGTCCAGGGTGCGGGACGTGACGTGGCGGCTGGCCCCCGGGCACCACCGGATTCAATTGCGAGGGCGGCACGATGGGCAGATCGTGCGCAGTGCCCCGGTGGACGTGCGGGTGGTGGCGACAAACGCCCGTTCTCATACGGCTGGCCGCCGCCGTTCTCCGTAATCTCCCGTTCTCTATCCCGCGCACATCACATACAGTCCGGTTTTTATGGCTCATCGAAGGCGGTACCATTCGGATTCGGTCCGGCGAAGTGGATGGGACTACCGCCAATCAGCGTGGTACTTCATCACCATCTGCACGGACCGGCGTCTGCCCTACTTCGGAGAAGTGAGGAATGGGATCATGGGACTTTCTCCCACCGGGTGCGTGGCACTGCGCTACTGGGAGAACATTGCGGAGCTGAATGAACGCGCAGTACTGGACGCATTCATCGTCATGCCAAACCACATTCATGGGTTGCTGGGCTTGGTGCCTAAACCGAATGTCAACGACTCTCAGGAAGTAGGGTCGTTGGAGTCCAACGACCCTACTTCCAAGACAAACGGATCAACTACAAGTGAGTCCACAAACCGAGAGACCAGCGCCCACATGTCGCGGATTTCCCCGGACGCCGGGTCCGTTTCGGCGATTGTTCGCTCCTACAAGACTGCCGTCACCAAACGGGTACGCGGCACCCTTCGCACCGATTTTGGCTGGCAGTCTCGTTTCCACGACCACATCGTCCGAACGAGGCAGGCCTTCGACAACATCCGTCAATACATTCAATCAAATCCTGCACGGTGGCTCCAGGACCAGTTTCACCCCTCTAAAGCAGAATCCTGAATGTCGAGACTCACATCCGGAACCGCTCTGTAGCGCCGTTGGAGTCCAACGGCGCTACGGTAGGCAGGACTCTTCAAAAAATGAGAACTCTATTCGATATCAGCCTTCCCGTTTCACCCTACGAAGCCGATCGGAGGTGCCCTCCCGCGAAATCCTGTTCCCTAATGTATAGACTTCTCCTCCCCCTTATTTCCTTGAGCCTAATGACCGGCATTCTCGCCGGGTGCGGCGGCGGGGTACGATCCGGCCAGGCGCCGTCCGGCGACAGCGTGACGGTCGAAACCGTGGACCTTGATACCGATGTCGCTTCCGACGGCTACGTCCCCACCCTCGACGGCCCGCTCCGCATCCTCAGTGCCTCACCGGCTGGGCAGCTGGACGCGATGAACGCCCGGCAGCCGATCTCCGTTACGTTCAGCCGCCCAATGGTCCCACTGGGGGAAGCGCCCCCGCCGGCCCCCAAGGCGGTCACGGTGACACCCGCCGTGCCGGGCTCACTGCGATGGGAGGGCACGCAGACGCTCGTCTACCAGCCCGCCGAGCCCCTGCCGCCCGCGACCGAATTCACGGTGCGCCTTTCCGACACGATCACCGATCGCGACGGCAACGCGCTCTCGGAGGCCTATACCTGGACGTTTCAGACGCCGCGGCCTCGCCTCATTTCGTCGTCGCCCGCCGACGGTGCCGAGTTTGCCGCCCCGGACTCGTCGGTCCGCCTCTCGTTCAGTCTGCCGGTGGAGGCCACATCTGCGGCCCCATACCTGAACGCCAACTTTCCCGTGGCATCCGTTGCAAACGATGGCGACAGCACGCTCGTCGTAGAGCCCTCTCGGTCCCTAACGCAGGGGCAACAATACATGATCACGATACAGGAGGACCTTCCGAGTGCCGGACACCCGCTCGGGCTCGGCGCAAACCGGACGATTCAATTCCGAGTACGCCCGACGCCTTCGCTCACCGAGCTCAACCAGCCGCGACGGTACGACGACGGACCGTTTGCACCGGATCGCAGCCTCACCCTGCGGTTCAGTACGCCAGTGCGCTTCGGCGATCTGCGAAAGGCGGTGTCGTTTTCCCCGTCCGTCGAATGGTCGGCAGGAGCTGAGGCCCAAGACGCCAATGAAGATGTCACCCACACGTTGCCCGTCAGATTTGAGCCGAACACCCGGTATACGCTCACAATTTCGGGCCTCTCGGATCAGTTTGGGCAATCCCTGCCGCGCACAACCCGCTCGTTTCAGACGGGGGCCTACGAGCCGCACTTTTACGTGAACCGGGGCATGATGGTGATTGAGGCCGACCAGCACCCGGTGATCCCGATGCAGGTGACGAACGTCGAGTCGGTGCAACTCGGCATGGAGCGCCTCTCTGCCGACGAGATTGTGCCCGCGCTGCCGGCTTACGATCAGCAGACGAACTACGACCGTCAGGAGGAGACCACAACCCGCCCGCCCGTCGAGGCCGATCGGACGTACGAGCTCCCGATCGAGCGCAACACGCTGGAGACCGTGCCCCTCCGCCTCGACTCGCTGCTTTCCAGCGACAGCACAGGCGTCGTGGGCGTGCGCTTGATCCGACCCGAATTCCGCGAGTACGACGACCCGGACCTGCGAGCACTCGCACAGGTGACGCACCTCGGCATCACCGGAAAGTTCAGTCCGCACCAGAACCTCATCGTCGTCACGGATCTCTCCAGTGAGGAGCCGATCGAGGGCGCTACGGTCACGATTCGCGATGCC
The DNA here is from genome assembly GCA_018609755.1 of Salinivenus sp. GTDB lineage: Bacteria > Bacteroidota > Rhodothermia > Rhodothermales > Salinibacteraceae > Salinibacter. The sequence continues at coordinate 3,164 of JAHENZ010000295.1, read as the reverse complement.
AAAAATGAGGTCCATTGGCGCGGGACGACCGACGCCGAGGGCCGCGTCCAGACGCCCGGCTGGCACAAACTCGGCATCGAGCAACCCAACGAGTATTCGAATCCGGCGCAGTACGCCATTGTCGAACACGAGAATGACATCGCCTTCACCAGCAACCGCTACGACGAGGGGCTGGAGCCGTACCGCTTCGACCTCAACTACTCCTGGAATTCGGAGCCCGTCACCCGCACCGGCACCGTCTTTTCCGACCGCGGGCTCTACAAAACCGGGGAGACGGTCCACCTGAAGGGCCTCCTGCGCACGAAAACGGACGCCGACTGGCAGACCGTGCGCGACAGCGTGCAGGTGATCGTCCGCAATCCACGGGACGAGATCGTCGTCGATCGCCGGCTTCAGCCCAGCACTCTCGGCGCCTTTCACCTCGACTGGGACGTGCCCTCCGGCGCGGCGCTCGGCTACTACCGCGTGCAGGTGCTCCCCACCGATGCCTCCGAAGAGGAGACCCGCCGAGGGTACCGGAGCGACGAAATCGCCTCCGGCAATTTCCAGGTAAACGCGTTCCGACGCGCGAGCTTTGCGGTGAACGCGCAGTCCGGGCTCGACAGCTACGTGGCCGGCGATTTCTTCGAGGGCCGCGTGTCCGGGCACTACCTCTTCGGCGCCGGGATGGCGGGCCAGCCGGTGACGGTGGAGCTCGAATGGCGCTCCGGCTCGTACTCGCCGCCGGGATTTCAGGGCTTTCGCTTCGGCCCTATCGAGACCGACTACCTCGGCGAAACGCTCCTCCGCACCGAGACCACGCTCGACTCCACGAGCAGCATCGCGGCCGAGCGCGTCCGCCTCCCCGGCAACTCGCAGGGCGCCCCGGCCGAGCTCGTGTGGCGCGGCACGGTGACGGCCCCCTCTCGCCAGCAGATCAGCGACCAGACGACCGTCCCGCTGCATCCGGGCCGCTACTACGTGGGTCTGAAGCCGAGCACCTCGTTCCTGGATCTCTCGCAGGACAGCGTGCTCTCAGTGGACGTTGTGACTGCAGACCCGTCGGGCGCGCCCGTCTCCGGAAAAGACATGACGGTGGAGCTGGTGCGGCTGCAGTGGAACAGCGTGCGCGAGGTGGGAGCGGACGGCCGACTGAACTGGCGCAGCGAACAAACGGAGACGGTCGTGCGCTCGAAGACAGTAACGACCGCACCGGGCAAGATGAGTCGCCTCCGCATGACCGTGCCGGCAGGCGGACAGTACCGGCTCCGCGCCACGAGCCAGGACGTGCGCGGCAACACCATTCGGTCGGCAACCTACCTCTACGCCTCTGGGAAGGGATACGTGGCCTGGGAGCGCAACAACGACGACCGAATCAACCTCGTCCCCGAACAGACGGACTATGCGCCCGGCGAGACGGCTCGTATGATGGTGCATTCGCCCTACGAGGAGGCCACGGCCCTCATCACGGTGGAGCGGGAAGGCATCCTCGATAGCCGCGTCGAAACGCTAACCGGCAGCACGCCGATGATCGAGGTGCCGATCACGGAGGCGCATCTGCCGAACGTCTTCGTGAGTGTGATCCTGTTGAAAGGGCGCACGGCGCCCCCGAAGGCGGGAAGCGACCCGGGCGCCCCGAGCTTCAAGATCGGCTACGCGAGCCTGTCGGTCGATCCCGACCAGCAGCACCTGCGTGTAGACGTGACGCCGGATCAAGAGGAATATCGTCCGGGCGAGGAAGTTGAGGTGGATCTGCAGTTGACGAATGCAAACGGAACGGGCGTGCCCGGCGAGATTGCCTTCAGCGCGGCGGACGCGGGGGTGCTCAACCTGATCGACTACCAGCTGCCCGACCCATTCGACACATTCTACGGCCCGCGCCCGCTCGGCGTCACGAGCACAGAAACACGGGGACGCATCGTGGAGCAGCGCAGCTACGGACAGAAGGCCGAGAACACGGGCGGAGGCGGGACGGAGGAACGCTCCGCAGTGCGGGAGGACTTCCGGCCCCTGGCGCACTGGGCCCCGGCGGTCGAGACGGATTCAGACGGTGAGGCGACCGTGTCGTTCGACCTCCCCGAGAGCCTGACGACCTTCCGCCTCATGGCCTCGGCCTACACCGAAAATCACAAATTCGGGGCCGACCAGACGGACATTGTCGTCACCAAACCACTGGTACTGAAGGACGCACTGCCGCGCTTTGCGCGCATCGGCGACACGTTCGAGGCGGGTGTCCTCGTCACCAACCGCTCGGACGAGAGCGGTACGGCCCGAATCACGGCATCGGGGAACGGACTCACGCTCCACAGCGACACGGCGAAGACGGTGCAACTCCCCTCGGGCGCCACGCGCGAGGTCCGGTTCGACTGGCGCGCACCGACCGCCGGGGACGCACAGCTCACATTCCGGGGTCGGCTAAACGGCGAGACGGATGCGATGCAGACGACATTGCCGATCAAGCGGCCCACCACCAAGCGGGCGAGCGCGACGTTTGCTTCGACGCAGGACACCGCCCGGGAGGCACTTCAACTGCCCGGTGATCGGGTGCAGGGCCTCGGCCAGTTTGACGTGACGCTGGCCCCCACGGCACTCGTGGGCCTCGACGGGGCGGTGAAGTACCTCTTCGAGTACCCGTACGGCTGCCTCGAACAGACCACCTCGCGGGTCCGCCCCCTCCTGGTCGGCGGCGGGCTCCTGGACGCCTTCGACCTGCAGGCGTTCGAGGAGAAGAGTCGAACACAGGCCGTGCAGGAGTGGATGGGCTCCCTCAACAGCTTCTGGACGGGGGACGGATTTGCCCTCTGGGAGGGGGGAACCCACACCAATCCGTACGTCACCGGCTACGTGTTGATGACGCTCGCGGAGGCGCAGGACGCCGGATATGAGGTGCCGCAGCCGCTCACGGACAACACCATCGAGGCGGTGGCCACGATGGTCCGCAACCGGAGCGATCGGCCCGACTACTACTCCGAAGACGTGTGGCGCGACACGCGGGCCTTCCTGCTGTACGCCCTGACCCGGCACGGGCGAGTGCTGGAGAATGAGATCAACTGGCTCGCCAACAATCCGCCGTCGAGCGTGGAGGGGCAGAGCCACCTGCTTCGCACGCTTCTCGCGACGGATCTTTCGTCCCTAGCCCCGGCGCAGGAGCGACTGGTCACCCAGCTGCAACAGCGCATTCGGGT
>JAHENZ010000294.1 GCA_018609755.1 Salinivenus sp. | reverse complement strand
TGATGCGGCATTCAAGGGGACGTATTCAATTTGGCACCCGACACCTTCGGCTTGACTGACCACTAGCGCAAGAGAGAGGAGGCGTGAGATATCCCAAATGCGCTGATTAGCTGTTGTCCCCCGGTCATACCGAAACAGGCTGGCTTCTCCTCCCAGCAACGGGACCTTCAAAATACAAAAAGGCCTGCGTCTCGTTGCGAGAGACGCAGGCCCTTGTCGTGGCGTCGCCGTCCGTCGAGCCGGAGCGCCGGCCCGATCACAGGTACGGCCTACTGACAATCATTCTTGAGGTAGTGCTCCGCTCGGGCCTGATAGTCACCGAAGGCGGCCTGCTCGAACCGCTGACAAGCCGTTTGCTTGCTGCCGAGCTTCATTTGGGACTCTGCCACAATGAAGTGGTACTTGGCCGCGTCGCTCCGGCTGCCCTGATGCATGTCAAGGCCTTCTTCAGCAGCATCGATCGCTTGCTGAAACTGCTCCTTCTCGAAAAGCGCCCGCGACCGGTAATACATCGACGCGGCGTTCGGGTCCACGTACTGCTGCATTTCGTCCAGAGCCGACAGCGCCGTGTTTGCCTGCTCGGTGGTCGGGTTCTCGGCGTTGAGGGCCTTCGAGGCCTTTGCCAAGAACTCATCCCGAATGCGGGACGTGGCGAGATCAGAGACCCGGGTGTTTCCCGTCTTCTCCCCCACCTCGATGGCCTCTCCGAGCGTCTCTAGGCCTGCCTGAGTGCTGTCCATGTTGACGAGCGCGAGGCCCTTCCCGTAGTACATGTAGGCGTCCTCGGGAGCGTGCTTAATTCCTTTCTCAAAGTGCGTGAGGGCCTCGTCCCAGCTCTCGTTCTCAACGGCCGCGTTCCCCCAGTTCTTTGGAAGCTTCTGGAGGTATCCTGAAATCTTGTCGGTCGCTCCCTGGTGGCCAATATCCTCCGCCAACTGGAGCGCCTGTTCGAGCTGGGTGTACGCCTGCGTAGACTCGTTCGCCTTGGCCGCCTGGAGTCCCGACTTAAACGATTGCTTCAGCTGCTGAATCTTCTCCTTATTGGCCGCCCCATCTGATCCCGAGCTGCCTCCTCCACTCTGAGCGAGAGCCGGAACGGAACCGGCGCCCACGAGGAAAGCAAGCGTAAAGACCACAGAGGCCCAGCGGGTCGTGAATAGTCGCATGTTAGTATGAACGGTTACAGTCATGGATGTCGAAGCACTCTACTCTAGAAAAAAGCAGGTGGAAGACCAAACGCTAACCACCTCTGCTAAGGTAGCCTCAGGGAACTCGCGTGTTTCTCCGAATGAGCAAAAGCTAAAAACGATTCCTTTAGGTAAGTCCACTCTCATCAAATCTCTTCTTCCCGACAACCGTTTCCTGCCGAGAATCGCAGACCGAGGGTCATTTTCCCCCTCCCCTCCAGTCTTCGCACTGTCTCCAATGAGGAGGATCGAAATCCCTCGCCGCCCTGCACCGACGTGAGTATACAACGCATGTGCCGGATTCGCCATCCGCCCGAGCTTCCCCATTTAAACGACATCCTCGTCCCTTAAATGAAGAATCTACCCCCGAAACCGGCTGAAACAGAAGTCCCTATTATACGGAAATGATCAGAAAATTGGACGTTTGTCTCCGATGCATCAGCTCGGGGAACCCGCCCCCGGCAATCGCATCTTGACTGGAAAACCAGGCGCGCCCTCCATGCAAAGCACCGTTTGGGCGACGCCCGCCCATACTCCCACACAAGTGAGGGATGCACGGCAGACGAGCCGTCACCACTCAGGCAAACTCTGAACATACGATTGCCCTGTGAACCCAGTCCACCAAATTGGCATTCCCCCCCTGATCTGGTTATTGTTAGCAGGTGACGAGGGTGCGGGACGGGACCACTGGACCACTGGCACAACGCCTGCTTTGCCGATCCCGCACGATCGTTTCGTTTCCTTTATAGCAAAGCCTCTTTTCGCCCATGAAACTGATTGTCCCGATGGCTGGCCGTGGTACGCGCGTTCGGCCCCACTCTCACGTGACCCCCAAGCCCCTCTTGAAGGTAAAGGGCCGTAGCATCGTCGAGCGCATCGTGGATACGTTTGCCCGAGTGCTTCCCGAGGTGCCCGACGAGGGCATCTTCGTCCTCGGGCCGGACTTTGGACAAGAAATCCGAGATCAGTTGACGGCCATCTGTGAGGAGCGGGGCATGGAGGCGCACTTTCCCGTACAGCACGAAGCGCTGGGGACCGCCCACGCCGTGGGGTGCGCCGACGAGCACCTGGAGGGAGACGGCGTACTGGTGTTTGCCGACACGATCTTCCATCGCGAGGACGACATCGAAATTGACGACGAGGCCGACGTGGTGGCCTTCGTAAAAGAGGTGGACGACCCGCGACGCTTCGGCATTGCCGTGCGCGACGGCGAGACGGTCACCGAGCTCATCGAAAAGCCGACGGACCCAGTGTCCAACGAAGCCCTCATCGGCATCTATTACATTCGCGAGCTGGCCGACCTCAAGACGGAAATTGACTACCTCATCGAGAACGACCTCATGGGGGCCGGCGGCGAATACCAGCTCACCGACGCGCTCGACCGGCGCCTCCAGGAGGGAGACCACTTCACGACCGCCGAGGTCGACGCCTGGATGGACTGCGGCACGATCCCGGCCCTCCTCGACACCACTGGCCGCATCCTCGATCACGAGTCCGACGACCTGCACCACGGGACGGTCGAGGACAGCGTGATCCACGATCCGGTGTACATTGGGCCGGACGCCACTATCAAAAATTCCGTCGTCGGCCCGCACGTCTCCGTCGAGAACGGCGCGACGGTCGAGAACACCGTGGTCAGTAACAGCATCGTCTTCCAGGAGGCGAGCATCGAAGACGCCGTGCTCCAAGACTCCGTGGTGGGCCGCTACGCCGAAGTCAAGCAACAACGACAGAGCCTCAACGTCGGCGACCACTCGCAAATGAACGTTGAGCTTCGCAGTTAAGGGCACTGCTCGTGTCTAACGGTGGTGGCTCCCTGCTTTTTCCGTTTCGGTGTGCCCAGAGCGTGTGGGCGTATGGGGGTGTGGATGTGAAGCCGAACGGGTTGGTAGCCCTCCCTCCTATTGCCTGAACGACGAATTTCGGGTGTCAAATCGCGAGGAACGGGCACCTGCCCTACCCTCGTCGGAGCAACGATCGAAGCCGCTCGTTTCCTGAGGCGGAAACGGGCGGCTTCGTTTGTTTTTGTGGCACTTCGACACGCGCACCTCGACAATGGACACGTATCCGGACGGGCTGGAAGAAAAGCTCGGCTTTGACGTCATCCGCGACCGACTGACGAGCAAGGTGAAGACGCCGAACGGGCAGGAACGGCTCGACGGCATGAACCCGGCCCGTACGCTCGACTGGCTTCGAGCGGAGCTCACCCGCGTGGAGGAACTCCAGGCGGCCTTTCAGTACGACGACGCGGTGCCGCTGAGCAACCTCTACGACCTGCGCGACGTGCTGCGCCGGGCCGCCCCCGAAGAGGCCTTCGTGGACCCGGAGGACCTGAAGGCCGTGCGCCTCACGATTATCTCACTGCGGCGACTGAAGCAGTATTTCGAGCAGCGTGAGCACGACTACCCCAAGCTCGCCGCGGCGGTGGAGCGCATCACGCCGCTGCCGGACCTCGAAGAGCACATCGCCTCCATCCTCGACGAGGACGGCAGCATCCG
>JAHENZ010000293.1 GCA_018609755.1 Salinivenus sp. | reverse complement strand
TACTCAATCTTACTGTCGAAGTGAAAGCCCACCGTTTCCTGCGACCACCACTTTTTGCGCTCGATTACGTACTGGCTGGTGTACGAGGTCGTGAGAACCCCCGACACGAAGGCGAACCGTCCCCACCGAACGCCCGAACGAGGGGAGATCGTCGACATGTGAACCGGATTCAGGGAAGCGGACGACGGAGGCCCGAGAGCGTGATGCGGAATCGGCGCTTGTATGGGAACGGGCTTTACAACGTGCCCGTCCTTCGGGGAGACGGTTTGCGCTTGTACAGGGAGGAGTGGCCCAAAGAAAAAACCAGCAGCAAGACCGAAGCCAAGGAAGAGGAGGGGACACAAACGACGAGGACCGAAAACCATCCGATCGAAGGAAAACACAAACACGTCGAGGCTGCACCAGAGAAGGAGATTGGACGACAGCTCACACCTCCGCAGAACAGAAGACAGACACTGCTGAACTGGTTCTGAAGGCTGTCTAAATGAGTAGCGCCTGTGCAACGAGAGACAAGCCTCGGAGATCCGGGGAGCCACGCGACTCGGCCAGGCTGCCCTGCTTGCAACGTCAGACGAACCGACGTGGAAGAAGCAGCTCTCCTCAAGAGGCCGTGTCCCGCCCCGGCAGCCCGAACGAGCGACGGGTTTCTGGAGACACGCGCATGGGAAGGTCATTCACGAGTGGTCTCACCTCTGCATCAAAGCGAGCGAGTGCCGTCCTCGCCCCCGTGCGCCGATACAAAGAACGGAGCGTGCCAATCGATTGCAGCGCCTGAGCAATCTGCCGTTTCCCCGACGCGGTGCGGAGGTCATCCAGCACGAGCGGCTCGGTGGTCTGGGCGATTGCCTTCGCTCGGTCCGAAGCCTTGGCGACCCGATAGGCATCGGCTACCTGCAGGCGTATCGACGAATCGGCCGGAATGGTCTGGAAGGGTACCTGCTCCGTAAACCGGTCCAGAAGCTGCCGAGCCCGGTTGACGTGCCCCTGCTCGGCCAGCGACCGCGCCGCCCGCGTGGGCCAAATTCGGTAGTGCGCGCCGAGCGTGCCACGCGCCGTGTCACCGTAGTATACGTCTGGGTCGTCCAGATTCGTCAGCCGAAAATCCGCAAATCGAGCGTCCGTGAGGCCCGGCACTACGCGCCCCCCGGCATCCTCGTCCCGAATGGGCACAACCCGGTGGGCGAGGCCTTCGAGCTGAAAGTACGGCTCCAGGTTCAGATGCGTGTTCGCGGGCGTCGTGACCGAAAAATAGACCGGCCGCTCCCACCCATTCTCGGCGTTCGTCCGGAGGATGTTGTACACCACCTGGTCCGCAATGGAGAGCATTCGCTGATCGCCCTGAACCGAGCGTCCCCGCAGACGCCACGCCATCGGCTGCTCCAGTGAATGTGTCTCTGTGACTGCCGTCTGGAGCTCGGGCTGGTTCGCAAACAACTCCTTCGATTGAACCGGAAACTGTACCTCCCGCGGCGACCAGCGCCGGTAGCGCAGCTGTTCGATCTGCTCGTCCGAGAGCGACATGGGCACCGGCGCCGATTCGTTGGCGGGCCGCTTCAACTGCTTGGCGTACCAGGGCGTGCCCAGCAGCGACAGGTTCACGACCCGCACGTCCGGCCGCACGCCCTCTACGTTTTGGAGATACCAGAGCGGATACGTGTCGTTGTCGCCGTACGTAAAGAGGATCGAGTCTTCCGCCACGCTCGTCAACATGTTGTAGGCCATGTCCCGCGCCGCGTATCGCCCTGAGCGGTCGTGGTCGTCGTAATTTTCGGAGAGCATCTGCCCAGGCACCGCGAAAAGCAGCACCGTAAGCCCCACGCCCCCCGCGGCCCGGACGGACGGCGCCTGAATGCGCAGTTTCCGAAGGCCGGTCCGCAACGACTCCAGAAGACCAGCAGCCCCAATCCCCACCCAGAGCCCTACGGCAAAGAAATTCGCGACGAACGAGTAGTCGCGGGGCCGCGGCTGCATCGGTGTTTGGTTGAGGTAGAGCACAATCCCGAGGCCTGTGGTCAAGAACAGAGCCAGAACCGCCAGTGCACTGCGCTCGTCCCGCCAGAAGTGATATACGGCACCGAAGAGGCCGAGCAGAAGCGGAAGGAGATAGTAGGCATTGCGGCTCTTCTTCTCACTCGGGGTGCGCAGCGTCCCGTTCACCGGCTGCGTCGACGCGTCGAGGGCCGGAATGCCCGTCCAGGCCGGTGCATTTTGCGTGTCGCTGCTCTTGCCCGCAAAATTCCACATCAGGTAGCGGCCGTACATGTGGCCGACTTGATAGTCCCAAAAGAAGGCCCAGTCGGAGTCGTATTGTTCGTAGACCCGCCAGTGGCTCGGGTCGGAGGAATGCCGGCGAGGAAAAAGCGTGGACTCCCCGCGGCGGGGGACGCGCCCCGTTTCGTCGTTGAAGGTGTACCCAGAAAGCAGCGGCGTGGAGCCGTACTGTGCCCGGTTCAGGTAGGAGACGAAGGCCTCAGTCGTTTCCGGATCGCCGATGTCGATGGGCGGATCGGTGGCACTGCGGAGCGGGACGAGGGCGTAGGTCGAGTAGCCGACCAGCACCGCCGCCACGCACAGTGTCGCCAGGTGCGCGAGCGGCCAGTTCCACCGCGCAGTGACGACCAGCAGCGTGCCGATGGCTCCGATTCCACCAACGAGAACCAGCAGGGGAGCCCCGACCGCATCGATCAGCTGCGGCACGCCCTTCACGATGCCGGGATAGAGTGCCAGAAAGCTGATCCCGATCACGCCCCCAGCCACCGCGCGTACGCCCCAGCGTTTCTTCACGGACCACTCCTCCCGCTCGACGACCGTTCCATAGACCACCACGCCGACGAAAAAGAAGGCAAGTAGGCTGAGCAGATGCACGCCGATCGCCAGACCGAACACGAACGCAACGAGGACGAGATACCGGTGTGCGGAGAGCGTCGCCCACGTCCCGTCTGCCTGAACGGCCTCATCGTCCACGGCCGCGCTCCACGCCAGCGTCAGCCAACAGGCGAGGGCCGTGAGGAAGGCCGCCAGGGCGTACACCTCCGCCTCAACGGCGTTGAACCAGAACGAATCCGTGGCGGCAAATGCGAGGGCGCCGACCGCTCCGCCCCCCAGCGCGGGGAGCTCGCGCACCCAATCGTAGACTTCTGGGGTCCCATCCCGCCAGCGGCGCACCAATCGCACGATGATGAGGTGGGCCAGCAGCACCGCACCGGCACTGCAGACCACCGAGACGACATTCACGGCCAGGGCTACGTCCTCCGCCGGCACCAGTAGCGACGCGAGGTGCGCAATCAACAGATAGAGCGGCGCTCCAGGCGGGTGGTTTACCTGAAGGGTGTGGGCACTCGCGATAAATTCGCCAGTGTCCCAAAATGCGACCGTGGGCGCGACGGTAGAACTGTAGAGCAGCAGGGCCGTCCCGAATACGAGGACGGCCACGCAACGATCGAGCAGGCGTCGGCTCATGGGACGAAATGGAGTCGTGTAAGAAATTGGGCCCGAGGGGACAGAGTGCTAAACGGTCTATAAGGCGTACGAAATTCTCCCTGGGATTATTATACCAGATACCGAGGATCGTTGTGCACGTTACCGTTCTGCTCGGAAGGAAAGGATTGTCGCGAGGCATGTAGGATTATGAGATTATCCGCCGGACGTGAGGAATGCCCCCTTCGTAGCGCCGTTGGAGTCCAACGGCGCTACGAAGAGAATGCAGACCTTTCCAGAGAGAAAAAGCCCGGTACCAAGGGTGATCGGTCCTGCAATTAATCTCGAAAAGATACACGCCTCGCGACCTTTTCTTCCCAGGCATTCCGTAGAAAAGCGCACACTAAACTTTGGTAATTGGTATTATTCAAAACAGAATTTCCCACTCCGTCCGGGGCCCCACTCCGAAACCAGAGAGGCCTCTTTTCTACGGCGCTCTTGAAGACCAAGTGCCGCTTGTGGTCCACTAATACCAACTCCGCAAGCTCCGTTGGGTATGCGAGTATGTACTTGCGCCCCATACGCTTACATCTGTACCGTCACATCTGCAATCCTGAACTTTGCAGGCGGACTCGGTATAAAAGATAAAAGCCACGCCACCGGCGATTCTCCCGGTGGTCGTGGCTTTTTGCGTGTGGTGCGAAACTGCCCAGAACGGACGGCTGTCGGTTCTCGGCAGCCTCGCATCGAACCACAGTCCCGCCGTGCTGCTCAAACACCGCGGGCAGGCCGCCCTCAACGCTCCGAGCTAATACGGCCTCCAATCGATACTGTCGGAATACTGGAGACTGCAATCAGCGTCGAACGGCGCTGACCCCCAGGTTCGAACCTGCTGCAGCCGCCATCGCCGATCGGATGCCGTGTAACCCGCTCCATCCCGGTGAGCTACACGTCTCCCAGACCGCTGCCTGCGAGACGGATCCGTGACTCACTGAAGAACGCACAAGGGACGTGTGCTCGGCCTGTGGTGGGGCTGGAGACCCCCGCTTGGGTGCAATTGCAAATTCCGAATTGCGAGTTTCGAATGGACCCGACCGACCCCCCCCCGCCAGCCCACTCGCAATTCGACAATAGCAACTCGAAACTGACTAATCCATCATCTTGCGAAGAAAGGCAGGCGTGTCCGAATCCTCTTCGTCGGAAGACGAATCGTCGGAGCGAGAGCGCTCCCCCCGATCCTGCCGATCCTCCGACTGGAGCCGGCGAATGTTGGATCGCTGCTCGGAGGACGACTCCTGAGCCTCAGACGCCCCCTCCTCGCTGGTCTCGTCCTGCCCCTGGTTCTCCGACGTGTTTCTGTTGGAGTGCTGGGGATTGCTTCGACGCTCGTAGGCCGGTGTGTCAAGCTGGCGCAGGTTGTCCTCGCCCTTGTACCGATGGGCCGAATTGTTTTCGTCCAGCGGCACCGTGCGACGCGAGTTTCCCTCGTCCGAGCTCTGGTCTTCACCGGACGGCTCGCCGTCGCCGGCCTCCTTCTCGCGGTCGAAGCCCGTGGCGATGACGGTGACGCGAAGCTTGTCTTCCATGTCCTCTTCGATGACCGTCCCGAAGATGACCTCCACGTCCTCGCCCGCTTCTTCCTGAATGACGCTCGTGGCCTGCGTGGCCTCGCGAATGCCAAGCGACGAACCGGCGGTAATGTTGACGAGCACATTGGTCGCCCCGGCGATTGAGAGTCCGTCGAGTAGCGGACTGCTGATGGCCTGAATGGCGGCCTTTTCCGATCGATTCTCCCCCGTGGCCGTGGCCGAGCCCATCAGCGCCGTGCCGCCGTCCTTCATCGTCGTCTGCACGTCGGCAAAGTCGAGGTTGATGAGACCGTGGACCGTAATCAGGTCGCTGATGCCGCGCGTGGCGTTGTAGAGCACCTCGTCGGCCTTCTCGAACGCCTCGATGAGACTCGTGTCGTCGTCGGCAATGTCAAGCAGGCGCTCGTTGGGAATGACGATGAGCGTATCGACGTTTTCCCGCAGCAACTCGATCCCTTCGAGCGCCGTGTCCATGCGCCGCTTGCCCTCGCACTCGAACGGCTTGGTGACGATGGCTACGGTCAGAATGTCGAGATCACGAGCGATGGAGGTCACGACGGGCGCGCCGCCGGTGCCCGTCCCGCCGCCCATGCCGGCCGTCACGAACGCCATGTCGTACCCGTCCAGGGCCTGCTTGATCTCGTTGCTACTCTCCTCAATCGCCTCCGCCCCCACGTTGGGTCGCGCTCCGGCCCCCAGCCCACTCGTGAGATTCCGGCCCGCCTGAATCTTCTGCGGGGCCTTATTTTCATTGAGGGCCTGCGAATCGGTGTTGATAGCGATAAACTCGACATTGCCGCGGATGCCCTTCTCCACCATGTTGTTGATGGCATTCCCTCCCCCGCCGCCGACGCCGACGACGCAGATTTTGGCCTCCTCATTTGCCGAGTCATCAAAGGAAAATTTTGAGCTAAAGTCGTTCATAAAATCCCTCCAGAAATTATGCTGTGGTTCGAAAATGGGAATCGACTGCCCGTCTCGTCCGAGGTGAGCGGCCCCGGTCAGATCTGCACGAACAATCGAATGCAGTGCGTTGAAAAAGGTGATGCGTTGAAGTCAAACGATGAGCGCTAAACGCATAACTCTCAATACGTTACGATTACAACTCGTCAAACCAGGACTTCATACGGTCGGCAATCCGGTTCATGAGCGTGCCGTCCGCCGCACGGGGTCCTTGCTTGTGTGCCTCCACGTCCTCTGCCAGCGTGCTTCCGCCGATGATTTCCGGATGCATGCCATAGAGCACGAGCCCGACGCCGGTCGCATATTTGGGATTACTGACCTCCTCGACGAGCCCGCCGCTCAGGCCCATGGGGTGTCCGATGCGCGCCTCCATGCCCAGCACGTCGGCCGCCAACTCGTCGGTGCCCGGAATGAGCGCCCCGCCGCCGGTGAGCACGCAGCCCACGCCCAGGTGTCGGCCGTAGCCACTGCGCTTGATCTCCATGGCGGCAATCTCCAGCGTCTCCTCCAGTCGCGGCTGAATGACCTGCGCCAGCGTGTCCCGCCCAATCATCTTCTCGGAGCGCCCGCCGATGCCTGGAATTTCGATCTGCTCCCCCGGGTCGGCCATGTCGACGAGCGCGGTGCCGAACTGGCGCTTCAGTTGTTCGGCCTGGTCGCGCATCACGCCGAGCCCCTTGCGGATGTCGTCGGTGACCTTGTTGCCGGCCACAGCGATGACGGCTGTGTGGCGAATCGTGTGGTCCTCGAACACCGCGATGTCGGTGGTGCCGCCGCCGATGTCGATGAGGGCCACCCCCACCTCCTTCTCGTCGTCGTGCAATACGCTGAAGGAGGACGCGAGCGGCTCCAACACCAGATCGGCAACCGTAAACCCCGCCTTTTCGATGCAGCGGTATATGTTTTTGGCGGCCGAGACGAGGCCCGTAATGATGTGCACGTTGGCTTCCAGGCGCACCCCGCTCATGCCCACGGGGTCGGCCACGCCGTCCTGCCCATCCACGATAAACTCCTGCGGAATGACGTGCAGGATCTCACGGTCGGCGGGCAGGGCCACGTGCATCGTGTCTTCGAGAAGGCGCTGCACGTCGTTCTGCGTAATCTCGCCGGAACGGATCGTAACGACGCCGCGCGTCTGGAAGCTCTGCACGTGGTCGCCCGCAATGCCGACGATCACGTTCTGCACTTCCACGCCCGCGGCGCGCTCCGCCTCCTGAATGGCCTCGCGCACGGCGTTCACGGTACGGTCGATGTTGACGACGACCCCGCGGTTGAGGCCGTCGGACGGGGCCATGCCCACGCCCAGAATGTTGACGCGGCCGAGGTCGTCTTCCTGAGCCACGACGGCACACACCTTCGTGGTGCCGATGTCGACGCCTACGACAATGTCTTGATGTTCAGTCATAACAGAATGGGGATTGAAATTCGGGATGGTTTGCGAACCGTCGGCCCCGATTCGAGCGAGGGGACCCGACGGCGTCATCCCAGCAGCACGTCCGGATGCGGATCAGCAAAAGGGATTGATGAGATGATTATCCATCCAGGGGGTGCTCTCGGGTGACAATTTGTCCATTAAAGCGAAGGTCGATTTCTCCGATGTTCTTCTTCGATGTGTCGGCAAGTGCCTGCTCGGCAAAGGCGCGAAGGCGGCGAAGCTTGGGAACGAGGGCCCCGGTGCCCAGCCGTACGGGGAGTGCGTCGTACGCGCCGATGGGCGCCGTGAGGAGCCGAACGCTGCTGTCGGGCTGCACGGCGAGCTCCGACACGAGCGATTCGGCTTCGGCACGAGGGAGGGCAGCCAGCATCTGCTGGAGTGCCGGCGGTGCCACCTGTTGTACCGGATGATACTCGGCCTCCAGCCCGCGCACGAGAGGCACGTCGTAGTCGGCGCTGTCGGGCAGTGGCATTGCGTAGCCCGCACGGTCCAGGTAGTAGGCCGGTCGCCCCGATCCGTCCACGACGATAGCGGCCGGCGTCCGTTCGGTGACCGAGACCAACAGTGTGCGACGCGCTCGCTGCTTCGTGATCTCGGCCTGCTTCACCCACGGGTGCCGCGAGACGCGGTCCGCCACGAGGGCGCCGTCGATCGTCTCCATCACGGTGCCGCTGTCCACGCGGGCGAGGTGGCGCACCGTGTCTGCCGGGGCGTGCTGCACACCGGTGACGGCAACCTGCCCGACCGTCACGCTCGACTGCCATTGCCAGCCCAGCAGGCCGAGCACCAGGACGCCCCCGCCCACGGCAAGGAAGCCGAAGAGGCGCAGTGCCAACCCTCCGTATGTTTTGGCGCGATCCCAATTCATGCGCGCAGAGCGAAGCGTGAGTATGGAGTCCGATTCAGAGATTCTGCATTGCGTATCACTTCTCCCCTCACGGAATACGCAATACGAAATACGCAATATTTGCCTTCGAACAGAGCAACGATTTCGAGTTACGTCTCCTCTTCTTCTTGTAGCCGATCTACAAAGTCCCGGCTGTACCGCCAGATGTCACCGGCGCCGAGCATGAGCACCACATCGCCGGGAACCGTGAGGCTCAACAGCCGCTCCGGCAGATCCGTCTTGTCCGGTACGTACTGCACGGCGCGGTGGCCAAACTGCTCGGCCCGGTCTGCCAGCAGTCGCCCGTCCACGCCCTCAATCGGCTCCTCGCGCGAACCATAGATGTCGGTTAGCACCAGCTGATCGGTGTTGAAGAACGAGCGGGCAAAGTCGTCGAGGAAGTCGCGGGTGCGGGAGTACAGGTGCGGCTGAAAGACCGCAACGATGCGGCGATCCGGATAGCCCTGGCTGGCGGCGTCGAGCGTGGCACGAATTTCCGTCGGGTGATGCGCGTAGTCGTCAAGAACGACGCGTCCCTGGGCCTCTCCAATTTTCTCAAAGCGACGACGAACGCCCGTATAGCCCTTCAGCCCCTCGCGAATCCGACCAAAGTCAATTTCGAGTTCCAGTCCCACCGCCACGGCCGCGAGGGCATTGCGCACGTTGTGCATACCCGGAACCTGCAACTCGACCTCTCCGAGCCGCTCGTCTCGTCGCATCACGTCGAACCGCGTCTGGAGGCCGTCGCGCTGCACGTTCTCGGCACGCACTTCTGCTTGTCGCGTGGTACCGTACGTGATGATCCGGCGCTCGATGTCTCCCACGATGGCCTGCACGTTCGGATCGTCAAGGCACAGGACCGCCGCACCGAAGAAGGGCACGCTGTTCGCGTACTGCGTGAAGGCGGCCTTGATGTCTTCTAGATCCTCGTAGATGTCGAGGTGGTCTTCTTCAATGTTCGTTATGACCGCGATGGAGGGCGTAAGCCGCAAGAAGGTGCGGTCGTACTCGTCCGCCTCAATCACGATCACGTCGCCCTCTCCCGTGACCGCACTCGACCCGAAGGCCGTGACTTTGCCGCCCACGATGACGGTGGGGTCGAAGCCCCCCTTCGTCACCACGAGTCCAGCCATCGAGGTCGTAGTCGTCTTGCCGTGGGTGCCCGCGATGCCCACGCCGTACTTCATGCGGATGAGTTCCCCCAGCATCTCGGACCGCGGGATGAGCGAAATGCGGCGGCGCTCCGCCTCCTTCGTCTCCGGATTCTCCTTGGGATCGATGGCACTGGAGTAGACCACCACGTCGGCCTCGCCCACCTGCTCGGCGGCGTGTCCCTCGTACACGGTGGCCCCGTGGGCCTCCAGCCGCTCGGTCACGTCGCTGGTCTCCAAGTCCGAGCCCGTGACGTCGTAGCCGCGGTTAAGGAGCACCTCGGCGATGGAGCTCATGCCGATGCCGCCAATGCCCACCATGTGGATCTGGCGGATGCGGCCCAAAGCCGGTTGTTTGCGTAATTCCGTCATCGGTTGAAGTAGGCGAGATCGATCAGGTAAGGAGTCATCCGTCAGTAACGCCGTCCCGGCGGGACGGCGTTACCCTCGCATCAGTTGAAGGAAGATAAATCGATCGTCAAGGGCATTCCCGGAAGCCGCGCCGCCGGCGCGGGACATTCGGGGATGGTGATATACCTATGGTATCAGTCTGTGCGGTAGCGATCGGCGAGGGCAAGGACGTCGCGGGCGATGGTCTCAGCAGCCTCCGGGCGCGCCATGTCCAGCGCCGCCTCGGCCATCTCGTCGCATGCCCCCGGGTCGGACAGCAGGTCGTGCACCACGTCCACGAAGCGATCCCTTAGCTCCGATTCGGGGAGCAGTTTTGCGGCACCCGTCCGCTCCATGCTGCGCGCATTCTTGGTCTGATGGTCGGCCACCACGTTGGGCGAGGGCACGAGCACAGCGGGCGTGCCCGTCACCATGAGCTCACTGCACGTGAGCGCTCCCGCCCGGCACACGACGAGGTCCGCCGCCGCGTACACCCAGTCCATCCGGTCAATGTACTCGACGAGGCGGAGCTGCGGGTGATCGTCCACGCGCTCGGCGATGTCCTCGTGGTAGCGCGTGCCCGTCTGCCACACCACGTACACGTCGTCGTCCACAAACAGCGACTCCAGGTTCGCTTCCACCGCCTCGTTCAGTGCCGCGCTGCCGAGCGAGCCGCCCATGACGAGGAGAACACGTCCGTCGGCCGGTAGCTGCAGGGCCGATCGCGCCTCGTTCGGATCGGCCTCTCGGAGCGACCGACGCGTGGGATTGCCGCTTACCACGGCCCGGTCGCCGGGCACCCACTCCTTCGCCTCCGGAAAGGCAAGGTGAACGCGCTCGGCCAGGCGCGACAGCAGTCGGTTCGTGACGCCCGCATAGGCATTCTGCTCCTGGATGAGGAGCGGGCGTCCTCGCATCCACGCTGCCAGTAGCACCGGCCCGGCCACGTAGCCGCCCGTCCCCACCGCCACGTCCGGCTCGATGCTTCCCACCAGCCGCCAGCTCTGCATGAGCCCCTGCAGGACCCGAACCGGCGCCATCAGATTTTTGGCCGTGAGGCTGCGCTGCACGCCCTGCGCCGTAATCGGATGCATTGCGTACCCCGCCGCCGGCACGGCCCGCGCCTCCAGCCGATCCTCCGTGCCGGCAAAGATCACCCGAGCCTCCGGACGCAAGGCCGTCACGGCGTCGGCAATGGCGATGGCGGGATACACGTGTCCCCCCGTGCCGCCACCGGCCATCAAAATGTGTGGAGGACGCGTCGCCATGTCGGTACTGTTCTCGAAAGAGGAGGGCAATTTCTGAGAAGTCGCGAGGCGGCGCCTCGCGATTGGTGAACGTAGCGGGACGTATTCAACAGAGCAATTCGTCAAACGAAGTCCTTGTATTCCAGTCGCATCTTCTTCGGGGTCCGCTGCGCCGACTGCCGCGAGATGTTCAGCAGGACGCCCACCATGACTCCGTTCGCCACCATCGACGTGCCGCCGTACGACACGAAGGGCATGGGCAATCCCGTCACGGGCAGCAACCCGCAGGCGACCGCCGCGTGCACGAATCCGTACGCCACGATCAGCGTCGTGAAGCCAACCGCCAGCACGAGCCCCAGTGGATCGGGCGCGTCCCTGGCAATGCGCAGATACCCCCGAAACAGCAACACACAGAAGCCAAACAGTAGCAGCAGCGCCCCGATCATCCCGTATTCCTCCGCGATAATCGCGAAAATGAAGTCATTGTAGGGTGCCGGCAAAAAGTCGCGCTGAATGCTCTTGCCCGGCCCCACCCCCGTAAAGCCGCCCACGGCAAACGCGATGCGGGCCTGCCGGGACTGATACTGCTCTCCCTGCGGATTCATCACGTACTCGGTGCTCGTGTCGTCGAACAGATTGACCCCGAGGTATGCCTCCAGTCGAGCGGCCCGATGCGGCGAGCTCACAATGAGCGTCACTGCCAACAGCGCCCCGAGCACCCCGAGCCCGCCGATCTGGAGGGCACTCACCCGGCCCACGAAGCACATCAGCATCACCGCCAGAAGCAAGACGGCGGAGGTGGAAAGGTCGTCAATTCCAATCAGCAAGATGGTCCCGAACACCCACACGAGAATCGGAAGGAAGGCCCGGCTGAAGCTCTTCACGTAGTCCTGCTTCTTCACCAGCAACACGGCCACGTAGAACACCAGTGCGACCCGAGCGAGGTCGGACGGCTGAAACCCGAAGCCGGCAATCTCCAGCCAGCGATCGGAGCCCGCGGAGAAGAGGCCCATGACTTTCACGGAAAGCAGGAGCAGCAGCGCGCCGATGAGCCCAATCCGACTGTAGCGCGCCAGTGTACGGTAGTCGATGACGCTCACCACCCCCATCACCGCAAACGCAATCCCGACGCGGATCAGGTGCCGCACCAGGAACTGCTCCGGCTCCGTGCCCGCCCGCACCTCTGCCAGGTACGTAATGGCGCTGTACACGGCCACCGTCCCCATCGCCGCGAGGGCCATCACGACCCAGACGACGTACTTGTCCGCCGGGGCGAGGTCGGCAACTTTTTGTTTGAGGGTGTCAATGAAGCTCATCGAACAGGGTCGCTACTCAGTTTGTCAGGGAAATTCTTTCTCTATTGTGGGCTGAAAATTGCGTATTTCGTATTGCGTATTCCGTGTAATGCCGTTTTCGATACGCAACACGCAATACGATCAAAGCAGCGTCTTCACGAGGCGGCGGAAGAGGTCGCCCCGCTCTTCGTAATTCTCGTACATGTCGAACGACGAGCAAGCCGGGCTCAAAAGCACGGCGTCGCCCGGCTGCGCAAAGCCCTGTGCGAGATTGAGCGCCTCCTCCATCGATCGTGCCCGAACCCGCTCCTCGGCCTCTGCACCGATCTCCTCGTACACTTTGTCCGCACTCTCGCCAATCGCCACCACGGCGCGCACGCCCTTGCGCACCAGCGGCTTCAGGTCGGTATAATCGTTCCCCTTGTCACGCCCGCCCGCAATCAGCACCACGGGCCGATCGAAGCTTTCCAACGCGTACCAAACCGCGTTCACGTTGGTCGCCTTCGAATCGTTGACGTAGAGCACCCCGTCAATCGTGCGCACCTCTTCGAGCCGGTGCGGCACCCCTTCGAATCCGGACAAGCTCTCACGGATGACGTCCTGCTCGACCTCCATCACGCGAGCCGAAACGGCGGCCGCGAGCGAATTATACAGATTGTGGCGGCCCCGAAGGGCCAGCTCGTCGCGTTGCATGAGCGATTCGTCGTCGTCAATGCGAAGAATGATTCGGTCGTCCTGCAGGTACGCCCCCGATCCGGGGTCGTCAGTCAGCGTAAGGCCCAGCGCCCGGAAGCCGTTCTCCCCCTCCGCCCACGTCACGTAGTCGCGCACGAGCTCGTCGTCGCGGTTGTAGACCACCACGTCGCCCGCCCCCTGGTTGCGGAAAATGTTGAATTTGGCCTGCGCGTAGGCATTGAAGTCGTTGTCGTAGCGATCCAGGTGGTCGGGGGTAATGTTGAGGATCACGCTGACCTCGGGATGGAACGTGTCCACGTGGTCGAGCTGGAAACTGGACACCTCCAGCACCACCACGTCCGTCGGCTCTGTGTCCATCACGTAGTCCGAAAACGGATACCCGATGTTGCCGGCCACGATGACCTCCCGGTCGGGATCGTCGGCGAGCGCCTGCCGAAAAACGTGCCCGGTGAGGCTGGTCGTGGTCGTCTTGCCGTTGGTCCCCGTGATCGCCACGATGGGCGCCTCGCAGAACCACGACGCCGCCTCGATCTCCGAGTAAATGCCGAGCCCCGCCCGCTGAGCCTGCTGCACGATGTTCGACTGCGTGGGCACGCCCGGACTGAGCACGAAAAAGTCGGCGTCGATGGCACGGGTCGTGTGCCCCCCGAATTCGTACCCGACGCCTGCCGCATCGAGCCTCTCCTCCAGCCCCTCGGTCGGCGGCCCCTGCTCGGTCAGAAAGACCTCCGCTCCGGCCTCCGCCAGCAACTGCGCCACAGCTCGCCCGCTGCGCGCACCACCGACGACAGTCACCTGCTTTGTGCGGACACGTTCTGGGGTCATTCATTCGGAGGTGTCGAGGAAAATCCGTGCGTTGGGAGTACAGTCAAGCAGTGTGCTTCTATCGTGTAGTCGAAGGCTGGAACGTTGAACGTTCAACGTGTAACGCTCGCTCGATCTGAGGAGACATCAGTGTAGGGCTAGCATTCTTTTTCAAAGAGAGCAACTCATTAGCAGGCAAGAGACCTTCAACGCAATCGTAAAGAGAGCAACGCGGCAATCACGGTAATCGCGGTCACGATCCAAAAGCGCGTCACGATCTTCGCCTCGTGGATGCCGAGCGCCTCAAAGTGATGATGCAACGGCGCCATCTTGAAGACCCGCTGTCCCGTCCCGGTCCGGCGCCGCGTGTACTTGAAATATCCGGTCTGTATGATGACGGACACCGCTTCCGCAAAGTACACGATGCCAAGCAGCGGCAGTAGCAACTCCTTGCGCACCATGAGGATGGTCGCCCCCACGGCTCCGCCCAACGCCAGGGAGCCGGTATCTCCCATGAAGACGGTGGCCGGATATCCGTTGTACCAGAGAAATCCGAAGCACGCCGCCGTCACGGACGCCACGAAGACCGTGAGCTCGCCTGTGCCGGGCAAAAACATCACGTTCAGGAAGGTCGCAAGCTCAACGTTACCGGACACGTACACGAGCGCGACGAGCCCGAGCGACACGAATGCCGTGACGCCCGTCGTGAGGCCGTCGAGGCCATCGGTAAGGTTGACCGCGTTCGACACGGCGGTGATGATGAAGGTGACGACCGGAATGTACACCAGCCATCCGAGGTCGACGCCCAATTCCCAGAACCGGAAAAGGTCGTAGTCGAGCAACTGGTCTTTGAGAAAGGGAACGTACGTGAGGCTGTTGTAGTCGGCAAAGTTGGGATGGAAGTAGAGCACGCCGCCCACGAGCACCCCCACGCCCACCTGTCCAAAAATCTTGACCCTGGCCGGCAGCCCGTCCTTGTCTTTCTTCACTGTCTTCACGTAATCGTCGGCAAACCCGAGCACGCCCAGCCCCGCCGTGGCCGCCATCACGAGCCACACGTACGTATTGGCGATGGCGCCCCACAACAGCGTCGCGCCCAGCACTGACAGCAGGATGATGATGCCGCCCATCGTGGGGGTGCCGGCCTTATGCACGTGGCTCACTGCGCCCGCTTCTTCCCCTTCGCGCACCCGTTCCCCGAGCTGCTGCTGCCGCAGCCAGCGGATGATGCTGCGCCCCGCAAACAGCGCGATCACGAGCGCCGTGATGGACGCCAGCGCCGCCCGCACGGTGATGAACCGAATCACCTGGAACCCCGGCGGGTGGTACAGCTGCTCAATGTATTCGATGAGATAATACAGCATGCGTATGGAGGTAGAGAGCGTGGGCGCGTGGGAGCATGGGCGCTCGTTCGCCCACGCTCCCGTGCTCCCGCGCTCAACTCAGCCAAAGTATTTTCGTGCGATGTCGCGGTCGTCAAACGGTCGTTTCTGGTCTCCAATGATCTGATAGGCCTCGTGGCCCTTGCCGGCAATGAGCACGACGTCGTCGGGCGCTGCCTGCTCGGCCGCCGCCTGAATCGCCGCCTCGCGGTCCACAATCCACTGCACCTCGTTCGGGCGACTGATGCCGCGCCGGATGTCGTTGAGGATGGCCTCCGGCTCCTCGGAGCGCGGGTTGTCACTCGTCACAATGACGCGGTCCGCCACCTGCTCGGCGATGCTGCCCATCGTGCGGCGCTTCGTGGTGTCCCGGTTTCCGCCGCAGCCAAATACACACCAGAGCCTCCCATCGGCAGGCATCGTGTCGCGCACGGCCTGCAGAATGTTCTCCAGCGCGTCGGGCGTGTGCGCATAGTCAACGACGACCGTCGGGCCGTTCTCGAAGCGCAGGGTCTCGAAGCGGCCGGGCACCGGCGGCGCTTCTGCAAGGGCGTCGAGCACCGCATCGGCGTCGTGCCCCAGCACACAGCCCGCGCCGTAGGCCGCCGCGAGGTTGTAAGCGTTGAAGCGACCGGCCAGTCGAAATTTTCGCTCCCGTCCGTCCATCGACAGACGCAGTCCCTCGACCGTGCTCTCCAGTATCTGTGGATGAATGTCGGCGTCGGAATCGAGCGCAAACGAAACCACCTGGGCTGCCGTGTCGGCAATCATCTCGGCCCCTGCCTCGTCATCGGCATTGTACAGGACCGCCGCCCCGGAACTGAGGTCGTCGAACAGCTTTTTCTTGGCGAGCCGGTAGGCCACGGGTGTGCCGTGGTAGTCGAGGTGATCGACCGTGAGGTTCGTGAAAATTGCCGCAGCGTAGTCGAGGCCGTGCACGCGGTCCTGGTCGAGAGCGTGGGAGGAGACTTCCATCGCGCACGCCTGACAGCCGTGATCCACCATGCGCCGAAGGGTCCGATGCAACTCGACTGGACCGGGCGTGGTGAGGGCCGCTTCGCTCGTGCCCTGGCCCGTCCGTACCTCCACGGTGCTGAGGAGCCCTGTCGGGGTGCCCAGCGCGTCAAGCAGGTGGTGGACCAGAAAGGCAACCGTCGTCTTGCCGTTCGTGCCGGTCACGCCCACCATGCGCAGCCGATCGGCCGGATCGTCGTAGAGCGCCGCCGCCATCTCCGCAAGCACCACTCGCGTGTCCGTGACGCGGACGAATGCAACGTCCGATTCAAGCTCGCGCACGGCCTCAGGAATTTCTTCGCACACCACGAGGCGCGCGCCTCGTTCAACCGCATTGTCAATGAACGAATGCCCGTCGGCCTCCGTCCCCCGAATCGCCACGAACGTGCTGCCCGGGGCAACGTCTCGACTGTCGTCGGTCAGATGAGTCATTTCCATTCCCTCCGGAATGGACGGCTCCTCCTCCAGCAGATCCTGCTTCCGCAAGCGCCGACACAGATCGCCCCAGGCCACCGAAAACCGGTCGCCGTCGGACGCGGACGTCCGGGGTGCATGGGCGTCGTTCGTCGGCATAATGCTAGGAGCCGCTTTCGAGGAGAACGCGAGAAGGCACCGGGGCACCGGGCTGCGGCTTTTGGTCGCGGACCACACCCTGTCCGTAGAGCTTCGCATCGACGCCCTGGCGCCGCAGCCAGTGCAGTGCCTGCCGCGTACTCGCCCCGGTCAGGTTCGGCAGTGTGCGCGTCGACTCCTGCGGGAGCGCAGCGCGTCGGAGGAGCGAGTCGAGGGGCGGAGTGGGCCGTTGCGGACCGGACTGCGTCTCGGCTGTCATGCGATCGACGACGGAGGGGAACGTCCCCGCCCAGCGCCGCGCGACCCGCCGGAAGATGGGCGCCGCCACGGCCCCACCGTAGATGCTCGTCTGCGGCCCGCCCACAATGACAAGAAGTGTGACCTTCGGATCGTCCGCGGGAAAGAAGCCCACGAATGAGGCCCGTGCCTGCTCTTTCGTGTAGTGACCGTCGGTGACCTGAAGGGCGGTCCCCGTCTTTCCCGCCACCCGCAGTCCTTCGATCTTGGCCTCGGTGGCCGTGCCCTTCTCCACCGCCTGTTCGAACGTGGAGCGGAGCTTCCGGGCCGTCTCTGGCTTCATGACGCGGCGGATGGAATCCGTTTCGTTGCGCCACAGCGTTTCACCGGTCACGTCGCGCCGCTCGGCCACTACGTACGGCTTGAGGAGACGCCCCCCGTTGGCGACGGCGCTGTACGCCGTCACCAGCTGGAGCGGCGTCACCGCCACCTCGTAGCCGATACTCATCGAGGTGAGCGTCGTCTGGCTCCACTCGTCCGGCGTCTTAAGCACGCCCTCCTGTTCGCCCGGCAGATCGACCCACGTGGGCGTGCTGAACCCCATGTTGCGCGCATACTGGTAGAAGGTGCCGGGCTCCAGATGGCTGCGCACCGTCTTCGCCATGCCAACATTGCTGGACTTCGAGATCACCTCGGCGAAGGAAATGGTGCCGTAGGCCGACACGTCCTTCATCGTGTGGCCGTGGAAGACAGCCCATCCCTCGCCGGTCTCTACCGAGTCATCCATCGACACGAGGCCCTGGTCGACCACCGCGGTGCCCCCCACGAGCTTGAACGTGGAGCCGGGCTCGAAGCGATCCGTAATTACTCGGTTGCGTCGGGCCGCACTCGAGGCGTCGCCGGGCCGATTCGGATTGTAGGTCGGCACATTCGCCATCGCGAGAATGGCACCGGTCTCCGGATCCATTGCGACCGCCGTGCCCCAACTGGCTTTGCTCTCGCGCACGCCCTGCCGCAGCTCGTCTTCGAGAGTGGCCTGTCGGACGAGGTCGATCGTGAGCCGGAGGTCGTTGCCGTGATTCGGCTTGCGCACCTGCCCGCCCACGAATGCCTTGATACGCCCGCTCCGGTCGCGCTTCACGACGCGCTTGCCGGGCGTGCCCGACAATGCATCGTCGTACTCCAGCTCCAATCCGGCGAGGCCGTGCCCGTCGCCCCCTACGTGCCCCATCACGTGCGCCGCCGTGGAGCCGTGCATGTACCGACGAGCAAAGCGAGGCGTAAGGATAACCCCCGGAACGTCCCAGCCCTTTACTTTCTCGTACTGGCGCTCCGTGAGGCCGTCATAGAGGGCTACGTACTGCGGACTGTGTCGCTCCTTCACCGCCGTGCGATAATGAGACACCGATCGATCGGTGATCTCTGCGAGCCCCTCGTAAAACCGATCCGCCACCGCCCGGAAGCCCTTCACCGTCGGGTCGAGCGCGAGATCGTAGCGCGCCGTATTCGTGGCCAGTGTCCGTCCGGACGCATCCGTGATACTGCCCCGCATGGCCGGGATTTCGACCGTGGATCGGGCCTGCTCTTTCGCCCGATCCCGCAGCTCGGCCTTGTCCGTGATCACGATCCACCCAATCTGGGCAGCCACAATCACGGGCACGATGCTGAGCAGTGTCAGCACCATGTACATCCGGGTCAGGATTTGATCTTTCGGCTTCATAGCAATGGCGAGTTTCGAGTGGCGAATTGCGAATTAGAGGAGCACCCCATTCGCAATTCGGAATTCGCTATTCGTCAATCGAAATTGTTTTTCCGTAGGTCACGCTCTCGCGCAGGCCCAACTCGCGAGCCTCTTCGTAAATCACCGAAGGGCTCGTCTTGCGGGCAAACTCCCCCTGCAGGCGGTTCCGCTTCAAGTGAAGGCGCTGGTTCTCCGCACGGGCCTCCTGCACCTCCACCAGCAGGTCTTTCGTGGCGTGGACGTGCCCCACGTAGAGCGTAAAGGCCCCCGCCAACAGCAACACGATGATAGCAAATCGCACCGTGGACACCTGCTGGAGAAAAGACTCCTCGGAAGGATCTGGATTCCGGCGATTCGACGGCGGCTCAAGGTCAGACCAGTCCGGAAGGGCCGTCCCGTGCCGCGACCAACTCGAACTTCCATTGGACGCACTATTGGACGAGGAGCGCCGATCGCTGCCACCGGAGCGGCGCGAGCGGGCCGTTGAGCCGGACCGGGTTGAGCGAGACCGCCCCGAGCCGGAGGATCGATTTCGTCGGGATGAGGAACGCCGATTCTTCATGTCATCTCTCTCAATCTCAGTGCGATAGATCAAACGGGCATAAACAGAAAAACCAGCCCCAATTAGCTATCCGGGAGAATGTCGAGTGGCTGGGTTGCCGGGGGCTCCCGCCGATCCGACTCGTCCTCTTCCTTGCTCCGGGACGACGAATCCTGAGCCTGACTCTTGCGCGTGAGCTTCCGTCCCTTGTCCACCGCGTCGTCCGACTCCACGACGAGATGACGCACGAGCCGGCGAATCTCGTCCTTCTCGAACGGCTTTGCGACGTACGCGTCAAAGCCGGCATCGAGAAAGTGTCCTCGCTCTTCGGGCAGTTGATGGGCCGTGACTGCCACCATCGGCACGCCCCAGTAAGGCGTCCGCTCGCGGAGAGCATCGACCACTTCCGTCCCCTCCCCGTCCGGCAGATTGAGGTCGACGAGCAGCCCGTCGTACGGCACCGTCTCGGCCATCCGGAGGGCGTCGGCCACTGTGCTGGCCGCGTCGGTCCGCACCACGTCGCGCAGGGCGTGGCGCAGCAGCATCCGCGCGCTCGGATCATCCTCGATGACGAGCACGACGGGCCGATCGGCCGGCGCGGTGCGCTCGGACTCGCGGATCTCGTTCCAGAGAATGTTCGGGTCGGGGAAAATGCTCTCGGAATCACTCATGACAGGTCCCGGAGAGAATGGAAAAGGATACGCGGAAACGACGATACGAACGCAGGACCTCAGGGCATGGGCTGTCCCATCTCCTCGTCGTTGCGCCGTTCGGCGACGCGAAGGCGGGCGCTACGGGCCCGCGGGTTGGCTTCCACCTCTGCCTCACTGGCCTCGATGGGGCCGCGGGGCACCTCCCGCCAGGGCGCCACGAGATTTCCGTAGAGGTCCCGGCGAGGCTCGCCCTCGAAGTTGCCGTAACGGAGGAAACGCTTGGCCCGTCGGTCCTCCAGCGAATGGTAGCTGATGACGGCAATGCGTCCGCCCGGCCGTACGACCTCGACGCTCTGCTCAAGGGCCTCCTCCAGCTGTCGGAGCTCAGCGTTCACGGCAATCCGGAGCGCCTGGAAAACCCGCGCCAGCGTCTTCACCTCGTCGGGCGGGGGCACCACCGAACGAATGACCTCGGCCAGGTCGCGGGTCGTGTCGAGCGGACGTGCCTCCACGATCGCGTGTGCCACACTGCCGGCCCGCCGTTCCTCCCCAAAATCCTGGAGAACGGCGCGCAGGTCGTGCTCCGACCAGTCGTTGACGATGTGCTGGGCCCTAAGTCCCTGCCGGGGGTCCATCCGCATGTCGAGCGGCCCTTCTTCCTGAAAGCTGAAGCCGCGCTCCGCAACGTCAATTTGTTCGGACGACACTCCCAGGTCCAGCAGAAGCCCATCGATCGGAATGAAATCTTCGGCTTCTAGGAGCGCCCGGAGGTCCCCGAAGGTGCCGCGCACCGCCCGGAAGCGTCCGGCCTCCCGTTCGTCGGCGAGGCGATCGCGGGCAGTGGCAAGGGCCTCAGGGTCTCGGTCGATGCCGAGGACCTGGCCCTCCGGTCCCAGCTCGTCGAGCAGGGCGCGGGCGTGCCCGCCCCCTCCAAGGGTCGCGTCTACGTAGCGGCCACCGGCCGCGGTGACGAGTCGCGTTCGTACGTCGTGTGAAAGAACAGGTGCGTGGAAGTCCGTCGCATACCGCAATGGATCGCGGCTGGACGAACGGTCTGGATCGTTGGAGTCAGGCATGCGTTCCCGCGTCGCCGCGCATCTACATTCCCATGACGCGCTCGGCGAGCGTCTCGTAGTCGGAAGGTTGCTCGTTAAGGTACTCGTCGAACTGCCCGGGGGCCCAGATCTCGATGTGGTCGAAGGCCCCTAGAATGAGCGCCGAGTCGTCGAGCCCCGCAAAATCGATCAGCGAGTTTGGGATGCTGATGCGCCCCTGCCCGTCGAGCGAGACCTCGTCGGCCCACATCATGATGATGCGAATGAAGTCCCGCGCCTCCCGGTTGTACATGTTGAGTTCGCCGATCTCTTCTTCGATCGACGACCATCGATCCATCGGATAGAGGAAAATGCACTCCTCGAACCCTCGGGTAATCGTGAACGTCCCCTGCGCCTCTGGCGACATCGCATTCCGCATCTTCGCCGGGATGGCCACCCGGCCCTTGCTGTCTACGGAATATTCAGCCTGTCCCTTGAACACCATGTCCGTGACGGCACCATGTGCAGCAAGGTGCGATAAATGAGCGGGACAGCGAGCAGTCGCGAACAGATTCTGGGACGATTCCCCACAATTCCCCACGCGCAACCACAAGGTACGGCTCTTGCATGCAATGTCAAGGTTCTGCGGCGCTAAATGCCGTTTTTTGGACCAAACCTCCCCATGTCCGAAGTATGTGCACATAGCATATAGCCCCCCAAATCTTCCGCTCCACCCCGTGAGGTAAAAACATTTTCACCATGCATTTTTGGTGGGTGAAAATATTTTCACCACGCCGCCTGTTGCTGTCTCCCCCGGATCACACATATACTGTAGTGGTGTTGACCCTAATCCCCGGGGCGACGCTCCGTAGGAAGTGCCCTCCTTCCCCACAGCGGGTCCTTCATACACCTCGCGTTACATATTCTCCACCCTTTCAATGGAAAAGAATCGCCTCACGCAGCGCCAGAATGAGGCCTACGAGTTTATCCGCGGCTACGTGGACCAGCATCGCAAGCCCCCCACCATGCAGGAGATTGGGGACGCCCTCGGCATTGCGTCGACCAATGGCGTCTACAAGTTGCTTCGGGCCCTGGAGAAGAAAGGCTGGATCAAGCGCGAGAAGCACGCGGCCCGGGGCATTGAGTTGCTGGACGAGGACCCGGATCCGTTTGCGATGGGGGGCGGCCTTCCCAGCTTACCGGTGGTGAGCCGCACGGCCAGCGACCAGCCGGAGCGGCTTCGCGAGCGACCCAAGGGCACGATCTCTGTGGACGATCGGCTCCTGCGTCAGGCCCGCGACCCGGACGGCTGTCTCGTGGGGCAGGCCGGCGACGACGGGATGAACGGCGCCGGCATCCACAAGGGGGATCTGCTCCTGATCGAAGAGATGGACTGGGAGGATCTCGACAACGGAATGCTCGTCGCCGTGCTCGTAAAGGAGCAACTGCTGCCCCGAGAATTCCATTTCGCCAACGGGCGTATCCACCTCCGCCCGGCGGACCGCCACTACACAGAGGACACCTTCCCGCCCGACGATCCAGGGTGCTACGTAATCGGTCGGCTTCTCGGCCTCATCCGAACCTTGTAGCGTTGAGCGTTTGGTACTGAGAACTGAAATGTCCAACGCAGAACGCTCAACGCCAAACGCCCTACATGTCAGCGGACGCGAGGGGCACGGCTTCCCGCTCCGGCGGTTGCGGCGACTCGACGAGATCCTCCTCGTGGGCGTACGTCGTGCAGGCCCGCACGAACGAGCGGAAGAGCGGGTGCGGATGGCCAACGGTCGTCTTGTATTCGGGGTGGAACTGCACGCCCAGAAACCACCGCTTGTCGGGAAGCTCCATGATCTCGACGAGGTCCGTGTCCGGGTTGACCCCTGTGAAGCGCATGCCCTCCTCCAACAGCTTGTAGCGGAGAAGATTGTTGACCTCGTAGCGGTGGCGGTGCCGCTCCCGCACCAGGGTATCCCCATATATCTCGTGAGCGCGCGAGCCCTCTTGGATTTCACAGTCGTACTGCCCGAGACGCATGGTGCCTCCCTTGTCCGAGATTTCTTTCTGCTCTTCCATGAGATCGATGACGGGATAGGCCGTCTCTTCGTCGAACTCCGTGGAGTGGGCCCCCTCCCACCCGCATACGTTTCTCGCAAACTCGACGATAGCACACTGCAGCCCGAGGCAGATGCCAAAGAACGGGACGTCGTGTTCTCGGGCGTACTTCGCCGCCAGCACCTTCCCTTCCACACCCCGATCCCCAAAGCCGGGCGCCACGAGAATGCCCGCCACGTCGCCGAGCATCGACTCGACGTTGCCGTCCGTGAGATCTTCGGAGAGGACGTGCTTCACGTCGACCTGCACCTCGTCCGGCACCCCGGCGAGAATAAAGCTCTCGGTGATGGACTTGTAGGCATCCTGGTGCTCGACGTACTTGCCGACGAGGGCGATGGGAATGGTCTCTTCTGGGTTCTTTAGCTTCTTCAGAAACTCGATCCAGTCGTCCAGCTCCGGATCGTTCCGGCAGGTGTCGTCCGGATCACTATCGGGGTAAAACCGATCCACGACGAGGTCGCCCATCCCCTCGTCCTTCAGCAGAAGCGGGACCTCGTAGATCGATTCCGCATCGAGCATTTCGATGACCGCTGCCTCCTCCACGTTGCAGAAGAGAGAGATCTTGCGCCGTACGTCCCCGTCGATGGGCATCTCCGAGCGACACACGATGCTGTCCGGCTGCAGGCCGTGGGCGAGCATTTCCTTCACCGAGTGCTGCGTGGGCTTCGTCTTCAACTCGCCCGCCGCGCGCAGATACGGGATGAGCGTGAGGTGCGAAATCATCGTGTTGCGCGGCCCCAGGTCGTTGCGCAGCTGGCGGATGGCCTCCAGATAGGGCTGCGCCTCGATGTCGCCCACCGTGCCGCCGATCTCGGTGATTACCACGTCGTAGTTGCCCGTCTCCCCGAGCTTCAGCATCCAGTGTTTGATCTCGTCGATGATGTGGGGCACCACCTGCACCGTCTTTCCGAGGTAGGCGCCTTCCCGCTCCTTGGTGATGACCTCCATGTAGACCCGGCCAGTGGTAACGTTGTTGGCCTGGCTGGTGGGCTGGTCGAGAAAGCGCTCGTAGTGACCGAGGTCGAGGTCCGTCTCGGCCCCGTCGTTCGTCACGTACACTTCCCCGTGCTCGTACGGGTTCATCGTGCCCGGATCGACGTTGATGTACGGATCGAACTTCTGAATCGACACGTCGAGCCCGCGGGCCGAAAGCAGGCGCCCGAGCGAAGCGCTGAAGATGCCTTTGCCGAGAGAGGAGGTGACACCGCCGGTAACGAAGACGTATTTGGTCTGCACGGCACGTGGGGGGGTTTGGACGGGAGGAGGACGGACGCTCAACAGACAAGATAGGTGGCCCTGCAGGGCTTTATCAATGAGCCTCGGCCCGTTCCGCGGGAAGATTCCTCGGAGGTTGGTTTCTCAGCGACGGATCGTCTTGGTTCTGATCGGAGGATGCGTGAAGAACGAAATGGAAGCGAGAATACGAGTAGACATTCTCATCCGGGAGAGGATTTTCGTTCGCTCAACCAGTGTCGAACGTGATGAGCAAACTTCTCTAGATCGTCGAGCCGTTGGAGATGGACGTACACCTCATCCCAATCCACCCCGAGGTACTGGTGCGCCAGCACGTTTCGGAACCCAGCCAGCGAGGCGAACTCCCGAGCGAAGTCCGGCGGTAGAACCCCCAACTCTCCTTGACGCCGAATCGCTTCGTAGTAATCCTGCGGCTTGGCCGCTCCTTCAAGAGCAATGATACGATTGCAGGTGTCGATGCAACACTGTGCAGACACCTCAAGATTGCGCTCCACTACGTCCCGCAGATACGGATCCTCATCAAACGCCGTCCGACTCTTTTCCTGAAGGGGACGTAAGCGTCGCAAGCGTTCGTTCAGTTCGTCTAAGCGCCGCTCGATACCGCTGAATTCGGTCATCCTCCGCCTCGGATTCAGTGAGAATTTGTTCGCGCTGCTGTCGAAGAACGGGGAGATAATCGCCGTATCGTCCCAGCACATAGGCTTCGTACTCAACCCGGGCAGCCCGATCGGTCTCATACACCCTCTCGCCCTGCGTAATGACGCGATACGCAAGTTCAACGGGGGCCTGATTGAGGAGAATGAGATCCACCGCATCCGTCTCCAAGATTGCCCCTACCTCGTGAGCTAACCGTGCTCGGAGGGTCGTGGGATGATCGAGACTGGACGATTCGACGAGGACTCCCACGTCGACATCGCTGAGCGGACCAGTTTTCCCCTCTACCTGCGAGCCAAAAACGTAGGCCAGTTGCACGGCATCAGTGGACGCCAAGAAGCTCCCAAGACGTTGCCGGATGGTGTCAACTGACAACTCACGCATACGAATTCACTGCTCAGCACGAGAAAACAACTGTAGGCTCTTTGAAACCCCTTCGCAAGAGCATCGATCCCATTTTTTCGTAGACCAGTCAAAGAGTTCGTCCACCGGAATCGACCAGAGCCCATCTAGCCGGACCTCACGTCTGCACGCCGTTCCCCCTCCCTTCGATCTCGATGAGGTGCAATCCGATACTCGTTTCCCCGTATTCTCCCTCCACAAATTCAACACTTATGACCCATAACGCACGACTCACGGTTCAAGACTCGTCCTCCTCCAGCGGCAGACGCACCCGGAACGTGGTCCCCTCGCCCTCCTCCGTTTCGTAGTCGATCGTACCGCCGAGCTCGTCGATGCTCTTCTGTGCGATGGCAAGCCCGAGCCCCGTCCCGCTCGTTTTCGTGGAAAAGTTGGGCTCGAAGATTTTGTCCTGCACCTCCGCCGGAATCCCCGTTCCGTCGTCGATGACCCGGCTCTCAGCAACCGGCCCCTCCTCCCCCGTCGTCCGCGTCGAGGTAACTCGAACGTGTCCCCCCTCCTCCGGCAGCGCCTGTAGGGCATTCTTCAGAAGATTAATGTAGGTGCGACGCAGCTCCTCGCGGTCGGCCGTGACCACCAGCGGCTCCGGATGCAGATCGAGCTCGATACACCCAGCTCCGGCATCCTGCTCCATGAGGCGCACGGCCTCTTGAATCACCTCGTTGAGGTCGAGCGGCTCGGGCACCCGCGTCGGCAGCCGCGCGAACGTCGAGAATTCGTTGGCGATGCGGACGAGCGACTCAATCTGCTCGATGAGCGTGGAGGTGATACGGTCGAACAGGTTCGCAAAGTCGGATTCCCCCTCCCCTTCTTGGGCCCGCTTGAAGGCGCGGCGGAGGTGCTGGATGGAGAGCTTCATCGGCGTGAGCGGATTTTTAATCTCGTGGGCCACCTGCCGCGCCATCTCACGCCACGCAATCTCTCGTTCCTGCTGGGCAAGCTTGCGGCGGCTCTCGGCGAGCTGCGCCCGCATCTCGTTGAAGGTGCGCACGAGATCCCCGATCTCGTCCCGCGTGTCGACGGGCAGCGCCTCGGCAAAGCGGCCCTCGCCCACCGCCTCCAGGCCTTCCCGAAGGCGGGCGATGGGCTGGGCGAGTGCATTTGCGAGAATGATGGCGGTAATCATGACCGCCACGACCAGGACCAGGAGGGCGCCAAAAAGGTAGGCGAGGGTGCGCGCCTGCTCCTCGGCCACCTGCTCCTGCTGGGCAAGCGTCGGCACCCCCACCACGAGACGAGGCATGCCCGCCTCGTCCACGAGGGCCCGATAGCCAACCCGGTAACGAAAATCTCCGATGGTGGCCTCGGCGGCGGAAAACCGGTACGCGTTGTCGTAGAGCTCCTGATACACCGTCCCCGGAAGGCGCTCATCCACCAGCCCGTCTCGTACGAGGCGGGGTCGGCTGGTGCCCACCAGTTGGCCGTCTTCGTACAGGCGCAGGTCGAGCCCAACCCGTGCAGCAAGCGAGTCCACGTCCATCCGCGCCGCGACCTGCCAGAGCGACTCGTCGGACCGGGCCTCTAGCGAAAGGGTCTCCTCTACTCGCGCCAGGTGGTCGCGCAGCCGCCGCTCCACGACGCGTTCATTCTCGCTGGTCACCACCTGGACGCCCACCACTCCGACAGCTACCATCGACACGACGCCCACGACGAGAAATGCATTCAGCACCTTGTTGCGAAATCGGACCCGCTCGGCCGGCACGAGGCCGTATCGGTACCGTCCGTAAAGTCCGAGCAGGTAGATGAGCAGCCCTACGCCCAGCCCTGCTACCGTAAGCCGGAGCAGATAGTAGAGATGATCAAACGCAAGAATGGCTGGAATGCGAGCCGCCACCGTCACCTCCCGTTCTGTCGGAGGGCGAAAGTAGTAGGTGAGGTACTGCCGTCCCTGTACGCTTTCTCTACGCCAAAACGCCCCCTGCTGCTGCAGGACCGAGCGGTAGGACGGGGGCAACTGGGTGCGACCAAAATTCTCCCCGTAGCTCCGCACGAGTGCTCCGTCCTGAAACTCAGCCAGCGATAACTCGGCGTACAGACCGCTGAACGACCCATCCGGGAGCAAAACGCGCGGCACGCCGGTCCCGGTCCCCGGAAGAAGCGAGCGAGGCTCGGCTCGATACAGGATCCAAAGGGCTTCGCCCGTGGCCCCTCGGTCGAGCCGATGGAGGCCGGCATACTGGAACCGATCCCCCGCTCGGACCACGTCCCGCCCTCCAGCCAGACGATCGATGACGGGCCCCGGCGAAAGCTGACGGTTATAGGTGTACCGCAGTACCTGAAAGATCGATTGGTCGGTTTGCCGGACGCCGGTGCGAACCGACTGACGCCCATCGGTTCCGAATCGAGCGCGCGGCGTTCCTGTATCGTCGAGCAGCGTGAGACTGACCTCGTACGTCGTGAGGGAGGCCAGAAGCGAGCGGCGGACGAGCCGGGTCGCCGCCGAGTCGACCGCAGGGTGCTCCAGGCGGTCCTGCGCCACCAGAACGGAACCAAGCTCCTCCTCAGCGGCTCGCAGAACCTGCCGAATCGAGTAGAGGGCTCGGGGGTCGTATCCCTCTTCAAACGACTGGGCGGCCTCGACCATTCGATCGCGGCGCTGCGCGTCCATCCCGGCATAAAGGAGCGGATAAAAAAGCAGCGTGACGGCAAAAAGGGGCAGAAGCAATCCCCGCACCGTCAGAATCTCCGCCCCTCCATTTCGACCCACCATCCCGTACACAGCCCCAACGCCTACCGTCGCCATCAACGCCAGTGGGTACGGAAAGGGAACGAGCACCTGCGCCTCCGTCTGCAAGTACAACACCACCATTCCAAGGGCGAACAGCATGACGACCCCAGGCAATACGAGTCCCTGATACCGCGAGGGCCGGTACCGAAGACCAAGCCGCAGCCCAATCCACGTGCACGCCGTGCCAAACAGCAGCACGGCGAGGATCAGCAACACCAGGGCACTGAGGACGATGAGCACCAGCGGCTCGGGGAGGAGACCCGTTCGCGAGAAAAAGTCGAGCGTGCTGTCGAGCACGGCCCGACGGACCACGTAGGCAAGAGCGAGAATACTCGAGAGGCTGAAGCCCACCAGTCCAACGACGAGACCCCAGAACCGAACGCTCGACGGGTGCTCAGAGCGATACGCCTGAATCTTGTCGACCAGGCCTCGGACCGAGGAGGCCTGGAGTCGATAACGAAGGCTGAGATGAAGCACTCCCGCTGCCAGAATCACGGCCCACCCGCCCGTCAGGAACAGGTCACCAATGGAGCGGAGAATGCCCCCTCCAATCGTAGAGGCAAATCGACTGGGATCGAACAGGACCGTGAGCGAGGGGACGTACTCCACCCAGCGGGCCGGCACGTCGAGACCTAGAAGAAGGTACCGACCGGCCCCCCAGACGGCCGCCAGGGTAGCAAACCGACCGGCGAGAGCCACCCGAGCCTGAAAGAGTCGATGAACGCCGGGCCGCCGCGCCAGTCGCAGATACCACAGACCGACCACGATCACGACCCACCCCAAAAGCAACGTAGCCCCTCCAGCGAGCAGGTCGTCGTAGACTGCCGCGGTCCGCTGTATGAGGCGAGCCGTAGAGGGGGGAGCAACCGTCGCGTAGCCGAGCACTCCCCCCAGGGCTTCAAACACCCGGTGAGGTTGCGACAGGTCGTCGGGAGGCGTCTCCCAAGTCAGACGAATCGACTCTCCAGTTTCTGTCTCCCACGTCTCCTCCAGACTAAACCCCTGAATGTAGCGGTTCTTGACCGGGGGCTGGTACTGAATCGTTCGCACCACGCGCACCGCCCC
>JAHENZ010000292.1 GCA_018609755.1 Salinivenus sp. | reverse complement strand
CTTCCCTCCAACGGAACCCTCTCGCTCAACAGCGACGGCTCGTTTACCTACGACCCGGACTCCAGCTACACCGGCACCGACTCCTTCAGCTACGAGGCCTCCGACGGAAGCGCCGCCGACACCGCTCAAGTCGACATCGACGTCACCAGCACCACCTCCAACGGCGACCCCGTCGCGGACGCCGACAGCTTCTCGACGGAGAAAGACCAGACGCTGAGCGTCTCCGCTCCCGGCGTCTTGGACAACGACTCGGACCCGGACGGCGACTCGCTTACCGTCTCGGCCGTGAGCCCTCCTTCGAACGGTACCTTGTCGCTCAACTCCGACGGATCCTTTACCTACGACCCGGACTCTTCCTACACCGGCACCGACTCCTTCAGCTACGAAGCCTCCGACGGTAGCGCCGCCGACACCGCCCAGGTCGACATTGACGTAGCCGACACTTCCTCGAACGGCGCCCCCGTAGCGGACGCCGACAGCTTCTCCACGGAGAAAAACCAGAGCCTCTCGGTCTCTGCTCCCGGCCTGCTGGACAACGACTCGGATCCGAACGGCGACTCGCTGAGCACCTCGGCGGTGAGTCTTCCCTCCAACGGAACCCTCTCGCTCAACAGCGACGGCTCGTTTACCTACGACCCGGACTCCAGCTACACCGGCACCGACTCCTTCAGCTACGAGGCCTCCGACGGAAGCGCCGCCGACACCGCTCAAGTCGACATTATGATACAGACCACGGCCCCGACGAACGTCGCCGCTACGGCAGGAGAAGGAGAGATCCAGCTCGGGTGGACCGCTCCGGAGGCAGGTGACGTGGAACGGTATCGGATCTACCGCGACTCCTCTTCCATCGATGCGAGTGCAGGGCCCAGCGCTTATTCCTCCGACGACAGCACCAGCAGTGGGGTCACCTCGCTGACTGACACGAGCGTCACACCGGGCAAGACGTACTACTATCGCGTGACGGCCGTACGGACCGACGGCAGCGAGAGCGACTTTTCCTCCGAAGTAAAGGACATTCCGGAAGGCCTCGTGGCCTCCCAGTCGGCAACGGTCGACTCAGACGAAAAAGTGAACTTCGACAGCACCGGCTCCAGTCTGGGCTTCTCCGGGGTCGATAATTCCGGAGGAGAGTCCGGAGATGTGGATGTGAGTCGATATTCGGGAGAGCCGGACGATCCGGAGGGAATCGACAAAGAAAATATCAGCGAATATCGCGTCACGATCAGCGCGGATGTGAACTTTGACGAGGCCGAGGTCAAGCTCGCAGTGAGCAATCTGCAAGGGGTGGACGACCCAGGCAACGTCACCATCTACAAGCGAGATACTCCGGGAAGCGGAACGTTCTCGTCGTTGACGACCCAAGTCGACGACAACGGCACTCCAGATGACATCTCCGACGACTCGCTTTACGCAACGACCCAATCGTTTAGTGAGTTTTCCCTGGCGAGCGATTCGGAGCCGCTACCGGTCGAACTCGCAAACTTCGACGGTCGGCTCGACGACGAATCGGTCCGTCTCACTTGGACGACGGCCACTGAACGAAACAATGCCGGTTTCCGGATTCAGCGCAAGGCAGAAGCAAGCGCCGACGCGGCTCACAAAAATGCTACGGGCGAGTGGCAAACCGTGGGGCGCGTGGATGGGGCCGGTACCACATCGCAGGCGCAAACCTACCGCTTCACGGACTCGGCCCTTCCATATGAGGCGGATGTGTTGCACTATCGTCTCAAGCAAATCGACACGGACGGCACCGTGCACTACAAAGGAGCAGTTGCCATCCGGCGTGGCGCAGAGGCGATGAAGCTTCGAAGTGTATCCCCGAATCCAGTTTCTCAGCACGCTACGGTTCGCTACACTCTGCCCCAGAAACAGGCGGTTACGATCCGCCTCTTCGACGTTCTCGGACGGCGAGTAAAAACCGTCGATCTCGGGAGGCAGTCGGGGCGTAACGAGCAGCCGATTGACGTGAACAACCTTCCGAGTGGAATTTACTTCTTGCGACTCCAGGCGGGGGAGAACACCCGAACGCAGAAGATGACCGTTGTGCGCTAGTGCTCAGTCAAGCTGAGGATGTCGAGTGTCGAATCGTACGCTGTGCCTGGAGGTTGTTGTCTGCTACGAAGTTACGATTCGATGCCCAACGCTCGACCCGACACGGATGACGTGACGCAGCACTAAACTGGAATTCAAAGAGCGGGGCCCGTCCCATCATAGCAATGTTCGGTCGGCACCGCCCCCGGAGGTTCGCTGAAGGAGGAATCAGAACTGGTGTACATCCGACAGAATGACCAATTCTCGGACCGCATTCGTCACCGGCGGCAATCGCGGCATCGGACTCGCCATCTGCAACGGCCTTGCCAACCGCGGACTGAACGTCGTCCTCGGCTCTCGCGACGTGGCCAATGGCGAAGCGGCCGCACGCCCGATCCGGGCGCAGGGCGGCACGGTGCGCGTCGAGCAAATTGACGTGGCCACGCCCGACTCGATCGTGGAGTGCTATGACCGTCTGACGGCCGACGACGTGGCGGTGGACGTGCTCGTCAACAACGCAGGCATCTACCCGGAGAACGATGCTCTCGACGCAACGATGGACCAGCTCGACCGCGCCTGGACCGTGAACACGCGCGGCCCGTGGCTCCTGGTGAAGCACTTCGTGCCCGACATGATCGAGCGAGGATACGGCCGCGTCGTGAACGTGTCCTCTGGCTCCGGCTCGTTCGGCGAAGGGCTCGATACGAACCACGCCGCCTATTCCGCCTCGAAGGCGGCCCTGAACGCCCTCACCATGACCCTCGACGACGCGCTGCCCGACGGGCCCGACGTGAAGGTCAATTCGATGTGCCCGGGCTGGGTGCACACACGCATGGGGGGCGAGGCCGCGCCGCGGACGCCGGAGGAAGGGGCGGATACGGCCCTCTGGCTCGCCACGCTCCCATCCGACGGCCCAAGCGGCGGCTTTTTCCGCGATCGCGAGCGCATTCCGTGGTAGGCAGGCAACCGTGCGCTGAGATGCTGGTCTGGGGGATGGGGGCTCGCTGCCCGTTTTCTCCCCGTTGTGCTGATATGTTTGGGCGTCTGTGCGTGTGGGCGTAGTCGTATTTCTCTGAGCAAACCTGGTCAGGCCCCCACGTCCATACGCACGCACATATCGGGACACACCCGGAGATGTGCGCCAGTCGAGCCTCCTTCCTCCGACGGGACCTCTGAAAGTGGAATG
Source organism: Salinivenus sp. (assembly GCA_018609755.1). Taxonomy (GTDB): domain Bacteria; phylum Bacteroidota; class Rhodothermia; order Rhodothermales; family Salinibacteraceae; genus Salinibacter. The sequence goes on along the minus strand of JAHENZ010000292.1, from coordinate 6,075 downwards.
CCCTACGCAGGCGTCGCCACGATCATCCAGTAGATCCCCCAGCTTGTCTCCATGAGCGGATTTTCCTCCCGCTGAATGGTGAATCCGGCCGCCTCCAGTTCCTCGCGGACGTACTCGATCCCGAGGTCGTGGTTTTCCACCTGCGCCTCGCGTGATGCCCCCACCATGTCTTCGTCGATCGACTCCTCAATCACGAGCCGTCCGTCCGGCTTGAGCGCGGCCTTGATGTGGCGGAGCATGCTTTCGTGAGCGGTGAAGTGATGGTAGGCATTCCGCACCAGCACCGCGTCCAGCGAGTTGGCCGGCAGCATCGGATTGTCCTCGACGCTGTAGACGGAGGTCACGTGCTCGATCTCGTTCTCCTGCAGCCGCTCGTTCAGCTCGTCGAGCTTATCGTGATCGACGTCCACCGCAAACATGCGACCGGAGGGCCCCACGCGCTCAGCCATCGGAATCGTGTAGTCACCGTCGCCGCCGCCCACGTCGGCTGCCCAATCGCCCTGTTCGATTGCCATGGCATTGAGGAGCGCGTCGGTGTCGTCCGTACTCTGCGCGCACGAGACCGTACTGCCAAGAAGAAGGAGGAACAGCAGGAGAAGTGGGAATTTGTGCAGAGCGATGTCAGGGTACGTCGAGCTCATGGGGAAGCGGTGAAGTCATTCGGAAGAAGTGCGGAGTGCTGGGTGGGAGTGTAATCCAGGTGGTCCACAAACAACGAATCGAGCCGTCACCGCCAATATTCTTTATTCTTCCAGCCACTCCCGCGCCAGCACCTCCGGATCCGGCGTCTCGCCACCGGCGGTGAGGCTCCGGGCCACGTACTTGCCGATGAGGTCGAACTCCAGGTTCACCGCCGCCCCCTCCGTCCAGGCTTCTGCGACGTTCGTCACGTTGTAGGTGTGCGGAATGATGGCGACGGTGAACGTGTCGTCCCCCAGTCGTGCCACCGTCAGGCTGATGCCGTCGACGGAGATGGAGCCGACCGGAATGAGATAGGAGGCATACTGCGGGTCGAACTGGATCGTGTAGAGCCAGTCGGTTTCCTCCCGCTCCACCGCCACGATCGTGCCGGTGGCATCCACGTGCCCCTGCACGAAGTGGCCGTCCAGCCGGTCGCCCGCCTGCAGCGCGCGCTCCAGATTGACCGACGTGCCTGCGGTGAGGCTGCCGAACGTCGTCTTGCGCAGGGTCTCTTCGATGCTGTCGACGGCGAAGGTCCGTGCGTCGGCGTCTACGTCTACGACCGTCTGACAGGCGCCGTTGATCGACACACTCTGGTCGACCTGCAGCTCGGGCGCCATCTCGGCCTCAATCGTGAGTCGTTTGCCGCCGCCGAGGTCTGTCACGTCTGCGATGGTGCCTACCTCTTCGATAATGCCGGTAAACATCTGGTTTGTGCGTATGGGCGTGTGTGAGTGCGTGCGTTTCAAGCCTGGAGGCCTGGACGCGTGGAAGACTGGAAGCCAACGTATGGGCTTCCTCCACGCATCCATGCCTCCATGCATTGATTCCTCCCCCTCGTTCGACAGTGTCTCACTGGAATGCGGTTTCCTCTATCGTCCGACGCAGTGCCTGTGTCAATCCGTCATCGAAAGACTCAAGTTATTTCGCAGCTGCTTCCATTCAGCACGAATGTCATTGAGGCGCTCATCCAGCGTCCGGAAGCGCGCCGAGGCGTCGGTACCGGGCTGCTGGTCCGCGGCGCTCGTCATGTAGTAGAGGTACTCCAGCTGGTCGATAAGCTTGGGCGGCGGATAGCTTCCTTCGGTCGAGGTCGCCAGTTTAGCGTGAAGGGCGTCCAGGCGGTCGAGTGTGGACTGAACCTCCGCTTTCTCTCGTTGTCCCCTAGCCACGAGCGCGTGCAGACGCGTCCGCACCGAGTCGATGGCGTAGGCCGTGGCGCGTGCCGTGCCGATGGCGTCGAGGATGTCGCGATTGAGGTCAAACTGTTCCTCCAGGTCCGCCTTGGTCACCCCGGCACTGCGAACGCGCGGGTCCATCTTGACCGTGAGCGGTCGCGTCGCGCTCCAGTCCCCAACGGAGAGGCGCACCTGGTACGTGCCGGGCGGGGCCATTGGGCCGGCGTACACGTCGAAGTAGGTGCCTTCCCCCTGCGTCTTCGGCGTCGCCTCCGGATACTCCAGGTCCCACGTGAAGCGGTTGTGCCCCGCCTGCACGGTGAACGTGTCGACCGTGGTCGGCTTTACGGGGCCGGGGGCCTTCATCGACCGCTCGGGCGTGCTGGAGTCTGCCTCTTCCATCTGCTTCGTCACACCCGCATAGCGGCGCACAATGTCCCCGTCTTCGTCGAGGATGTCGAGCGTAACCGGCTGATCGGGCGTCTCGTCCAGGTAGAAATCGATCATGGCCCCGGCCGGCGGATACTCCGGCCCACTCGGGCCGCGCTGCCCACCCCAGTACCGCATCCGATACGCGTCGCGGGGGGCAAAGAGGTGCCGGTCGGCACTCGCAATCTGCTCGTCCACCTGGTACAGCGGCGTCAGGTTGTCGAGCACCCAGAAGCTGCGGCCCATCGTGGAGAGGGCAAGATCGTTCCGGTGAACGCGGATGTCAGTGACGGGCGTCACCGGCAGATTCTGCTGCAGCGGTTGCCACTGTTGCCCGCCGTTGAAAGACACGAAGAGGCCGAAGTCGGTGCCGGCGTAGAGCAGCCCCTCGCGGTTCGGATCCTCACGAACGGTGCGCACGGGGTAGTCCGAAGGGATACCCTCCGTGATGCGCGTCCACGTCTCCCCGTAGTCGGTGGTGCGGTAGATGTAGGGCGCAAAGTCTTTGAGCAGGCGCCGCTGGATGGCGACCGTCGCGGTGCCCGGTTCGTGCGGCGACGGTGAGATGGCGTCGACCCGGCCGTGGGGCGGCACGTCCGGCGGCGTCACGTTCGTCCAGCTGTCCCCCCCATCCCGCGTGACGTGCACCGGCCCATCGTTCGCTCCCGCCCAGATCACATCCGGATCGTGCGGGGAGACCTGCACGGCGTAGAGGGTGCTAAAGTGCTCTTCGCCTGTGATGTCATTCGTAATGGGCCCACCGGAGCGCACCTGGTACTTCGGCTCGTTCGCCGTGAGGTCCGGGCTGATGCGGCTCCAGTCCTGTCCGCCGTTCGTGGTTCGGTGTACGTACTGCGAGGCGTGGTAGACGACGCTGGAGTCGTGCGGGGAGATCTCGATCGGCACCACGCGCTGGAAGCGCCACTCCAGCTCGGCAGGGTTTTGGCCGTACATGTACTCGGCCCCCACCCAGTACTGCTGCGCTTGACCGGTTTCCTGGCTATAGCGCGAAAAGCGGCCCTTGCAGTTCGCGAAGACAATGGGGGTATTCGGCTGCGGCACGGCCGGGCCGGTTTCACACCCCCCAATGGCCTTCCACCACGCCGACGGCCCGGCGGGCGCGCTCTCGGCGGGCGGACGGCTCGGCACCGCAATGGTGGAGTTGTCCTGTTGTCCCGCGTAAAGCCAGTAGGGAAATTGCTCGTCCACGTTCACCTGGTAGAGCTCCGCCGTCGGCTGATTGTGCTGCGTGGACCACGTCTCGCCGCCATCCATCGACACCGTCGCCCCACCGTCGTTGCCCTGAATGCGGAGCTCGGGCTGCTCCGGATTGATCCATAAGTCGTGTACGTCCACGTGTGTGACCTCCTTCTCCTCAAACGTCTGTCCCCCGTCCGACGACACCCAGTAGTTCACATTGCCCACAAAGATCTGGTCCGGGTCCTTGGGGTGCGCGAAGATGTGCGTGAAGTAGAAGGGGCGGTCCATAATCTCCTCCTTGTCGCTCACCTGCCGCCAGCTCTCACCCGCGTCGTCCGAGCGGTAGAGGCCCTGTCGGTCGCCGGGTGCCTCCACGAGAGCATAAATGCGATCCGGCGCAGCAGGGGTGACGGCCACGTCGATCTTGCCGACGAGCCCCGTCGGGAGCCCGTTCTCTAGCTTCGTCCACGTGTCGCCGCCGTCGGTGGACTTGTAGAGGCCGTCCCCCCCGTCGTTGCCGCTGATGATGGTCCACGGCTTGCGCTCCGCCCGCCACATTGCGGCATAGATCACGTCGGGATCTTCCGGGTGGAATGCGAGGTCCACGGCGCCGGTCGAGTCGGACGCATAGAGCACCTTCTCCCACGTCTCGCCGCCGTTCGTGGAGCGGAAGACGCCCCGCTGCTCATTCTTGCCGAAGGGGTGCCCCGATGCAGCCACGAACACGCGGTCCGGATTTTGGGGGTGAGCATTGATCGCCCCGACCTGTCCGGCATCCGGCAGCCCCATAAACTGCCACGAGTCGCCCGCATCGGTCGACTTGTAGACGCCCCGCCCCGTGGTGACGTTGGCGCGGATGGCCTCTGAGCCGGTCCCGGCATAGACGATGCTGGTGTCCGACGCCGGCACCTCCAGCGCCCCGATGGCCGTACTCTTCAGATCCTCCCCATCCGTAAGGTTGATCCACGTCTCGCCGTAGTCGGTCGTTTTCCAAATTCCGCCCCCACCCGCGGCGCCCATGTAGAAGGTCTTCGGATGCGCCGGATGACCTTCGACGGCTGTGACCCGCCCCCCGCGCGTCGGCCCCACCATTCGGTAGTCAAGATCGCGGAAGAGGGACGTGTCGACGGGTGCCGGCTGTCCCGCCGCTGGGAGTGGAATGCCGCTTCCCAGCAGAAGAAGACAAAGCGGAAGAAGTAGGCGACAGATTCGCGGAACGCCAATGGATCTCCGAGCGAGAATCCCCGTGCGGTGCCACATACGAGAGAGAAAAAACGGACGGTGCGAAGAACGTGCGCAGAGTCACTGCACGGCACCGGAGGCGCCCGGCGTCTGTTCCGGCATTCGCTTTGAAACGGTGGGCTCCGCCCCCGGGTGTTCAATACGGTGCTCAACACGACGCCCGAGGGTGAGAAGCACCGTACCATTCTCGAAATCATGCGGGACGCAGGCAAAGGCACCGGCCTCCAGATCGGACAGGCCTCCCCCCTCGTCGTACTCGGTGATGGATGCCTCCAGAGCAAGACGGTCGCGAGTGTTCTGAAACTTGTTCTCCTCGAATATGAGCTGGTGGAGATTCAAGAAGATCCGTACTTCAGCGTCAGGTGGGCCTGCCCGGCGTGGTAGGCCGTATGCGTGAGGATGCGGGCCAGGGCCTCCTGGAGCGGCAGCGTCCCGAAGTCGGCCGTCACTTCGCGGGTCCACGCCGTCTCATCCTGTACCGCGATGGCCTCGCCGAGCTCCCGACCGCTGCGGCCGAGGAGCGTGCGCAAATCGTCGGCAGGGCCAAAGTCCTGGCGCCGTCCCGCATTGGGGCCGATCGTGGACGCTTTCACGTTGAGGGTGCGCCCGAAGATGTTCTTGGCGAAGAGCAGCTCCACCTCACCGATGTGCCGGAGCATCCACCCGACGGTGTTCGCCTCCGGATGCAGGCGGCGCGGCAGGTCCTCGTCGGTGACATCATCGAGCCATCCGGTGAGGCGCGTGCGTCCCTGGTCGAAAAGGGCAACGTAGCGATCCGTCAATGATTGGGACATCGCAGAAAAAACAGTCGGGAAGAAAATCACGAAACCGCCGGTGCGTCCCTCGCCCGTCCTCCTCCTACAGGACATCCGGTGAGGAGGGAGAATTACTCGTCTACTCCGATCACGTCAAGCTGGACTGCCGCATCTCTCGGCAACGAGCAGACGCCGACGGTCGTCCGCGGCGGATATTCCTCACCGAATCGCTCCCGATAGACGGCATCGACCGCGGCCTTGTCGGCGATGTCCGTCAGCTGCACCTCCACCTTCATCACGTCTCCGAGGTCGGCCCCCTGCGCAGCCAGCATCTCCTCGAGCTGGTCGAGGCAGCTTGCCGTCTGCTCTTCGACGGAGAGATCGGAGACGTTCTCGCCGCCGGGAAGAATTCCTTCGAGAAAGAGAAGATCGGAATGACCGGTGCGCGTCCCGAACGCCCCCACGTGCTCGCTTCCCTCGCGCTGGCGTCTACTTTGGGTGCTGGGGCGTTCCTTCTGGGACGGCCGCGACTCGCGCTCGGTTCGCTCTGTCGTTTCTTCTTTCATTGTCGTGTTCATGGGAATCACCTG
>JAHENZ010000291.1 GCA_018609755.1 Salinivenus sp. | reverse complement strand
GCAGCTCGTTCTCTCCAGGAGGGCCTCGAGGAGACGCTGACGCTCCACCGACTTGGCCTCTTCGACGAGCTTGGTAAAAGCCTAAAGACCACCAACTGCATCGAGAGCCTCACGGGCGATGTCGATGGCTACATCGACGACATGAAGCGCTGGCACCACTCGCCGCAGCGACACCAGTGGATGGCCCTGGCACTACTGGAGTCGGAAAACAGGTTCCGTCGTCTTGACGGTTATCGAGATCTCCCGAGACTCAAGCAAGCACTGAAAGAAGCAATTCCCGACGACGAGTAGCAGTGAGGGGTAGAACCCCTTCTCCCCGTTTCAACTAGGTTTGCATTTACCCCGTTTCTGAAAAGTAGAACGCTTTTTAAAGTTAAAAAACAAAGTGAGGTCATAGGGTTCAGGGAAACGATACGATTTTCCTATTCAAGGTGAAAGGGTATTATGGGTTGTGGTTGCAATCAGCGGGAAGCTAATTTTGGCTGTTGAGTTGTCTTCCAATTGAGTTGGCAAAACAATACGTGTTTACGGAAACAAGTCATCGGTACGTCTACGTGATGGGGCGTGGTCACAGCGGGTCCACCGTGCTCGACGCTCTTCTCGGGAACGCAGACAATGCCCGAGGAGTCGGTGAGGTCGTTGCTGGGATCGATGGCAGTCACCCCTGCAGTTGCGGGGAGCCGGTCGACGCGTGTCCCCATTGGGAAGACATACGCCGAAGGCTGGAAACAGACTCCCAGTTATCTTGGCAACAGGTTGTAAGACGGGTCGCTGGGGATGCCCACATCTTGAATTTTGTTCGTGTGCTTTCGGCAACTGCTTCGTCGCAATTCGTAAATGAAGAGAGACAATCAATTCGCGCTCTGGCACAGGCCATTCGTGTCAAGACTGGAGCCTCTCACGTTGTCGACTCATCGAAGGAACTGTCCCGTGGTCTCTTCCTGGCCCGGTTCGTACCTGAAGCCCGAATCATTCATCTCGTGAGGGGTCCCACACGTATGCTGGCGTCGAACTTACATCGGCTGCGTGATGGGACCGGGTTTGTTTTTTTACGGCAACGCTTTCACTCTCAAAAGCTTGCGCCGGCCATTCTTGGGCTCAGTGCGCTAAGCTGGACGATTGGTAATCTACTGTGCGAACTAACCCACCTGATTGCGCCAGAACGTGTCCTTCGGGTCCGGTATGAAGACGTTTGTGCTGAGCCGGAGCGCGAACTACGCCGCATCGGTGACTTTACAGGTCTGAAGATGGGGACCGTAATTCAGGCTATTCAAGATCGAGAGGTACTTCCGATCACACACAAACTAGCCGGAAATCGCATGACGAGGAAGGAGTCGTTTGTCTTCGAGCCGGAGCGATCAAAAGGCCGCCCCATTCCCGATCACATTCGGCGTATTGGGGATATGCTCACGTGGCCACTAGCTCGTTTTTACGGGTATACTTAGTATTATATTTTTATAATAATTTATGTTTTTTAATGTCATGAGATACTCATTCATTCCATGGCTAATATCTGTATTTTTTCCAGCGTTCATAGTGCACTCGACAATCGGGTTTTCTATCGAGAGGCGCGTAGCTTACAGGAGAATGGACACGACGTGACGCTCATCGCTGTTCACCACGAGTCGATCGAAAAGGAGGGAGTTCGCATCATCGGACTTCCAGATGTGCCTCGCTTGCAACGTCCCAGGCTCTGGCTCGAAATCATTCGGCGGGCAACCTCACTGGATGCGGATGTGTATCATTTCCACGACCCAGAGCTGCTTATTGTCGCTCCTATTATTCGAGGAATTACGGGAAGTCCGACCATTTATGACTGTCATGAAGTGTATGCGGATTTTATTCGTGTGAAGGATTACATGAGCCCAATTCTTCGATACCCAATTGCAGAGATCTTTCGGGTTCTCGAACCTCTTCTGGCGCGTCTACAGAGTGCACTTATTTTTTCTGATAGTGCGATTGCACAGTCTTTTGAGTCCATTGATGTACCCAAGCGGACTCTGTTCAACTTCCCGGCCCGCTTTCTGATCGAGAATGGAAAGCAGGCTACGAGGGATCTTGATAACCGACCTCCGACTATTATCCACCTCGGCGGTCACGAGCGAAACCGTGGCACCAAACTGATGATCGATGCCTTTGCAGAGGTGCGCCGGCGCGTGCCGGAGGCACAGTTGCGGCTGGTGGGCCATTACGTTCCTGAACGGCTCGAAAGAGAAGTGCGAACGCACATCAAGGAAAAGGGTCTTCACGACGCAGTAATGATTGAAGGACGCGTTCCGTTTGAGAAGATTGGGGATTACCTGACTGAAGCGTCTGTTGGCTGGGTGCCGTGGCAGCCCTATGTGAAAAACGATCTCAATATCCCCACAAAACTATTCGAGTACATGGCCTATGCGCTGCCCATCGTAAGTAGCCACTTACAGTCGACGGAGCCGTTCGTGTCGGACGGTGAAAACGGGTTTTTGGTAGAGGCAACCTCTCAGCAGGCGCATGCCGATGCGCACGTCCACCTGCTCACGCATCGAGATGAAGCGCGTACATTGGGGAGCCGAGGCCAACACCTCGTAGATACTCGGTACAACTGGGACCGGATGGAAGACCGTCTTCTTGATCTCTATGACGAACTTTTAAGTGAAAGCTCTGAGACGAGTCCATAGAGGCATTTGTACATATTTTGATTTGTCGACGGGTTGCTTATTCACTGTCGTCTCAATCTAAGTGGTATAAGGCCGACAAGTTGATGTGTGTCGGCTGGTCTTGACTCAGTCAACGCGTATTGATGGCAGATATCCTCGTTCTCACGCCCCGATATCCCTATCCCATCCACAGTGGGGAAAAGATTCGAATTCATCACATGTGCCGGGTTCTGTCACAGGAGCACAATGTCACTCTTCTTTCCTTTACTGATAAGCTGGGGGCGGGCCTTGACGATCCGGAACCGGGCATCTACGAGCATGTCGAGACCGTCTTCCTTCCGAAGTGGAAGTCGTGGCTTCAGGCATTCATGGCTATCCCGACAGGAACGCCGATTCAGGTAGCCTATTACCAATCGTCAAAGTTCCGAGACGCGGTGGAACGTCTCGCTCCCAACCATGATCTTGTCATGGCTCATCTTATTCGGACCGCTCCGTACGTGTCTGGTTGGGACGGCACACCGACGATATTGGAGATGACCGATGCCCTCTCCCTTAACTACGAGCGTGTGAGAAGTGAGGGGACGAAGTGGAGTCTCAAATCCCTCGTTTACCTATTGGAGGTTGATCGGGTCCGCCGCTTCGAACACCAGTCTGTCCGTCAGTTTGATCTTGTCTCCCTCGTCTCCACGACTGACCGCGACTATCTGCAACGTGAACTACCGGAAAAGCAAAACCTCACTGTATATCCGAATGGAGTCGATACGGATGAATTCCGGCCCGTAAAGACTGGGAGTGTCCCCGCCGTCGCATTTGTAGGCAATATGCGGACGGCCCAGAATCAGGACGCATGCAATTACTTCGTCGAAAACGTGCTCCCGCGTCTCCGGGAAGCATTGCCGTGCTTTCAGTTTCGTATAATCGGTGCGTCGCCCGGGTCGGTGGCTGCCCAATACCGTTCCGTGGAGGGCGTTGATTTCGTTGGACGGGTCGACAGTATTGCTGATGCCGTTGAGGGTGTGTGTGCCGGGGTGTGTCCGATGCGAGTGGGGGCTGGGTTGCAGAACAAAGTTCTAGAATACATGGCCATGGAGTTGCCGGCCGTCGTAACTCCTATGGGGCTCGAAGGAATTGAGGCTGTGCCTGGAAAGCAAATTATCGTATCCGATAATGCCGCCGACATGGCTGCCGACATCTTGCGGCTCTGTAAGGACGACGAGTATCGGGCATTTGTTGGTCGCCAAGGACGTCAATTTGTGGAAAACCATCATCAGTGGGAACGCACCCTTGCCCCACTTCTGAAAGACATTGATCAGTTGTTGGCTAGAGGGGGGGGGAAGACAACGGTGTAGTCGTGACTGTCTCGCGTGGTTTTTTATACGAGCGTATTGGGATCGGGCTTACCTTTCGGTTATGGCCACGGCGAGTTCTCTTCGAACATCCACTAGTTCAGTGAGAGGAACGGCCTTCTACCGGGGACAGTATTCAGCGAGGATGAGTAGTGCCATGAATCAGTGTTATTCACGATCATCGAAACGGGCATCTGCAACACAGCATCTCTCTGTAGGCCACTTCACGGATTGGTAGCAGCGGCATCGTCCGTAGCCTTCGCCGGGCGAAGGGACTGGACGAGCCGGAGTACGAAATTATCAATCTCGGCGGTTCAGAGACGACGCAGCTCAAAGATCTCATCTCCGGCATCGCTGAGGCCATGGACATTGAACCGGAGATCGAACAGCGCCCTGAACGAAGTGAAGAAGTAGTTTTAGACTGTTGCCGACGCAGCCGGGCGACGTGAAGCGGACCTACGCCGACATCGCAAAGGCGCACGAACTGCTGGGATACAAGCCGGATACCCCGATTGACGAGGGGCTGCAGAAGTTTGCTGATTGGGTTACGGACTACTATTCCGACCGCTCCGTGTTGGAGGTGTAGCGATCGGACGAGGCCGTCTTTGAGGGACGACGGCGGCTCAGGTGCGTTGGGCCCCCGGTGTGCTTGGATCGTGTGGGCGCGTGGGCATGGGGAGAATGGGAGAGAGGAAGGGAGGCGTGAGTGAGGTGTGGAGGGGAAGAGCAATGTGGGGACAGTTGTGCGAGTGTATTGTGTGGTACAGAACATTTGGCCTCGGTCGATAGTCCAACATCTTCCTTCTGGACAGTGACGTGTGAAGATATGTTTGGATTTGATCGGATCACATTCGATCCTCAAGTAATGGCCGGACGGGCCTGTATTCGAGACACCCGCGTGCCGGTGTCGCTCCTCGTCAATCTGGTGGCGAATGGGATGACGCCCGGTGAAATCATAGAGGCCTACCCCTATCTCGAGCCGGAGGATGTTCAGCAGGCCCTTCAGTATGCCGCGCGACTGGCGGAAGAAAAGGTGGATGCAACGGCATGAATTTTCTGGCCGATATGGGCATTTCTCCTTTGACGGTGCGGTGGCTTGGGGACTAGCAACCTGTTGCGCATTGGAGTTTGGAAGCTCGGACGAGCGAACTTTTGGTGCTACGTATACCCTGGAAGGAAAAATCTCCCTCACCTGCCAAATTACAGCCAATATATTTGGCATTTTTAGAGGCAAGTGTGAGGGTGAGTCTATGCGCAACAGCCTGCTAGGGTCATGATGCAGTCCACCTATTGGATCGTGGTGTTGCACAAGCGCAAGATTCCGAGATTCTACGGTGGGCTCGCGATGAGAACCGAATTTTTGTTAACACATGACCTTGATTTCAGTGAATTGGTTGCGGCGAGTCAAGGGGACCTTCCCAGTGTCGTGGTATTTCGATTGCACTTTTGCCAGTTCTACGATCGTGTTTGATGGCAGGCCGTATTGTTGTTCTTTGCCTCGTTGGACTCGTGGCCGCGGTCGGCCCGCAGGCCGTGTGGGGGCAGGGGGCTCCAGATAACGCAGAGATTGAATTGAGGGGCGTCGGGGCGGCATGCGGAACGGTGCCGTTTTGGCTGCACGCCAATACCGACGGGCTCGTGGATCCGATCTCCTCTGGGATGTTGCTCCGGGGGCGGGTTGAACGAACCGTGGAGAGCGAGGGACGGTGGGGGTTCGGCTACGGGAGCGAACTGGTGGGGCGAGTGTCGGCCAACGAGACTCTCTTCTTTCCGACCCTGTATGCGACGGCCCGGTATGGTTTTCTGAAGCTTCGGATTGGGCGAAAGGCGGAAGTTATCGGGACCGTGGGCAAGTCGCTCACGTCCGGTTCCCTTGGACAGAGCCGAAATGCCACGCCCATCCCGAAGGTCGTCCTGTCAACCGACGGGTACACTGCCGTCCCGTTTACGGAGCAGTGGATCGAGCTCAAGGGACGCTACGCCGACGGGCTGCTTCCTGATCGGCGCCACATCGAGGATGCGTATCTTCACCAGAAGACCTTCTACCTCCGTACGGGGACGCCGTCGCCCGTGCAGGTGTATGGTGGGCTCGTGCACAACGCGATGTGGGGCGGGACCGATCCGGACTGGGGACGGCTCCCGCAGTCCTTTAACGACTACGTGCGGACCGTCGTTGCCTTATCCGGAGCGGACGATGCACCGCGCGGCGAACGAATATACATTCAGGGCGACCATTTCGGGGTGATCGACTTCGGACTGTCGGTGGATATTGGGCTCCTTAAGGCACGGGCCTACCGTCACTTTATCTACGAGGACCGCGACAACCTCAAGTTCAAGAGCCCCCAGGACGGCCTCTTCGGGGTCGAGCTTGCCGATACACGGTCGGGTCGATGGATCGATCGCGTCGTGTACGAGCATCTCTACACGAAGTGGCAGAATGGGCCTGTGAAACCGGATCCACAAAATCCCCGGGGAGGAGCAGGCGGCCGGGACGACTATTATACCCATTTCATTTTCAATGACGGCTGGACGCTTTACGGGCGGACGGCGGGATCGCCCTTGATTACGTCTTTTCCGCGAGAGGATGGCCGATCCGGCATTGAAAACAATCGAGTCGTGGGGCATCACCTCGGTGTGGCCGGACACGTGGGGGCCTTAGAGTATCGCGTCCTTGCGACCTATACCCGTAATTATGGGCGGTACGACCTGGAGGAGCGTGCCCTTGAAGATGACGGGGAATATCGGTTCCAGCCGCCTTTGGAGCAGGCCTCGTTTCTCGTGGAGGCCCAAGTGCCCTGGCCCTCCCGTCCGCAGCTACAGGTGTCGGGAGCCGTGGGCCTGGATGTCGGCGCGCTGTACGAGCAAAGCATTGGGGCCCGGCTAGGACTTTCATATCAGTTGTCGCAGTAGAAGACCGTCGAATAGTCCTGGGGGCGACTATGGCGCCCACCGTCGGGTTATACGTTTAGGTGGGGAGGGAGGAGCGATTGGTCTATTCAGGTCTCTGACTGGTCACCGCCCGCCGGAACCGTGTATCCATACCGGTGGAGGGACGAGGCGTACTCTACGAGGCCTCTGTGAATTGCGCCGGGGGTGGTCTTCTCTTTTTTCGTGTTCTCACCTACCATGAGAGGCGGTCGTTGAGGGGCGGCACGGCATTTGTCGTGTACACTCCTGCTCTGTGTTCACAGTCCCGTTTGTACCCCATGCGTTACCTCATCACCGGCGGCGCCGGCTTTATTGGCAGTCACTTGACGGATCGCCTCATTGAATCCGGCCACCACG
>JAHENZ010000290.1 GCA_018609755.1 Salinivenus sp. | reverse complement strand
GTGACGCCACCGATCCGTGAATAAGTTTCTGAAGTTTGGGTTCGATTTTAGCTGCGCACGGTTCTCAACAGGCTGAAAAAAGTCGTTTAGGTACGTTCTCACGGATCGGTATTTCCGTCGGTATCTCCTGCGCGGAATATGCTCGGGATCGACCGCTGCCAGCGAACGGGGACGATTGTGGCGTCAGGGGACCGACGCTCGAAAGCGTCACGCTCGAAACCGCCAGAGTCGTTGTGCAAGGTCCCTAGTGGTCAGTCAAGCCGAAGGTGTCGGGTACCGAATTGAATACGCCCACTTGAATGCCGTTTCAACGGCCTGAATACCGTTCATTGATCGGCGCTCTACTCGACATGGTAAACTTGACGCACCACTAGTGGCCAGTCGGGCCGAAGGGGCCATATGCCGAATTGAACACGCAGACCTGAACGGGACTCCAACGGCTTGCGTACAATCCGTCGATTAATGCTCTACTCGACACGGAAAACTTCACGGACCACCAGATCGGCGTGGATGATTTCCGTTACGCTTTTGTGCTCTCTGGTGTATCCGACGAACATCTTCCAAGAACGGCTTGTGCTATTGGATCAGTGCGTGCAGAGTCCCGGGATGAATCGGAATTCCTCGAACACCGTCTTTTTCGTTGGTCCCTCCAGCCAACGAATCTCACGCTACTGACACGGATCGCTATGGAGTCGGGGCCAGCCGTTTTACCTACCGACTGACGTTTCCTTACTTAAGAATGTGTTACTAGCGGATTCCTCCCAACGCACTGCGCCGCCGTTCTCACGAACGAATCGAACCCCGGCTCTTTCCTCCGACCCAGCCTCCGTCCCCTACCCCACCCGCGCGGATCGGCACACGCACAGATGCTCCACTGCTCGCCTCGCTCCCTCCTTCCCCTCCTGCTCGGCCTGATCGCCGTCGGGCTTCTTGGCTGTGCCGGCCCGCCTGAGGCTGCGAATCCCGTAGAATCGCCCTCGGATTTTTCGGCGTCGGGGACGCAGGAGGTCCCGGATCGGTGGTGGACGACCTTTGAGAATGACCGGCTCAACGCCCTGGTCGACAGCGCAACGGCCTCGAATTTTACGTTACTCACCGCGTGGGAGCGATTGCAGGCCGCCCAGGCAGTGATCGATCGGGAGTCGGGCGCTCTGTTTCCAGACCTGGAAGCGAACGGCCAGGCGCAGGTCACCCGGTCGGAGTCCGACGTCGAGAGTGGAGAACGCTTCAGTGCCGGTCTTCAATCGGCGTACGAGCTGGACCTTTGGGGACGTGTCCGGTCACGCGTGCAGGCCGAACAGTTGCGGGCCGAGGCCAGCCTGGCGGACTATCAGGCGGCGGCGCTTTCGCTTTCGGCCGAGGTCGTGCGCACCTGGGTGCAGCTTGCAGAGGCGCGAAGCCAACTGCGGCTCGTCAAGGAGCAGATCGAAACGAACGTGACGGTACTCAATCTGCTGGAAAACCGCTTTGAGACGGGCCAGATTCAGAGGGTGGACGTCCTGCGGCAGCGCCAGCTCGTGGAGTCGACCCGCGAACAGCGGGCGGCGGTAGAATCGCGTGTGCAGGTGCTGGAGCATCAGCTCGCCGTGCTGCTGGGACGCCCGCCGCAGGCCGGCGTCGAGGCCCCACCCGACAGTCTGCCGACCCTTCCCCCGCTGCCGGAAACAGGCGTACCCACCGACCTGGTGCAGCGCCGCCCCGACGTCCGGAGCGCGTTCCGACGCCTGCAGGCCGCCGACCGAGACCTCGCCGCCGCCATCAGCGACCAGTATCCGCGGCTCACCCTGTCGGCCTCCGCCTCCACCGCCGCCGAGAGCGCACGAGACCTGTTCCAGACCTGGGCGTACTCGTTCGCCGGCAACCTGCTGGCGCCCCTTTTTCGGGGCGGCGAGCTGCGGGCCGAGGTCGACCGCACCGCGGCCGTGAAGCAACAACGGCTCTACGAGTACGGCCAAACCATCCTCACCGCCTTCCAGGAAGTAGAGGATGCCCTGATCCAGGAGCAGAAGCAGCGCGAACAAATTCAGCGCATCGAGCGGCAGATCGAGCTGGCCCAGCAGTCCTACGAGCAACTTCGCCTGCAGTATCTGAACGGCACCACGAACTATCTCGACGTGCTCACGGCGCTCGACGAGGTGCAGCAACTGCGCCGAGACCTCCTCTCGGCCCGGCTGACGCAGGTTGAGGACCGGATTGCCCTCTACCGTGCGCTGGCTGGAGCCTTTGAAACGAAGCGGGAACCGGAGAACTAATACGGACCTGGGAAATTCCTTCTTCGGATTTGCCTTTGGGGATGCACTGAACGTTCTAACGTTCACACGTTGAATACTCTTCCGGGAACGGCCCCTATTTCAGTGTCCCCTTGAACGAGAACATGGGATCGCGGACTCACGGACAGACGCGGCACAAACCGGTATGAATTGGAAAAGGACTCTCCTCATCTGTCTCGGCATTCTGGGCGTCGGCGGCCTCGTCATGACGCTCATCTTCGTCACCGAGCCCGCGGCGCAGCGGACGGGGGCCACGCGGGAGACCGCTATGCTCGTGGACGTTACGACGGTGCAGCGCGACACGGTGCAGCCCTCAATCGAGGCGATGGGGACGGTGCGCCCGGCGCAGGACATCGTGCTCAGTCCGCAGGTGGGCGGCAAAATCATCCGACGGGCGTCGTCCTTCACGCCCGGCGGCTACGTGGAAGAGGGCGACACCCTCCTGCAAATTGACCCATCGGACTATCGGAATACCCTGCAGCAGCGGCGGAGCGAGCTGCGACAGGCCGAGGCGGACCTGACCCTCGAAATGGGCCGGCAGGACGTAGCACAGCAGGACTATCAGCAGCTGGGCGACACGCTGAGCGGGGCGAACAAGGACCTCGTCCTCCGCCGGCCGCAGTTGAACTCGGCCCGTTCGGAGGTCGAATCGGCCCGCGCCGCGGTGGAGCAGGCCCGGTTGGACCTACAGCGCACGACCATTACCGCGCCGTTCGACGCCCACATCGTGAGCCGCAACGCGAACGTGGGCTCACAGGTGGCGCCGGGCCAGGAGCTCGGGCGCCTCGTGGGGCTGAACACCTTCTGGGTGGAAGCCACCGTGCCGGTCTCGAAGCTGAGTCGGCTGTCGGTCCCCGCAAACGGAGAGTCGGGCTCGTCCGTCCGCATCCGCAACCGCACGGCGTGGGGGGAGGGTGCCGTCCGCACCGGCGAGATGTTTCGGGTCGTGGGGGCATTGGAGGAGCAGACGCGCATGGCCCGGGTGCTGGTGGAGGTCCCCGATCCGCACGCTTACCAGTCCGAAAACGCCGACGGCCCCCGCCTCATGATTGGGTCGTACGTGGAGGCGCAGATGCAGGCCGATCCGCTGGAGAACGTGGTGCGCCTGAACCGCGACTACGTGCGCTCCGACGAGACAGTGTGGGTGATGGAAGACAATGCCCTCCAGATCCGGGACGTGAGCATTGTCTTCCAGGACGCAGAGTATGCCTACATCGAGAGCGGCCTGGAGGATCAGGACCAGGTCGTCACGACGAACCTGAGCACGGTGCGCGACGGCGCCCCGCTCCGCCTGGAAGGCTCCGAGGAGCAGCCGGTGCCGGAGCCCGCCCAGTAGAAAGGCGTCCCGGCGGGACGCCTCGACTCATGCCTTTCTTTCCGAGATCATTCCAGTCCCATGAGTGACTCCAGCGACACGTCCGGCACGGACCGCAAGTGGCGCGGCCCCATCGCCTACATGGCGCAGAACGCCATCGCCGCCAATCTGCTGATGGTGATCCTTCTCGGCGGCGGCCTCTTCACGGCGTACACCATGCAGAAGGAAGTTTTTCCCCAGTACCAGCTGGACGTGGTACAGGTGAGCGTAGTGTATCCCGGGTCGGCCCCGGCCGAGGTGGAGCAGGGCATCCTGCGGCCCGTCGAGGAGGCCATCCGGGGGGTGGAAGGCATCAAAGATGTCACGTCTACGGCCGACGAGGGACGGGGCGAGGTGTCGATCGAATTGGTGGCCGGCACCGACCGCATGAAAGCCTTTCAGGACATTAATCAGGCCGTCAATCGGATCCGCACCTTTCCGGACGACATCGAGGAGCCGGAGGTGCAGTTGCAGTCGAACCAGCGGGAAGTGATGACCCTCGGACTGTACGGGGACACCGACATTTGGACGCTCCGCAAACAGGCGGAGAACGTTCGCGATCGCCTGCTGAGCAACGAGGAGATCACGCAGGTCGAAATCGGAAACGTGCCGGACTACATGACGCACGTCGAGATCCCGCGCAACCGGCTGCGGAAGTACGACCTCACGCTCAGCGAGGTGGCGAATAGCATCGCAGAGTCGAGCGAGGACATTCCGGCGGGCGCGGTGGAAACCAACGCCGGGGAAATCCTCCTGCGCATGCAGGAGCGGAAGCAGTGGGCCGACCAGTACGGCAACATTGAGCTGATTCCGTCCGAAACGGGGACCAGCGTCCGGCTCGCGGACGTCGCCACCATCACCGACGGCTTCGAAGAGACCGGCTTCCACGGCAAGTTCAACCGCCAGAACACGGTCGACCTCCAGATCTACCGGGTTGGGGGACAGTCGCCCCTCGACATCGCGGCCGCTGCGAAGAGCATTATGGAGGACGCCCAGGAGGGCTTTCCGCCCGGTGTGCAATACCGCATCGACAGCAATGCGGCAAACGACTACGAGCAGCGCCTCTCCCTGCTGGTCGAGAACGGGATTCTGGCCATCATCATCGTGCTCCTCATTCTGGCGCTCTTTCTCGAGTACCGCCTCGCGTTCTGGGTGATGATGGGAATGACGATCTCGTTCGTCGGGACCTTCCTCTTCCTCCCTATGGTGGGGGTGAGCATCAATATGATCTCGATGTTCGGCTTTCTGGTCGTGCTAGGGATTGTGGTGGACGACGCCATCGTGGTGGGCGAAAACGTCCACGAGTACCGGCAACGGGGCATGGGGAAGCTCGAAGCCGCCATCCAGGGCGCGCGCGATATGGGCAAACCGGTGACCTTCGCCATTCTGACGAACATCATCGCGTTCGTCCCTCTCCTCTTTATTCCCGGCACCACCGGCAAGTACTGGTGGCCCCTGCCCGCCGTCGTGATCGTGGTGCTTGCCGTGTCGCTCGTGGAGGCCCTCTTCATCCTGCCGGCCCACCTGGGCCACACGTCGGAGGGCCACCGCTTCACCGTCACCGCAAAACTCGAGCGCTGGCAACAGGCCTTTGCGCGTCGCTTCAACCATTTCGTGGACGCCTACTACCGCCCGTTTCTGGAGCTCTGCCTCCAGTTTCGCTACGTGACGCTCAGCACGGCGGTGACCCTGCTGGTGGTCGTAGCCGGCTACGGCTACAGCGACCACATGGGCATGATTATGATGCCCGAAGTGGCCGCCGACGAGATTGAAACCGGCGTCTCCCTGCCCGTGGGCACCACGCCCGACCAAGCCGGAGCCGTCGCCCAGAAGATTAGCGACGCCACTCATCGAATGTTTGAAGAGAACAACCTCCATCGCGTCGCCGACGGCGTCAAGACGAACGTGCGCGGCCAGAGCTTCATCGACGTGGAGATTGTGATGAAGCCCCCCACCGAGCGCGACATGACCGCACAGGAGGTCATCGAGATCTGGCGCGACAACATCGGCGACATTGAGGGCGTGGACCAGATGACGTTCGAGGCCGAGCGCGGCCCCGCCGGCTACCTCCCCGACATCAGCGTCGACCTCAGCCACTCGAACATCGACGTGCTGGAAAAGGCGAGCGAGGCGTTCGTGGAGCGGATGGAGTCTTATTCGGCCACTCGGGACGTGAACGACAATTACAACCGCGGCAAGACGCAATTCGACTTTAAGCTGCTGCCGGAGGGCCGCAAGCTCGGCCTTACCCCGGAGATCGTGGGGCGGCAGGTACGCGGGGCGTTCTACGGGGACCTTGCCATGCGCCAACTCCGCGGGACGAACGAGATCGAGGTTCGCGTCAAGCTGCCGTATCCCCAGCGCAAAGACCTCTACCACCTGGAAGACTTCGTCATCCAGGCGCCGAACGGCACCGAGGTGCCGCTCATGGACGTAGTGGAGGTAAACGAGGGACAGGCCTTCACCACAATCAACCGACGAGACGGGCGCCGGGTGGTGTCGGTGAGCATGGACGCCCAGCCGTCAAACGCCGTCGGCCGCGTGCTGGAGTCGATTCAACAGCAGGAGTTGCCGAAGCTGCAGGACCAGTTCCCGGGCCTCACGTGGAGCTTTGAGGGAAGCCAGGCCGAGATGCGAGAGTCGACCCAGGCGCTCTGGGGCGGATTCGGCCTCGCCATGTTCGCGATCTACGCCCTGCTGGCCATCGCCTTCGGCAGCTATTTGCAGCCACTCATTGTGATGGGGGCCATTCCGTTCGGCATCGTCGGGGCCGTCATCGGACACATTCTGCTGGGGTACGACCTCTCCCTCGTGAGCCTCATGGGTGTCATCGCTCTCTCCGGCGTGGTCCTCAACGACTCCCTCATCATGATCGATTACGCCAACAAGCGAAGAGAGGACCAATCCGTGTTCGACGCCATCCACGAGGCGGGCCTGCGCCGCTTCCGGCCCATCATCCTCACGACACTCACGACGTTCGGCGGCCTCACCCCCATCATTTTCGAGACCTCGAACCAGGCCACGCAGCTCATCCCGATGGCCATCTCGCTCGGCTTCGGGATCGTCTTTGCCACCTCCATCATCCTGGTGCTCGTCCCCTGCCTCTACCTGATTCTGGAAGACGTGCGTTCGGTGGCCGGACAAGAGGCGTAGTTTTTTCTCCGGGACGACGTGTATGCCGTCAACTGGGAAAAGTGAACCCATCGGCGCGAGGCCTACGCCGGTCATTCCAGGTTGGCCACCTCCGCGCTGCCGTTTTCCGACGCGTTCACTTCGGACGAGAGGTCCGCTCCGTTTTGCTCGGGCCCCACCGATTCGGAGACGTCTCCGATTGACTTTTCTCCGTCGGGAACTTCTCCGGTGAAGTCGGCCCCAGGCTGGATCTCAAGAGTGTCCGCGTTGATGGTTGCGTGGACTTCCGAGGGGGGGCACAGGACGAGTTCGTTCTCCGCCTGGAGGTGACCCTCCACGTACCCGGACAGCCGAATCGTATGTGCGTCAATGGTACCCTTCACCTCTGCTCCTTCGGATACCACCACCCGACCATCGGTGGAGATATCCCCGTGAACCGTGCCCTCGATGCGGAGGTCGACGGAGCTAAACTCTAGAGTCCCTTCAATTCGGGCCCCGTTACTAAGCATCGACATCGAGTCGTCATCTTGCGGGGAAGTGTCGACGTCATCAGGCGCGTCGCTCGAAAACAGGCTGAGTGCAAACATGTCGGGAGGAAAGTTGTGGAAAAACCGGCGATCGTTGGGTAGGGGAGCGGACACACGAGCCTGCCCCCCTAGTCCCGGGTATTTCCGACCCGATCAGGGACGGCAGAACCGTCAAGAAGACGCCTCGGGAAGTGGTGTCCCCGACTCAAGGCGAGAAGAATAATCCGTAGGGCTCCCGTATACTTCTTCCTAATTGGCAGAAGGACCGTCGAGATTTGGATGAAAGGGCCGTCGGGCTTTGATCTTATACAGCGGATCGTACGGAGCAATTCCCCTCAACGATGTCCTGTCTCTTACACTGGGCCCACGATTCAGCCCTCCCTCACAGTGGTCGTGCTCATGACGATTCATGTCTTCGCCGAGATTGCCTTCCGCTGACACTACACAGGGTTTAGCCTCTGACCAGCGGCCCGGCTCAGCGACAGCCTCACACCTATCCCCTTTGAAACCTCCAACCAGATATTTTGAAGCAGAATTGATTCTGCCTCCGAGCCCGCGTCAGTAGTTTGGGCCTCGCCACAAAGAGAGGCTGTAGCCCCGAGGAATGCTCCCATGCCTGAAATCGACGCCGTACGACTCAACTTCAGTGCCCAGAACCTGCTGATGCTGAACGTCAGCCTGGGCTTCATCATGTTCGGCGTCGCCCTGAGCCTTACGCTCGACGACTTTGCCCGGCTCTTCCGCAACCCCAAGCCCGCTCTGGTGGGCGTGGGATCTCAATTCCTCCTCCTGCCCGCCCTCACCTTTGGGCTCGTCTGGCTCCTGCAGCCCACCCCAAGCATCGCCCTCGGCATGATTCTGGTTGCCGCCTGCCCGGGCGGCAACATTTCCAACTTCATGTCCATGAACGCGCAGGGCAACACCGCCCTCTCCGTCACCCTCACCGCCGTCGCCACGGTGCTCGCCATCGTCTTCACCCCGCTGAACCTGTCGTTCTGGGGTGGATTGTATCCGCCGGCGGCCTCCATCCTCACCACGGTGGACATCTCATTCTGGCGCGTCTTCAAGACGGTGACGCTCATCCTCGGCATTCCGATTGTGCTGGGAATGTTCGTCCGGCACATGGCCGAGGATCTGGCCAAGCGGCTGTGCCGGGGGATGCAGGTCTTGTCCATCGCGATTTTCGTTATCATCGTGATTTTCGCGCTGCGGGCCAATTTCGAGTATCTCATCGGCTACCTCGGGGTCGTGTTCGACCTGGTGCTGCTCCACAACGCCCTAGCGCTGGCCGCCGGGTATCAGCTGGGCTACTGGTGTAACCTTCCGGTGCCGACCCGACAGACCCTCGCGCTGGAAACCGGCATCCAGAACTCGGGCCTCGGACTGATTCTGATTTTCAACTTCTTCGACGGACTCGGCGGCATGGCCGTGGTGGCCGGCTGGTGGGGCGTGTGGCACATCGTCTCGGGGCTGGGCCTCTCGTTCTACTGGCGCTCCCAGAAATCGGCCCTTTTCGCCCCGCAGTGGACGTAAAACGATGAACGCAGGCAGAGCTGGAATTTCGTCTTTCCTCGAACAGAGCCCCTCCGCCGTGAAAGCCCTCGTGTACCGCATCATTGGGCAGCTGGTCCGCTGGACGTGTCGATGGACGTTCAGCCGAGTGGAGGTGCGCGGGATGGACCGCGTGCCGTGGGACCAGCCCTGTGTGGTGTCGCCCAACCATCAGAATGCCTTTCTCGACGCACTACTGGTCGGGGCCTTTGCTCCGGTGAAGATGACCTATCTGACCCGGGCAAGTGTGTTCGGCTCGCGATTCGACTGGCTGTTCGACGCCCTACAGATGGTCCCCATTTACCGAAGGCGAGACGGATTCGGCAACCTGTCTCGAAACGAGCAGATCTTTGCCGATCAGCGCGAGAACCTTCGCGAAGGCGGGTCCCTGCTGATGTTCTCCGAGGCAGAACACGCGCTCACCTACCACCTGCGCCCGCTGAGCAAGGGCAGTTCCCGCTTTGCCCTTCAAACGCAAGACGCCATCGACCGGGACGTCCAGGTCGTGCCCGTGGGCATCAACTACTATCACCACGAACAGCCGGGCTTCAAAGTATCGGTCATCGTTGGCGAGCCCCTTCCCGTGCGCGACTACATGGAAGAATACCGAGCGCACGAGGCCAAAGGCATCAACACCCTGCGCGCGGATCTGGCCGACGCGATGAAAGACTGCATGTTGATCCCCGAAAAAACGGACGACCACAGCGATCGAGTCGACCGTATGAATCGGAAAAACGAGGATCTCCCATTTCCCGAGATGAAGTGCGCCCTGGAAACGCCCGAAAAATTGGCGCCGAAGGGGCCGCATCGACCGGGATTGGAAACGCTGGCCTGGGCGATCAGCCCGTTGAACGTGGGCCCGCTGTGGCTGCAAAACGTTTTGTTGGACCGGATCGAGGATCCAGCGTTCACCCTCTCCCTGAAATTTGCCGTCGGGATGTTTGCCTGTCCCCTCTGGTGGCTGGGGCTCTTCGGAATCGGAACGGGAATCGCCGGCCCAGCCATTGGCGCAGGAATCACAGTCCTGGCCGTGTTCACCATGGGGCTCCGCATTCTCCTCCTCCGCTACGCGAATCCGCCGCACGAACTCAACAAAGGGGAGACGCTTCGATCTTGAGAGATGCTTGACCCGTCCTCCCAATGTCGCTGCGGTCAGCCAACAGGGAGACGAGACGCCTCCCGCCCCCGTCGCTGCCCGAGACCCGTTCCGTCTACGTCATTCCGTCCGGCCCAGTCAGCCATCGTCCACCCGTCGAGCCACGCCAGGGCCAGCTGAAATTCCGATAGCGCAAAGGGATTTTGCGTGCGTGCCTCCCCGTTCTTCCGAGCATTCCACCCTTCCTGAAAGGCGCGATAGCGCTCGGTCTCTTCGAACGGATGATACGGATTCTGAAAGGGATTCAATGTATGAGTCTCGTCTGAGGTGTCGTTCATACTAAACCAACGAAGTGCACTAATGAGAGCGACGAAACGACTGAAAGAACTGTCAAACCACGAGATGGACCTCACCGAAATTTTTCGGCTGGGCACGACAATTCGAAAGGAACCAAAAGAAATGAAGGTCTGCACGAGACGCCCCGCCGGTTCCTTCCGGCGGGGACACGTCCCTCGCGCATCACATTCCGTTACAGAAGGAAGGTCTGAAGAATGGTCCAGACGCCGAGGCCCATGGCAATGAGGCCCAGCGTGACCTGATAGGGCGAAAGCTTCTCGACGGTCTCGTCGAGCTTTTCGTTTGCCTCCTTGCTGCTGCTAAACGACTTCAGGACCCCCACACCGAGCAACAATCCGAGGAGGAGAAGAATGGCGCCGTTGGCCGTCATCGTCCACCACTGGACGGGAAACTCTGTCATCCAACCCATGCGGAAGAGTACCTGGTTAGTGACGGTCCACCCGCCCCAGAGAGCCGAGACGGCGCCGAGCCACCCCTGATACGGGGCCAGTTGATCGATGACTTCCTTCGCGTCGGGGCGTTTCGAAATGACGAAACTTGACCCACCCAACATGCCGAGAACAGAAATCCAGATTCCAGTGACCAAACCCATGATGTCGTGAACGTTTTTTCGTGGAAAAGAGCGAGCGTCGGATGATGCCTCCGTGTCCGGAGCGCTTCCCCCAACCGACGGCCCTTATCTACCGAAGGACGCGGGAAAGAGACTTTTCCTCCCGTCCCGAATGTTTTGCAATCCGTCCCAAACAACAGATTAATCCTTCGTTCACGCGAATAAAGACCTAAACAACCACCTCCATAACGTATTGGCACACAAAGAGAAAGAGATTTTTCTCGCACTCCTCGCCCTCCGTCTATTCGTCTTCGGTGGAAACCGTCCCCTCCACGGCACTCGGGGGATGCCCGGCGTATGACCGAAATGCCCGGCTGAAGCTGGAGAGTCGTTCATAGCCCACGGCATAGGCCACCTGCGTGACTGTGCCCCGTTCTTCTCGCAGGAGCTCTTGTGCCCGCTTCATGCGCTCCTCCGTAATCAAAGCGGACGGCGTAGTGTCGGTCTGCTCCTCGAACGCTCGATACAAAGCCGACCGGCTCATGGCCAACTGTTCCGCGAGGGCGGTGGCGTCGAAATCGGGATTCGCCAGGTGCTCGTGAATCGCCCGCCGGGCCTCCCGCTCAAGCTCCGAATTGGCGGTCTTCTCATCCGCCTCCGTCTCATCGACCTCTTCCTGCACCTGGTCGCGCAGCCGTTCTTGAAGGGTAATGATCCCCTCGACGCGCTGCAGCAACACGTCGGCGTCGAAGGGCTTGGTGATGTAGTCGTCCGCTCCCACCTGAAGTCCCTCTACCTCGTCCCCGGTCCCGGCCCGCGCGGTCACCATTATCACCGGAATGGCGTGCGTCTCCGGATCCGCCTTCAACCGCCGGGTCATCTCGTGTCCGCCCATCGACGGCATCATCACGTCCGCCAAAATGACGTCGGGGAGCTGGTTGCGGGCGGCCTCCAGCCCTTCTTCTCCATTCGACGCCTCAATCACGGCAAAGTCCGGGGCCAGGATCGAGCGTACGTAGCGCCGAACGTCGGCATTGTCCTCGACGACGAGGATGCGCTTTTTCCTTTCGTCGTCGCCGTCCGATCCCGAATCAGGGAGGGCCGAGTGATCGAAAGACGATTCTGAAGCGGCCCCATCGCCCTCCGTTCCCTGGACCGTCGACGCCGGAAGGTGCTCCGGAATCATCGGGGCGTCGGCCTCGGTCGAGTCCTCCAACTCTGAGCCGGGCGACTCTGCGAGGTGGCCGTCGGCCAGATGGTCGGGACCGCGCGGAAACCGCACGCGAACGGTCGTTCCCTCTCCCTCGGTGCTATCAAGCTCGATGGTCCCACCGTGGAGATCAACCAGGTCACGAACGAAGGCCAATCCAATGCCTGCGCCCTCCTGTGCTCGGGTGGGGTCCGACGACGAACGGGACTGTTGGAATCGATCAAAGACCGCAGTTTGCTCGTCCTCGGGAATGCCCAGTCCCGTATCGGAAACCGCAATCTCCGCGGCATCGGCGTGAGGGGTTACGGCCACACGGATGGTGCCGCCCGTCGGCGTAAACTTGATTGCGTTCGAGAGTAGATTTTGCACGATGTCCTCCAACGCCTCTCGGTCCACGTACACCGGGTCTCGCTCCTCCTCCCCAGCAGCGGACGCCTCCTCCACCGTGAGCGTGAGGTCATTGCGCTCGGCCAGGGGTACAAACGACCGCACGATGCGCCTCACCTCGGACTGGAGATTCGTGGGGCGTGCGTCGAGCCGGTAGCTGCCGGCCTCCATTCGGGCAATACCCAACACTCGGTCTACCAGTCGCAGAAGACGCTGTGCGTTGCGCTCGACGACGTTCAGTTGGTCGAGGTCCTCATCGGACAGGTGGGTACGAACCCGTTCGCGGAGGTCCTGCACCGGCCCCAGGATGAGGGTGAGGGGGGTCCGAAACTCGTGGCTCACGTTCGCAAAAAACCGCGTCTTCGCCTCGTCTAGCTCCTTCAGCCGCTCGGCCTGCTCGGCCAGCTGTTCCTTTTGCCGCTCAATCTCTTCGGTGCGCTCGGCCACAGCCGTTTCCAGGGTCTCCTGCCGCTGGCGCAGCTGGCGGGTTCGCAATTGCACTACGCCTGCGACGACGGCCACGGCGGCGAGCAGGTAGAGTCCGTACGCCCAGCCGGTGCGGTACCACGGCGGAGGCACGGTGAATGCATAGTGTGCGGTCGTCGTCGTATCGCCGTAGGCCAGGCGGGCCCGGACCGCAAACGTATACCGTCCGGGCGACAGGGTCCGGTAGGTCTGCTCCGTACGGCCCGTCCACTCCGACCATTCGTCCTCTTGCCCGACCATTTTGTACTGGTACTCAACGTCTTGCGGCTGAACGAGGCTCGGGGTGCCGTACGTAATCCGGACGCCGCTTCGGGTCCGCGGGCCGCGGGACGCTCCCTCAGCGGAGAGAAGAGAGTCCGTTTCGTACTCATAGACCTGGTGAACGAGGGCGGGCACTGGCGAACGATCCCACTCCCGATCGGGCACGTGTCGCACGACGGTCCCATCCCAAAGACCAAACCACACCGTTTGCCCCCCGTCCTCGACCATAATCGTGCGTGTCCGGTCTCCCCTGAGGCGCTGTAAGACTCCGGGGCGCCAACGCCACACGCCCCCCTCTTGACGCCATCGTCCCGGACCCGTCCCCGTCGTACCCCACGTGTGTCCCCGTCGATCTGTCTGCACCGTCACACGCGCGCTCAATCTCTCCCTCGGCGGCCGTTTAAGCACAGGATGCGGCGCAAATGAGGGTCCTTGGTCGGGTACAAAGCGAAAGACACCGGCGCCCGTCCCAAACACGACACGCCCCTGCCATCGATACGGCCCGACCGGCCCGTTGGGCAGGCCGTGCGACGAGCCAAATTGATCAATGCGAACGGAGTCTCGGGGGGCAAGTCCCCGGATTCGATACAACCCGGCGGGCGTGGTCCCCACCCACAACGGGCCGTCGGTACCCTCTGCGATCATCCGCGGGCTTTTCGAAAGTGAAATCGTCTGTCGCTCCTCTTCCCATTCGCCTCTGGCATACTGAAAAATCCGAAGTCCTGCCTCCGTGGCGACATAGATGCGCGAGGAGTCGACCCGGGACCGAATCAGATCGAACACCTGCTGCCCCCGAAAGAGATACTCGACCTGTCCCGTCGGCCGCCGCCGGGCAAGACCGTACGCCGTACCGATCAGAAGATCATTCTCCATTGACAGGAAACACCAGCTCGGCGTGTTCTTCGTCTT
This sequence comes from Salinivenus sp., assembly GCA_018609755.1. Lineage (GTDB taxonomy): Bacteria > Bacteroidota > Rhodothermia > Rhodothermales > Salinibacteraceae > Salinibacter. Next base: position 11,216 of record JAHENZ010000290.1, on the reverse strand, counting down.
CCACCGCACCCCCTCCATTCGTTCAAACGACGCAGTCGTGTCGGTAGGTGTCCGGAGGCGATACGTGTCCTTCTTCGTGCCAACGTAGAGCGTGCCCGCATGCCGTGTGACGTCGAGAACGATGCCTTCGAGGCCCGTACTCTCATCAAACACTGTGAATGAGGACCCGACGTCGTATCGGAGGAGGCCCCCATCGAGAAGTGCCCAAAGCCCCCCTTCCCGGTCCTCGTACAACCCAGTGACCGGCTTGTCTCGCGCCGCCAGATGCCGTCGCACCGTTCCGTCCGGGGCAAGAAGCAGCAGTCCCCGATCGATCATAGCGACCGCAATGGTCCCATCGCGCAGCCGGCGTCCCGCGTACAACCACGCGTCTTGAAGCATCGCATCGGCGTCGGTGCGGAAGGGACGGAATGAATTTCCGTCGCGGAGAAGAAATCCCCCGAACGCACCGACCAGGAGGCCGGTGTCCCCGTGTGGGAGCAGGAACCGGACCGATCGGTCGGCCAGCTCTTCCCCACCGGGGACGAGCTCAAGCGAGTTGCCGTGCACGGCCATGAGTCCCTTCCCCGCTACGTTGACGTACAGCGTGTCCCGCACGACGCTCGCATTTTGAAACTCCGCGCCCGAAATTTTCCAGACCCGCATGTTGTCTGCCCCGGGCGTCCACCGAAAGATCCGTCGCTTGGACTGGAAGTAGATGTCCCCGTTCGCCACCACAGTACGGGTGATCTGCCCCACCGAGCGGTGCTTTTTCGGTGCGTTTCTGAGCAATGACTCGTACTGCGGACGCCCGACCGAATCCGTTCGAATCCACCCAAAGTCCCCCTTCGTCCCCACGTACACCTGTCCGTCTTCAGTGGCCGCCATCGACACGGCCGGCGCCCCATTGGTTGTGGGGAGGGTCTGCCATCGGTGGCCGTTGTAAAGGAGCACCCCCTCAGTGTTGGCCACGTACAGGCGTCCACTGGAATCCTGCACGGCATCCCAATTCTGCCGCGTGGCTCCATACGTCTCGGGCTTCAGATAACGCTGAAAAACGCGCCCTGCTTCCGGATGAAACGCAGACGATCGAGGAGCCCTGCGGACGGAATCCGGATCCGGCTCAAGCGCAACAGCCCGCGTTCCCATTCCTGCAACTGCAATCAGAAGTGCAATGGACACGGCCCCGAGTTGTGCGAGAACTTCAACCGCACGGGGAGAGCAGAAGTGCATCGGACGACGTGCAATCGTAACAATGCGAAACAGAAACGAGATGAAATTTGCCCTCCTATTACCAAAATGTTACGACGTACAAAATCAGCCACTTCACCTGTTATTCAGGGTTCTTCACGGGCATCAGAGACGAAAAATGTAAAACTCGTCTCGCTTTCAGCTCCCGCTGCTCCCTCCGCTTCGCGTCTGTGAATCATCGATGAGGCCATTGAGACCGACCACTAGGACCCCTATTTAAAACCAGTCCAGATAAAACACTCTCGATCGAACGGCTCTCTGTTTCATGCTTCACCGACGACTTTCCTCCGCTCTTTGCCTTCTCCTTCTCATGGGGGCGCTAGCCTCCCCAATGGCCAACGCTCAGTCCTCCCGTCTCCGCGGCACTGTGCTGAATGCACAGGACCAGCCGCTCCCCAACGTGAACGTGGTCCTCACCCGCTCGGACGACGGCACGCGCACGGCGGGCACCACCACGGGTGCCGACGGAACCTTCGTCATCGGCTCGGTGGAGGCCGGGACATACCAGGTCGTGGCCTCTGCCGTGGGCTATACGAAAACGAGCACGACCCTCACGTTGGACGGAGGCTCACGACAGATCACCCTCCGTCTCCGCCAGAAGCGGTATGGACTGGAAGAAGTGGTCGTCAGCGCCGCACGCAGCCGGCAGGATCTCGGCAACGTCGCTTCGTCGGTCTCCGTTCTGAACCCGCAGGACCTGGAGTCGCAGAGCGCCGTGACGGGCGACCTCGGGGCCATGCTGGCGCAGACGGTGCCCGGCCTCGCCCCCAGCAACGGCTCGCTCAGCAACTTCGGCCAGACGATGCGCGGGCGCTCGCCGTTCGTTATGATCGACGGCGTGCCTCAGAATACACCACTACGAGACGGCGCCCGCTCGTTGCGCACCAGCAGTCCGGAAACCATCGAGCGGATTGAGGTGGTGCGCGGGGCCAGCGCGCTCTACGGCTACGGGGCCACCGGCGGCGCGATCAATCTCATTACCAAAGAGCCCACGTCCGAGCTGGAGGCCACCACCGAGGTCGGCATTCGCGGCTCCTCGGCCGACGTTCAGGAGAGCTTCACCGGTCGCGTGCACCAGTCGGTCTCCGGACGGAAGAGCGGCATCGGCTTCGTCGCCAGCGGCAGCTACGAGAGCTGGGGCCAGTTTTACGATGGGAAAGAAAACCTGATTGCCCAAGATCCGCGCGGGCAGGGCGGCCTTGCGGGCGCCGACGAGGGAAGCGTGTTCGGAAAGATCGACATCCCCTTCGCGTCGTCCCAGCGTCTGTCGGCCTCCATCAACTACTACACCTTCCGGCAAGATCTGAACTACGGACGCCAGGCGGGGGAATACGGTGAGACCCCGACTTCTCCCAGCTCCGACGTGGGCACCATGCCCCCGGAAGATCCCGGCACCGATAACATTGTCGGACAGCTGCGCTACGAGCACAACGAGCTGTTCGGTAGCCAAGTCTCGGCCCAGGCCTACGTGCAAGATTTCGAGACGTACTATGGGTACAGGGATTACGTCTTCCCCAACGGCGCGCAGAGCTTCATCGAGTCGACCAAGTTCGGTCTGCGCCTCGACGCCACAACGCCGCTCGGCTGGACGGACGGGGGTCAGCTTCTCTGGGGCGCAGACGCACTTCGCGACCGGACGGCCCAGCCCCTAGTGGACGGCCGCACCTTTGCGCCGGAGATGACGCAGACGAGTGCAGCACCGTTTGTACAGCTTCGCCTTCCGGTAAGTGACCGATTCACGGTACGAGGAGGCGCACGATACGAAGCGCTCTCCCTTCACGTCGCGGACTTCCGGAGCTGGTTGAATGAGGAAGACGACCCTCCCACTCCTATTTACGATACCCGAAACGAGGTGGAGGGGGGAACGCTGACCTACGACAATCTCACCTTTAACGCCGGGGCCGTGTTCACGGTCGTCGAACCCGTGGACGTGTTCGCCTCCTTCGAGCAGGGCTTTGCTGTAAGCGAAGTGGGGCGCGTGCTCCGAAACACCGCGGCGGAATCGGTGGAGGCGCTCAATCCGGAGGCAAAGACGGTCAACAGCTACGAGACGGGCCTCCGCATGGGCACGCAGCGCCTAAGCGCCACGGCCACTGGCTATTATACCACCTCCGAGCTCGGCAGCGCGTACGGGCCCAACTTCGAAATCGTGCGCTCGCCTGAGCACGTGTACGGCGTGGAGCTTACGACCGACGCGCAGGTGATCGATCCGGTGGCCGTCGGCGGCACGTTCTCCTGGGTAAAGGGTTTGCAGGACACCGACGAAAACGGCAGCTACGAGACGCCCCTGCCCGGCAACCGCATTCCGCCCGAGAAAATTACGGGGTATGTGGAAGTGTCGCCCCTCCCCTCCTGGACGGCTCGCCTTCAGATGCTGTACTCCGGTAGCCGAGACGCCTTTCCAGAATCTACTGAGTACGCACAGGGCGAAGTCTCTCCGTACACCGTGTTCGACCTGTCGAGCCGGATTGACGTGGGCCCCGGGACGCTCACGATTGGGATCGAGAACCTGCTGGATAATTACTACTTCTCCGTCCGCTCCCAATACCCGGCCCTCAACGACGCGTACACGCCGGCTCGCGGTCGCAACGTCAACCTCTCCTACTCGGTCACGTGGTAACTCCCTCCCACCCCGAGCCTCTGTCGAAAACGCCCGCCCGGTGCAATGTCGACGCTTCGCCGCGTTTCATCCTGGATCCACCTGTACGGCGGCCTCGTCCTGGGCGGGCTTCTCATCGTCATCAGCGTGAGCGGGAGCGCGCTCGTCTTCAAAGACACGCTCGACCGCTGGCTCCGGCCCGATCTCCTTCGGGTCGAGCCGGCGGCAGAGCGGGTGAGTCTAAATGAAGCCGTGGACGCCGTACAGACGGCCCATCCGGACGCTCAACTGCGCCTCATCGAGATGCCGTTCGACGCGGCCGCGCCCCTCACGGTCTGGCTGGCAGAGGACAACACGCACGTCTACGTCGACCCGTACCGAGGCACCGTCCTCGGCACGCGGGCACATGACGCCGGGATCATGAATACGATCTCGCACCTCCACATCGAGCTGCTGGCGGGCAACACCGGATTCCTCATCGTCGGCATCACGGGCCTCCTCCTCGTCGTGCTCACGATCACCGGCCTTGTGCTGTGGTGGCCGCGTCGCCTCAAGGCCCTGTGGAACGCCCTCCGCATTGCGTGGCAGCACGGCGCCCTTCGCTTCAACTACGACCTCCACCGTGCGGGCGGCTTCTACACAACCGTCTTCGTACTCCTGGTGGCCCTCACGGGCAGTGCGTTCACGTTCTACCCCACAACTCAGCAGCTCATCAGCACGCTCACGGCCTCGGACCCGTGGCCGCCGGCCCGCCCTACCGTGGAGGCCCCCGAAGACTCGACGCGCTCCGCCGCGGCACTCGATTACGACGCCGCCCTGCAGACGGCCCTCGACCGCCTCCCCGGCGCCGAGGCCAGCTTCGTGTACCTGCCGCAGGAGCCGACGGCTCCCCTGACCGTGCGCCTTCGCACGCCGCCGGAGTGGCACCCCAACGGCCGCAGCTTCGCGTACCTCCATCCCACCGAGAGGAGTGTGTTGCGCGTGGACGATGCCCGAGAGGCCCCCGGCGGGGCGCAGCTGCTGCAGACGTTTTACCCGCTGCACGTCGGCGCCGTGGGCGGCCTATTGGTGAAGTGGCTCTACGTGATCCTGGGCCTGGCCCCGACAATCCTCTCCATCTCCGGCACGATCATCTGGTATCGGCGCTGGCGCCGAACCGACGTCGAGGACTCCCCCGACCCGGATGAGATCGGGACTCGCGCTGTACAGGTGCCTCCCCGACTGGAGACGCTAGCGGATACCAACGGCACCCGACGCGAATCCGAACCGGTCGAGGCTCCGTAGAACGCCCTCCCTACCGCTCGGAGTGCCCACCCAACAGTCCTCGTTCGCGCACCCAATCCACCCAGCGGTCCGACCAGGACGAGAGCACCGGATCCGTAGGGGCGAGCCCAAAACCGTGCGGCCCCTCCTCGTAGAGGTGCATCTCGGCGGGCACATCCGCTTTTCGCAGCGCGAGATAAAAGTGCACGCTGTTCTCGGCGGGCACGCCCTCATCCGTTCCCGTATGCACGAGAAAGGTCGGCGGCGTCTGCGGCGTGACCTGCTTCTCGGACGACCACTCGCGCATCAGCGACGAGTCCGGATCATTCCCGAGTAGCATGCGGCGGGACCCCTCGTGCGTGAACGGCTCACTCATCGAGATTACGGGGTAGATGAGCGTCATGAAGTCCGGGCGAGTCGAAAAGCGGGCGAGCGAATCGGCCGCCGTGGCGTTCCCCGACTCGATGTGCGTGCCAACGGTAGAGGCGAGGTGTCCGCCGGCCGAGAATCCGAGAATGCCGAGACGATCGGGGTCGACGCGCCAGGCCTGCGCGTGGGCACGCACCATTCGCATCGCGCGCTGAGCGTCGCGGAGGGGCCAGGGGTGCTGGTAGCGCGGCCCGTGCCGATACCGCAGCACGAAGGCGGAAATGCCGTACTCGTTGAGCCAATTCGCCACGGCACGCCCCTCGTGCCCGGTGGCCAGCGTGGCGTAGCCCCCACCCGGACACACCACGACCCCCGCGCCGGTGGCCCGCTCGTCCGGGGCCGGGTAGAGGAAGAGCGCCGGCCGATCCGCAAGGCTGTCGCCCTTCGCACCCGGAGCCCCGTCCGGCCACAGGAGCCGCATCGGAGCATCGAGCGAGTCGGGGCGCTCGGACGGCTGGGCTGAGATTCGCCCCGAGAACAGAACCAACAGGCCAAGGACGAGACCGAACCGGACACAGGTCGTCATCGACATACCGATACGTGAATACGTTTTCGAAGTCCGTTGTCGCCTTCGGCTGTACCCGATCCCCATCGATCCGGAAGAGGTATTCACGTACGTCTCACGGATCGGTAAATGGGCACGTCTGAAGGAGGCCAAGCAACAAATCCCGATCCGTCTACTCCCGAAAGCGGGACTCGACGGCGTTGGTGAAGTGGACGGCGGCGTCACTGTAGATATTGACCTTGTGGGCCCGAAAGATGTCGCTCGCGATGAGCTGCGAGGCCTCCCCCCAGCTTTTGGCTTTGGACAGGCGCTGGAGGACCCGCCGGTAGGCCGTCCGGTCGCCGCCAAACAACTGGCGCACGTACACGCCCCGATGCGGCGGATTGCTAACACCGAGGGCGGCCTGTTCAAGGGCTTCGAGATCCTCATTCGGAGACGGTGGGGGCGAAGAAGACGGTTCTGCCTTCTCCCCCGACGACTCAGCGCGACTCGACTCGGGCTCTTCCTCCGACACGGTTTCCGAGAGTCGCTCGTCGCGCCCCTGCCGGAACCGGGCCCAGAGCGGCTCCTGATTTCCGTTGGTTTCTTCCGTCCGCTCTCGGTCGGTATCGTTTGTCGTAGACGAGGGACGGGTGCGCCCCTGCTGAAATTGTTTCCAGAGCGGCACGGACTCGTCGCGTTCCTGATTCGATTGCGGCGCGCTGCTGCCCTCGGGCCGAGCCGTCCCCGCTACGCCCCAGATGTCGTCGTCCGACGGCTCGGGCTGTGCCGGTTTAGAATCCGGAGCGCTCCGTTCGGTCGGGGACGGACGCCGCTCGTCGGGAGGAGACGAGGGCTTGGCGTCGGGCGGTGGGGTCGCCTCTGCCTCTTCGATCAATCGGTGGAGGGCCTTCGGTCCCACCTCCTCATGCCCCTCGCGGCCGTAGCTCGCCACCCGCGTCTCAATGGCCTCGTGTCCTTTTTCAGCAAAGAAGGCTCCGATTAGGCCGACCGGGACCTGTTCACGCCCGATGGCCCGGCGAGCAATCTGGAAGAGCGGATCGAGCAGGCGGAGCCACCGGCCCGCACTGTAGTTGGCCGTGATCCGCTCGTCGATCCGGTGCAGGAACCGGTGGAATCGATCGGGGCCCAGGGCGTCCAGGTCCCGTTTCTTCGCGAATGCGTGCACCGCTTCGCGGAGATAGCCGTACGGGCCGAAGAAGCTCATGCGCCACAGAATTCTGGGCATCCGAAGGGGCTTCTGCCGCTCGCCGTAGACGAAGTCGGTCAGCACGTGAACCGGACGCACCAGGTGCGCCGTGGTGTGGCGCGTGGCCTGTCGAAGGGTCTGCTCCCACTGCGATGCGGGCACCCGAGTGTGGGCCTCCATCGCGTTGAAGAACGTGCGGACGGCCTGCTCCATGTCCGGATGGTCGTAGTTCACCCAGTCGCTCCGGGCCCGACGGAGGCGACGCGCCTCGCGGCGGCTGTGGTGACGGAGGAGCTGCCGGAGAAAGTGCGCCACCGGCTCCGGCATGGTCTCGTCTTCCCAGTCCGCCCGTGCATACGCGTGGTCGGCCGGGAAGGAGCGCAGAAGACGCTCATAGAGAGGATCAGCGAGCGAGCGCGGCATGAAAACACGGGTGTGCAAGAGATCGGCAGTGCGTTGACGACGTGTATACGCGTCGTGTGGAGAAGTTTTTCCGATGGATTGTCTTGATCTTCCCGCTCGCCCGTAGACATCGGCGCAGTGCGGTGTCTATTTTACTGTCAACCTCCTTTTCCGGCCCAGGACTGAGACGATAATGGCCTCCGGATCGCCGGTATCAGAGGTGTGAACCACGAATCAGTCGCTTCGATCGCGAACGTTTCTGTTGCTCGTGTCGACTTCCCGGCTTGCCTCCTCCCCTCTCCCCCCGTCCTCCCGTACGCAGCGGCTCACCTACGGCCTCCTGCTGGTCGTGCTTTCTGGAGCCGCCGTCGTGCTCGCGGACGGTGCCGACCTCGACGCCCGAACGGGTGGGCTGCGGCTCTGGACGCTCGCGGGCGCCGGCCTGTTTGCGATGGCGCCTCCGAACGTGCTCCTGCCCGACCCGAATGCCTCAACGCTCCAGTTGCTGAACTGGCCGCCGGCGCGACTGCTGCGATACCAGCTGGGGCGCCTGGGACCGCTGATCCTTCTCGTCGTCCTTCCGGCCGTCCTCCTGACCTTCGTGGACCCGGCCGCCCCCCTCCGACAGCTGGGACCGAAGGCTGCAGCCTTGGGACAGGCCCTGCTGCTCATCGTCGGAATCGCGGGCGACAGCTTCGCCCACTTTGCCATGCTCGGTCCCCGCTCACAGGCCTGGCAGGAAGGGCGAGCCGGACAGTGGTACGGGCGAGCGGTGGAAGAGCGGGGACAGGGCATCAGTCTCCCGCGAGGCCTCGTGCCCGCCCTCTTCGCGACCACACGCTGCTTCGTCGTCGGCCTCACGGCGATTCTCCTCACAGGAATGGGCACGCAGGCGGGCTCGTGGGTGTGGGCCTGGGGCCCTGGACTTGTCCTTCTTGGCTGGGCCGGCGTTCGGCTCTGGCGGGCGCGGTCGGCGTACGATCGGCACTTCTACCACACCACCGCCTTCTACGACGAGGTGATGGGCGGAGGGGGACCGAGAGCGGACGGCCGCGATCCGATTCCATTCGACGCACTCTACTGGGTCCCCTCCCGCTGGCGTCCGTCGGTCTGGGCCGGCCTGCGACAACTGGATCGTCGCCTGCCGCTGGGCCGCCTCTTGGCCCTCGCTCACGCCGGGGTGTGGTTGCTCTGCATCCGGGGCACCGACCCCGCTCTGGTGACGGGGGCGCTTGCGGTGATCTTCCTCGCGCAGACGGCGGCCTGCGGCCTGCTCACCACGCCGACGGCCGCTCCCCTCTCGTTCCAGCGCACGCTCCAGTCTGCCCTCGACTGGATCGTCGCTCGGACCTTCGTGAACCTCCGCTGGCTTGCGGCGCACGCAGGGAGCCTCGCCCTCATCGCCCTGTTCGGCGACACGTACGGAACGGCCTGGGTCCTAACGTGGAGCGCCGTGCACGTCGCCCTTTCGTTCGGGACGGCCGTCGCGGCGACGCTCGCGCACGAGGGATGGGGACAATTTCGTAGGGAGACGGCGTGACCTCTCGCGGGGTGCCTCCTTCCTCGTCGGCGGACCGGCGGGCCGTCTCTACACAATCTGTTAATCATTCCGACAGGCCCGCGGCCTGTCTCTACATTTCGCTATGGCTTCCCCTCTGGTTCTCGATGCTATCACGAAACGGTACGGCGATGGGCCGGCGATTCTCAACGGGCTGTCGCGCACGTTCGCTCCGGGCACACTTTCCCTGCTCGTGGGCCCAAACGGGGCCGGAAAGACGACGCTACTCCGCCTGCTGTCCGTTCTCTCCTATCCCACCGGTGGCACGGTGCGCTACGGGGACCTCGACGTGCACGCTCACCCCCACCGCTACCTCTCCCACGTCGGCCTCGTCCACGCCGACGCACAACTGCCCGAGCATCTGTCGGCGGTGGAACTGCTCGAATGGATTCTGCGCAGCCGGGAGGGCTGGGGCGACGACGCCTCCACCCGCATCGACACGCTCCTCACCCGACTCCAGCTCGACGAGCGGCGCGAGAACCTGATCGGCACCTATTCCAGTGGCATGACGCAGAAGACCCAAATCGCCGCCGCCCTCGTGGCCGACCCGGAGGTGCTCTTGATGGACGAGCCCCTTCGCAGCCTCGACACTGCCACGGCCGACGCGACCGTCGACCTGCTGTCGACGTTCGTAGCGGACGGCGGTCTGGCCGTCATCGCCAGCCACCTCACCGACGCACTCACCTCCATAGCCGACGAAACCCTCACGCTGGGCTCGGAGGCTTCGACTGAGGCGCACTGACAGGGCCCCCAACAGCCCCTCAAATTAGTCGGCTCGATACTCGACGACGAGCAGATCGGCTCGGCGTCGGGTATCGAGTGGCCCCGTGGACCCGGCCGCCACAACATTCCCGTTCGGGCGGGCCTCGACGACCGAAACGTGGTTGTCTTTCATCCGCGGTCCGAACCGGCGTTGCCACTGTACAGTCCCTTCCGGCCCAACCCGAAGCACAGAAGCACGAGTATCGTGGGGCCAGTCGTTTTTCTCTTTGTATCGTACCGAGTATCCAAACGCCATCCCTCCATCCGAGAGCGTCGTGAGCGACGACACCGACAATTCTCCCTCCGCGTACGTCCGCTCCCACATCACTTGTCCGTCCGCTCCGACTCGGGTGAGAACTACCGTTTCTTTCGTCGTTTCCGGGACGCTGCGCGTTCCAAGCACGGCCACTCCCTCGCCCACGGCCGCAAGGCGTTCCGCCTCTCGCAGCGTATCCGTGCCGTAGGTCCGCTGCCACCGTGGGTCCCCTGCTGGAGAGAGTCGCGTGAGGGTATACTGCCGATCATCCTGTGCCCCTAAAGCGAAAAGATCGCCATTTGACGCTTCCACGGCCTGCACGAGATCCGCATCCGAAAGCGCGTACGTCCACCGCCGAGTGCCGTCGCGATCGAGCTTCACAAGATCGGGGCGACGATCCCAAATGGGAGAACGTCCGACGAGGAAATGCCCGTCCGTGGTCTGGACGAGCGGATGCCGGGCGAGGTCGGTATCGTGAAGCTCAAAGAGCGTCCCCGTGCGCTCACCGGAGGGCGACGTGCGATGCAGCACCGCATTCGTGACCGTCGAGTCTCCTTCCGGCTGCCGCTGCTTCTCCACCAGCACGGCCGGCCCGTCCTCGAGAAGCACCGCCTGAACGGCCGTCCCATCCCGCACGTGACGGTACACTGTCGTATCTGCGAGAATCCCGTCGGGCTCAATCCGAAGAATGAGCGGAAGCGTCAGCCTCCCATCGAGAGGCCCTCTCTGTCCTTCGGTGCTCCCAACGACGAGGAGATCCCCGTTCGGTAGCGGCGTAATGCCGGACGCACCATCCAGATGGAGGGACTGATATCGGACCTCGACACCGGCCGGTGCCCATCCGATTCCCGGCCCTGCACTATCACAGGCAGTTCCGGAAAGCAGAAGCGAAAGCAATACGAGGAGAACGAGACGCACGGCTCGGAAATTGGACGTTGTGGATTAAAGATGGAGGGACCACAAGCTCCCTAAAATTGATCATTTCTCTTCCGTCATCAGAAATACACATGTCTCCCAGGGAAT
>JAHENZ010000289.1 GCA_018609755.1 Salinivenus sp. | reverse complement strand
TTCGACGAGGGCGTGGTGGTGACGCCGGAGGGATCGGGCGACGGCGCCTCCACGGAAGGGGCCTCCACGGAAGGGGGGGCCGGCGGAGAGGAAGCCGGGAAGGTAGAGAAGCTTACAGAAGAACCGTACGTCCTGCTTCCTCACCCCCTGGCGGTTGCGGAGCGGCGCCTGGGCGTGGCCGAACAGGCCCACGCCCGGCTTCAGGACTGGAATGAGGCGGCCGATCCGGCCTTGAGCAGCGCCGGCCTCCTCAGCGCACCCTGCTACGAGGAGAGCCACCGCCGCCCCTATCTGCCAAAATACCTCTCCGAGCGGCTGGAGTCGGAGGACGGCACCTCCTTCGACATGACCGGCGAGACGAACTGGGCGAATTTTTCGCTGCAGGAGGCGACCGGCAACGACAAGGCCCCGACCGAGCCGGCGGGGGACGAAGCGCTCGCCCACTTTCTGTACGGGGCGCGCTGCCAGGAGGCCTACCTGCGGGCCGAGTGGCGCCGGGCTACCCAGGCGGTCGACCGCATCATCGAGAGCCCGCTCCTGACCTATGGCGTCGTCATGGATGCCCTCTCTGCGGACGGGGACCGGGACAACGCGACGCGACAGGTCGAGTGGCTCTGCAGCCTCTTTCCCCGCCTTTCGGCCATTGGGGGCGGAGAAGCCCTCACGCGCCTCATTGAAGAGAGTGAGCTGTGGGACGAGATCGAGCCGCTGGGGCCGGAGGTGTGGGATCGGATGCTCGAGGGGCTGGACGACCCGGAGGCCGCCGGGCCCCTCGACACCTTCGAGGATCCGGGCTTCAAACACCTTTTTGCGGTCGCAAAATACTCGACGACGGCCCTCCACATGCTGGTGCAGGGGAGCGTGCCGAGCGTCGTGTCGTGGCGGGCGGACGGCGTCGCCGTCGAGTCGTACGCGCGCCGGCCGCCCCAGTCGTTCGTGTTCCTCTCGTGGCTGTTGCACCGGGCGTCGAACCCAGAGTCGAGTTCGCCGTCGACGGCCTACGACGTGACGTGGGCCAACGGCGAGGTGGGCGGAAAAGCCTTAAAGGTCACCGTTGGGGCCACCGTGATCGAACGGACCGAGTCCGGCGGGCGGTCGATCCCGTGGAAAATCTCGTTCGAGGCCCAGCTGCAGTCGGACGTGCGGGCGGCCGAGGACGCCTGGCAGGGCCTCAGCACGCTGAGTGGGCCCCGCCTGCAGGCGAGCCTCACCGCTGCGGGAGGGACGATGGACCTGATCGGCGTGCTGATAGGGACCTACACGCTCTGGCAGAAGACGGAGCGGGGCACATTGTCGATGGCCGACAGCGTGACGGCGATGGAGGTGGTCGTGGGAACGGCCCAGACCCTGGAGGCAGGGGGCGAGGCGAGCACGAGCCTGCGGGCCTACTTGAACGGCTCGAAGGCGGCGCGGGTGGGGCGGTTTCTGACGCGGCGGGTGGCGCCGGTCTTGGAGGCCGTGAAGATGGCGATGGACGTGCGGGCCGAGCTTGCGGATTCGCGGGCGGAGGGCCTCCAGACGGTGGCCGACCCCAATTACGTGGGGGCCTTCGGGGCCGTGGTGCGCGGGGGCGGAACGTTCCTAATGTTCGGGGCGATGGCGGCGGGCGGATGGACGGTGGCGGCCGTGGGGGCCGTCGTGGCGGCGGGCGGACAGGCGCTGATGTGGCTCGATCACGTCCAGGACCAGAAGCGGCGGGAGGAGTCCGACCCGCTGACGGCGTGGTATCCGACGGGAACGGTGTGGGGCTCCGACGTCCGGGCGAACCTGGACGCCTTCTTTCAACTGGTGCGGCCCGGGAAGGCGACCGAGGCGACGCCGCTCACCAACGTGGGCGACCCCACGCACGAGAACCTCCAAAAGCGCCTGCAGGCCGAGACGGAGGCCTTTGCGGAGGAAGCGTTCGTCTTCCCGACCGGCGCCGCCGTGGCCGATGACCGGACCCGCGAGAAGCAGGAGCAGGTCTACTCCCAGGATAGCAATCCGCCGCCGAGGTACGTCGAAACGGCGACCGTAAACGACCTTGCGCTCCAGATCGTCCCCCCCTACCTGCCGGAGCAGGGGACGCTGCTGGTGAATGGGAGCGTCAATTCTGATCAACCTGGAATTGATGCTGCGTCTGTCAAATGTGCTGTCCATTATGTATCAGTCGGAGACCATTTCCGGTACAAGGTGATGCTGGTAGGCGAGGACGGGAAAGCTCATCCATTGCAGGTCGATCCGAGCCGCCCCCTCGCCCCCCAGATCGATGACACGTGGGGCGAAAGCACCGAGAAGAGAGTGACGCGGGAGGTGGAGATCCCAGTGACGCGGGCTACGGGAATGGGGACCTCCATGCCGGCCCTCACGTGGGAGACGGGCGAGACGCAGACGGAGACGGTGGAAGAGGACGTGCAGGCGCTGGAGATTTTGTTGACGGATGGCCCGACGCCGGCGCCCCCGGGGCAGAACTCCCAATCCGGAGACGAGACGGAAGAGGAGGAGCCCATGCAGGTCCTGAAGCCGGAGGAGGTGTTTGCTCCGCCGACGGTAGAGGCGATGTCGGTGCGGGTGGAGCCGCCGGAGACCGATCCGCCGCCTGGGGACCGGTGGGTCGTTCTCTACAGCCCTGCAGAACGGGAAGAGGACGGGGCGTATTCGCGCCCATCATTGCTGGGGGCGTACCGGGCAACGTCGGACGGAAAGTACGAGCGGGCATCACTTGAGGGGGAGACACCGACAGCATCCGGCGATCCTCAATCCTCTGTTTTGGTGCCGTCCGGACACGTCGGGGTCGGGGAGGTTGGGGGGTTTGCCCGCCTGGCCTCGGGCAGCCCGTCGACCGAGCGCTTGAAGCAAGGCGGTCGGCTGCTCGAACGTCCGCCGATGGAGCGGCAAAGCCTGTCGCTGGCGGCTACGCCGGCCGGCGCCGGGCTCGGCCCCGACTCCGAAGAAGCAGGGCCCGCACCCGGTGGATCCGTTGATTTCCGTGCGCCTCGATGACGTAGCCGCTCATGTGGGCCCGGATGAGCCGGGCCGACCGGTGTATCTGGTCAATCCCCTGTGGGTGGCCGAGCGGTCGTGGCTCCGGGCGGCGGGGTGGGCCAGCGGGCCCTCCGGGTCTCCTCGCGTTCACGGCGCTTTGCAGGCCGAAGGCATCCGTGTTGGCAAAAAGCGCGTAGCTCGACTCATGAAAGAGGCCGGCCTGCGAGGCGCAAGCCGTCGAAAACGGCCCTCTACGACGGTCAGTAGCACCAATAGGAAACCTGCTCCAGACCTCGTGGATCGCGACTTTACTGCTGAGAGCCCCGATGAGCTTTGGGTAGCAGACATCACCTACGTGCCGAAGCGCGTTGGCCATCTGTACCTGGCCGTCGTGGTCGACGCATACAGCAGAAAGGTCGTCGGTTGGGAGATGGCCAGTCACCTACAGGCTGATCTGGTGCTAGAAGCACTGAACATGGCCACCGAGCAGCGTAGCCCAGACGAGACGATTCACCACTCCGATCAAGACGAACGCGTTCGTCAGGCTGTCAGTACAACGCAATCGCGTTTGGAAAACGGTGCAAGGCCAAAGGTGTGCGGCCCTCAATGGGCTCAGTTGGAGACTGCTACGACAACGCGATATGTGAGTCGTTCTTCGCAACGCTCGAATGTGAACTGATCGAGCGGGAGACCTTCGTTACGAGAGCAGAGGCCCGCCTCTCGATCTTTGAGTTTATCGAGGGTTGGTACAATCCCGAGCGTCTCCACTCCGGCATCGACTATCAATCACCGCAGCGCTACGACGATGAGTACCATTCACGAGACCATTCTCAATCTGAGGAACCTCGTTTACCCGTCGCGGCGTGAAAGCCGTCGACTGTCCACTTTATCAGGTCAACTCCAATTACTGTTCAGCGTACTCCTGCACGCCCGTAGCTTCTACCATGAGGTCGAACAGGTCGGTATTACGGGTGAAGTGTCCGATCGCCTCACTGCCGGGGCCGAGAGCGGCCAACTCGACGTAGTCACTCGTGTGGTCGGTGCCGAGCCAGTTGACGGACGTGTAGTTGGCCTGAATGGCGGCCAGGACCGTGTTGGGGGCGCTCTCCTT
>JAHENZ010000288.1 GCA_018609755.1 Salinivenus sp. | reverse complement strand
CCCCCGGAGTTCGTCCTGGAAACCGGGCTTTATGCCTCGGACTTGAGCGCCGCCGAGACGTTCTACGGCGACGTGCTGGGATTGAGCGTGCTGTTCCGAGAAGAGGAGCGGCACCTCTTCTTTCGGTGCGGCATTGGGACTGTTCTCGTGTTCAATCCGGACGCCACCCAGGCGGGGGAGACACTGCCCACCCACGGTACGGAGGGCGATGGCCACGTGGCGTTTGCCGTCGAGACCGACCAGTTGATGGCGTGGCGGCGGCATTTCTCCACGCATGGTATTGCCGTAGAGCACATCGAACGATGGGGGGAGGGCAAGCGGTCGCTTTACGTTCGCGATCCTGCGGGCAACAGCGTGGAGCTTGCCACTCCGAATCTTTGGGACACGGCCTCGCGCGCCGATCGGCTTCGGCAGGTGCGCCCGTCGCTCGACATTGACACGGCGGGGGCGTCTCCCGTCGAGCGGTTTCAGAACGAGACACTGCGGCCGATTCTGAAGCTGCTGAATCCCACGATCCTGCGCCTCGTGGCCACCCGGTTGTCCCGGTACGGCGTGGGCTTTGCCAACATGGATCGGGTCGATCAGCGCGACCGGCTTCGGAATCTGATGAAGGAAGACGGCCGACTGAAGAAGACGCTTCTCGGCATGGTGGTTGGACACCTCACCGAGGAGGAACTCACGGTGTATCTCGATCACGAGGACGAGGTTCGCCGTCGCTGCGTGCCCATGCTTCTGGCCCGAGCGCAGGACCAGATCGGCACGATTGCAGAGTGGGCGGCGGAGATGGAGTGAGAAGGCGGAATCAATCGGTATACACCGATTCCGGGAATCCACGCGTCCGGTGATCGGTATGCAGCAGCGGAACCAATCGTCCTTCACAAAGACCCGTTTCGATACGCATCGTGGACATCGAAGAGCTCACCGTCACTATTCCCCGCGAGGAAGACGCCGCCGACGACCCCGAAGAAGTGGCCGTCTGGCCGCTGGTCGAGGCCGCCCTCGACACGATTGACGCCGATCCCTCGACGCGCGACGCGGCGGAGGCGGCCATGGAGCACGGCGACGGCTGCGTCGTGCTGGCCAACTTCCTGAATAGCGAGGCGAAGCGGGTGCACGAGATGGACTACCGCTTCAAGGTACCGCTCGTGGTACTGGCCGCCGAACAGGCCCGCGAGGATGATACCGCCACCTCTATCTACGACCCCGACGAGGGCTGCGTCTACTTCGAGACCGACGTCAGCCAGTTCTCCTTTCACGTCTACAAGGACTGGACGGTCGACTGGCCGCAGGTGGCCGACGAGGTGCAGGACGGCTACGAGTGGAGCGGCGAGGACAACCAGACCTGGGCGCTCGACTGGCTCATGGACTTCCTCGATGTGCCCACCGACGATTACATGGTGTGAAGCTTGGAAGGTGGGAACGTGTGAACGTGGAGGGGGCCGTCCGATAGCTGTTTCGTTCGGAGACAGAGAGGGTACCCACCGGTCTAATTATCCGGGGCGGTGAGGGTCCAGGCTTCCAGAAGCTGGGCGACGCTCCACGCCTGTGCCGGAGTGCCGCGGGGACAAAACGGGGCGTCGCCGTCGAAGATCTCGCTGATCTGTCCGAGGCCGTGGCCGGCCAGATGGCGGCGGAGCGGGGCCAGGAACGACCGGGCGGTGTCCGGATCGTCGTGTACGCGGAGGTGCGCCTTCACGAATGGACCGAGGAGCCAGCCCCACACGGTGCCCTGGTGGTAGGCCCCGTCCCGCTCTTCGCGTCCGCCCTCGTAGCGCCCCTCGTACGCCGGATCGTCGGGGGCGAGGCTGCGAAGGCCGTGCGGTGTGAGGAGAGCGGAGGCGCACGTGTCGACGACCTTCTCCTGCTGCTGCGGCGACAGTGGGCTGTGCGAGAGCGAGACGGCAAAAATCTGATTCGGGCGCAGCCGATCGTCGGGGCCGTCCGGTCCGTCGATCACGTCGTAGGCGTAGCCACGGTTCGTGTCCCAGAACTGATCGAAGGAGGTTTCTATCCGGTCGGCCCGCTCGGCAAACGGCGCCGCGTCTTTTCCGAGGCGGTCGGCAAAGTCCGCCAGCGCACGCAGCGCATTGTACCAGAGGGCATTTACCTCCACCGGCTTTCCGATACGGGGCGTCACCACCCAGTCGTCCACCTTCGCGTCCATCCAGGTGAGCTGCACGCCGGGTTCGCCCGCCCGCAGGAGTCCGTCGTTTGGGTCCACGCGAATGCCGTAGCGCGTTCCGCGCTCGTGCCAGTCCACGATGTCTTGAAGCACCGGAAAGAGCGTCCGCAACAGATCGAGATCGTCCGTGGCGGACACGTAGGCGCGGATTGCCTCCACGTACCAAAGCGTGGCGTCGACGGTGTTGTACTCGGGTGCATCGCCTTCGTCCGGAAAGCGATTCGGAATCATGCCGCGGTCCACGTACCGCCCGTAGGTGCGGAGGATTTGGGCGGCCACCTCAGGGCGGCCGGTGGTGAGCGTCAGCCCCGGGAGGGCAACCATCGTATCCCGGCCCCAATCGCCGAACCAGGGATAGCCCGCTATGATCGATGTACCGTCCGGATCGTCCGGCGCGCGGCGATCGACGACGAACTGGTCCGCGGCGCGGACGAGGTGTTGCACGTCGGCGGGAGCCTCGTCGAGGTCGGCCTGTCCGAGCCGTTCGGTTTCGTGCGTGCGCTGGGCATCGAGGGCTGCAGCGCCGTCCAGCGAGGCCTCGGGAGACGTGCTGAAGACGAGGGAAGTGGAGTCCTGCGGCGCGAGTGTACACTCTACCGTCGCGGCGTGGAGGTGGTCTTCGTGTGCGTCCAGGCCTCGATCGGCCTCCGTCGAGAGAAAAAAGTCGCGGTACCAGTCGTGGGCAGGCTCGGCGTCCGCGTCCGCACTTCGCAGGTAGAGGGGGGCAGCACCGTCGTAGGCATTCACCCGAAGCCCCTTCTCTACCGAGGATACGTCCATCGTCCAGCCGTGGCCATCCGTCGTCGCGTGGTGGTCGCGGTGGTTCACGAGCGTCTTCACACGCAGAGTCATCGGCTTCCGTCCTCGGACGAGCCGGTACTGCACGTACGTCGTATGCTCGCCCTGCGCCATCCACACCCGCTTTTCGAGGAGAGCGTCGCCGCAGGTGTAGGTCCATACCGGTACGGTGCCCTCCAGGTGGAAGCGATCGAGGTGCCGGTGGCCCCGCGGTGAGACGGCGTCGGCCCAGCGGTGGGTAGCGAGCGCATAGTCCTGCCCGTCGTAGGTCGCCGTTTCGTCGGTTTGGGCTACCAGGAGCGTGCGGCCCAGGGGCGGGTTGAGGGCGGCCACGAGCAGGCCGTGGTACCGGCGCGTCCGGACACCGCTCACGGTCCCCATGGCGTAGCTGCCACGCCCATTCGTCACGAGCCATTCGCGGTCGCCGGCGGCGGGGAGGGAGGAGCAGAGTTCACGACCAAAGTCGAGCATGGTAGGGGGCGCGTGAAGGACAGAGACGACGGAGTTAGGATCCTTATCAAAGCCGGCGATACCGATTCAAAAGATTACCAATCGTCGCTCCTGGACATCTCGTAGGTTTTTGAAAATGTCCGGAGGATGCTGTCCGATTTCATTCGGGCACAACCCTGTGGTTTTGAACCGGTCCGGCCTTGAAAACGCAGGCGCCGGAACGGCGGAGAAGGGGAGGCGTCTTTGCTGCGCGTCGTTGCTTGAGCGGAAGCGAGATTACCGAACTGTATGACTTTGCGAGATTAATGTCCTGACGCCGCTCAAACGAAGAGGACTTCGAAGGAACGGCAGAACGCTCTCTCCGGCCTCGAAGAAACGACCACTCGGAACATTCCCAGAACGAAACACCCGAAATTTCTCATGTTTGATCCCGACAGCCGTCGGGAGAGTTTGAGAATGGGGATCTGGGATCCCCGTCAGTGGAGTGTAGGGGATGTTCAGGTCGTTTCTTCACAGCCTTGATCTTTTTGGTTCGTTTTTCGATCAAGCGAAAAATGAACGTTCCTGATTGAAAACAGGCACTTGCCTCATTGCAAGCAAAAGGTTCGAGGAAGGCGATTCTTGCAGTTAATCACGTGACTCCACAAGATGTCCAAACTTGATTAGGAGCTTATTCAGGAGGTCAGAGAGTACGGAACCAGGGCATAGGCAATCAGAGCGACGTGTCTGTCCAAGTTTTGGGGAGGACTAATCGTCCAATGAAGTGCCGCTTTGCTGAATGAGTTTGGCGACGAGAGCCGTCCAGCCCGTCTGGTGGCTTGCCCCGAGGCCCGCGCCGTCGTCGCCGTGGAAGTATTCGTAGAAGAGCGGGTAATCGAAGTGGGGATCGTTCTGGAAGAGCGGTTCGCCACCGAACACGGGGCGGCGGCCCTCGTCGTCCGTGTGGAAAATGCGGATGAGGCGCCGCGAAAGATTGCCCGCGACCTCCCACAGCGACATCGGTTCGTCAGCGTCGGGCATCTCGACGGTGACGTCCTCGCCGTAGTAGTGGTCGAACTTCTGAAGCGACTCGATCATGAGGTAATTGACCGGAAACCAGACCGGCCCCCGCCAATTCGAGTTGCCGCCGAACAGGCCCGTCGTGGACTCTGCCGGTTCGTACTCCACCGAGAACGTCTGTCCGTTGGTCTGAAACGTGAAGGGATCACGTTCGTGCTCCTTCGACAACGAGCGCAGGCCGTACGCTGAGAGAAACTGGTTGGGGTCGAGCATGCGGTCGAGAATGCGTTCCAGCTGCTCCCGGTTCACCAGGGACAGGAGCAGCCGGGGCTCATCTGCGTCGCCCGGATCGAGCGTGAGGTTCTCCATGAGCTCGGGACGCTCGTTGAAGAACCACTCCATGCGCCGCTTGAAGTCGGGCAGCGCCTCCAGCTGAGCCTTTTCGATCGTTTCCACGGCGAACAGGGGAATGAGGCCCACGAACGAGCGGATTTCCAGGGGAATCATGTCTCCGTTCGGGGAGTGGATGGTGTCGTAGTAAAAGCCGTCCTCTTCGTCCCAGAGGCCCGTGCGCCCGCACCGGCTGTTGATGGAGTCGGCAATGTAGACGAAGTGCTCGAAGAATTTCGTGGCCACGTCCTCGTAGGCCGGTTTCGTGCGGGCGAGCTCCAGCGCCATCGCCAGCATGTTGAGGCAAAACATGCCCATCCATGCCGTCCCGTCGGCTTGCTCCAGGTGCCCGCCCGTGGGCAATTCCTGGCTGCGGTCGAACACGCCGATGTTGTCGAGTCCGAGGAAGCCGCCCTGGAAGATGTTGTTGCCGTCCTCGTCCTTCTGGTTGACCCACCAGGTGAAGTTGAGGAGCATCTTGTGGAAGATCTTCTCCAGAAAGTCGGTGTCGGCCTTTCCGGTCACGTCGCGGGAGATCTTGTAGACGCGCCAGGCTCCCCACGCGTGCACCGGCGGATTCACGTCGTCGAACGCCCACTCGTAGGCCGGCAGTTGGCCGTTCGGGTGCATGTACCACTCGCGGGTCATCAGAATCATCTGTCGCTTGGCCCACTCCGGATCGATCATAGCGACCGGGATCATGTGGAAGGCCAGGTCCCAGGCAGCGTACCAGGGGTACTCCCAGGTATCCGGCATCGAAATGACGTCGCTGTTGTGGAGGTGCTCCCAGTCGCGGTTGCGCCAGCGGCCCTCGGGCGGGTCGGGCTGCGCGGGATCGCCGTCCAGCCACTGGTCCACATCGTAGTGGTAGAACTGCTTCGTCCACATCAGCCCGGCGAAGGCCTGTCGCTGCAGGCGCGTCTCCTCGTCGGAGAGGTCGTCGTGCTGGACCTTGTCGTAGAAGGCGTCGGCCTCCGCAATGCGAGTGGAAAAGACGTCATCGGCGGTGTCAAACGGATGGTCTGTGCGCTCGGGGGTAAAGCGGACCTGCACCGTGCGGGCGGCGCCGGGCGGCACAGTGCACTGAACGTGGGCCGCGGCCTTCGTGCCCCGCCGGTTCGGGTTCACCGCGTCGGCCTCTCCGTTTACCACGTACTCGTTGATGCCGTCTTTGACGTACGAGCTCGGATTGGACGCCCCAAATAGACGCTCCCGGTTGGTCTCGTTGTGGGTGAAGAGGAGCTCCACGTCGGTGTCGTCCGGAGCGGACACGTACCCCCACCGTTCACCGAGGGCCTCTTTCTGCAGACGCACCTCACGGTCGTCCGTCTGCTGAAGGAGCGGCCGCTCCGTCTCGTGGTCCCACGACCAGTCGTTGCGGAACCAGAGGTGAGGCAGGAGGTGGAGGGGCGCAGGCTCCGGGCCGCGGTTGTGGGCGGTAATGCGGCACAGAATGTCCTCTTCGTCGGCCTTCGCGTATTCGACGAAAATGTCGAAGTAGCGGCCGGCGGCCAGGGCATTGTCCAGGGCGTCGACCAGCTCATACTCCGACTCCTCTTTCCCGCGCCGCTCGTTTTTGCGGACGAGGTCTGCGTACGGGTACGCCGCCTGCGGGTACTTGTAGAGCATCTTTGCGTACGAGTGGGTGGGCGTGGAGTCGAGGTAGTAATAATACTCCTTGACGTCCTCGCCGTGGTTGCCCTGCGTGCCCGTGACGCCGAAGAGGCGTTCCTTGAGGATGGGATCTTTCTCGTTCCAGAGGCCGAGGCCCAGACAGACGTGCTGGTCGCGGTCGCAGAAGCCCGCGAGGCCGTCCTCGTTCCAGCGGTAGGCGCGGCTGCGGGCCTGGTCGTGCGGAAAGAATTCCCACGCCTCGCCGGTGGCGCTGTAGTCCTCCCGGACGGTGCCCCAGGCCCGATCGGCAAGGTACGGTCCCCACTTCTTCCAGTCGGCGCGGCGATCGCGAGAAGCGGCGAGGCGGTCGTGCTCGGCCGTCATGGTCAGTTGCGAATTGCGAGGCTCAGATTACGAATGGGGACCCTTCGAATCGCAATCTGAGTCGGAGAACGGGAAGTGCTGCACACATGTCCCGGAGGCATAGGGGGAAGAAATGGGAACGGCGCATGCCATCCATACACGCACATCCGCCCACACTCACGTACGCTGACACGCCCATTCACCCGCACTCATTCCGACGACCACGCCGTCCGGAAGTCGGGGTACAGCGTGAGGCTCCCGTCGATGTAGAGGGTCTGTCCCGTAATGTACCCGGCCTCCGTTGAGCTCAGAAACGCCGCCACGGCGGCCATCTCGTCGGCATCGCCGGCCCGGCCCATTGGAATGTGCTCCTCTACCTGCTTCTTCTTTTCGGGGTCGTCCACCCACGCCTGGTTGATCGGCGTGATCGTGGCGCCGGGGGCAATGGCGTTGACCCGGATGCCGTCGGCGGCGTATTCGAGGGCCAGCGTGCGCGTGAGGTTTTGCATGCCCCCTTTGCTGCAGGAGTAGCCGACGTACTTGGGCTTCGGAATCTCCTGGTGGACGCTCGACACGTTGACGATCGAGCCGGCTTTGTCTTCCTCCTTCCAGTGCCGGATCGCCTCTCGCGCACAGAGAAACGCGCCGCGCAGATTGACGTCCATCACCTTGTCGAAGGACTCGATGTCCGTCTCGTGCGAGGGGCTGGAGGTCTGGATTCCGGCGTTGTTCACCAGCACGTCGATCCCGCCCAGCTCGTTGATGGTGGACTGCATCATGCGCTGCACGTCGTCTTCCTCCGAGACGTCGGCCTGTACGAGGTGTGTGTCGACGCCACAGTCCTGAACCTCCGCGATACAGTTTTGCACCGCCTCAATCATACCGATCCGTGAGAAAGTAGGTCAACCATTTTCCGCTGTAGCTGAGGACCGTGTACAGCCGCAAGCAAAAAGTGGATTTTAGAAACTTATTCCCGTATCGGTATCTTCGGTCTCGCGGGCGTCGGCGAGGGCTTTCAGGTAGTTGACGCCAACGTTTGCCCCCTCTTCGCCGAAGCGGACGGCAATGGCCTGCCCGATGCCCGAAGAGCCGCCGGTCACGAGTACGTTCTTGCCGTCGAGGCCGAGAAACGTGGCCTCGGAAATAGGAGAGATGGGATCTTCTTCGGAGAGGGATTCCATGTCGAGAGGGAATCGGGAGGCAGAAGTGTAAAAGAAGTCGACCTGATATGCACTATTTTGTTTCTCCCTTCGTGAGACTGTTACAGGAGAGAAGAGGAATTTCGTAGAGGGGAAATCTAGATGTCGATGGTCAAACTGGGGGGAATCCCGTCTCGGAGCACCCGGTCGGCGAGGCGGAGGAGACGCTTCTGTTCGGGCCAATCGAGCCGCTGGGCCGCTTCCTGAGCCGGGAGCCAGGTAAATGCATCGTGCTCGTCGTCGAGCGTCGGGTCGCGAGAGAGGCCTGCAGCGAAGGCCGGAGCGAGGTTGATGCGATCATTTTGCCATTCGTAAAACGCGTTCACAGAAGGGAGCGCCCAGAAGCGCGTGGGAGATTGTCCGGTCTCCTCCTCCACTTCCCGAAGCCCCGTTTCCCACGCGGTCTCGCCCTCTTCGATCTTGCCGCCAATCATCCGCCACTGCCCGGCGTATTCGGTGTCGGGGGCGCGGCGGAGCAGTAGAAACTCCGGGTTGACGGAGGTCTCACGGTACGGATATACGTCAACGACGCGGATGATGGAGTCGGGCATCGGCAGAAAGCATCGGGAAGCAGTCTGTAGGGGTCGTTAACATAGCAGACGGAAGAGAAAGTGTCGACGCTTCTCCTAAATGACAGCAAACAAGAGCCTGCCGGGAATGAACAAATGTACATGTGTGGTCTCGTGCAGACGAGGAACCCCGGAGGCAGAGCTGTCATTTTGATCCCGTCACGACACTGGATGCTTCCGTGCCCATGCGTCGACTCCGTCACATTGCCGTTTGGCTGCTGCTTGCCACGTTCCTTGCGGGTGGGGTGGGCGGCCCGGTTGTGCACCACCTTCAGCATGCGGCGGAGCGCATGGAGACGGTGTCCGATACGCCCTGTCACTCGGCAGCCGTTCATCACTCCGACGTGCCCGTCGTGGCCGACGGAAGTGCAACGGTGACGGCACCGGAGTGTGATCTTTGTGCCCGGCGCCTCCTCGTGGTGCTGCCCCAGCTCACGCCCCCCTCGACTCCTCACGTGACGGGGACCACGCGGGTCATTCTGCGGACGCACCTCGCGCCGGTGCACGTGTCTGTTCCTCGTCCGATTCGTGGGCCCCCTCCCCTCTCTAGGGTCCATCGGACGTAGTCGTGTCGGGGTGTACTATAGCGGTGCTCGGTTGTGGTGAGTAGAAGCGTCGTTGAGGTCCAGTGACGCTGGGGATTCTCCCGTCAATCCAGGCGGGGTTCGCTATGCTGCTTCTTCGGTATGGGACACGTGCGTGTCGGAGAGACAGAGCGGCCGCTGAATGAGCGGCCGAGTCCGTGTCGACTGCGCAGATGGGCCTTCTCCTCTTGTCCTTTCCTGTGTGTAGCAGGCCCCTATCGCGTCGTCGCACGAAGTCCGCCTGTATTTTATGATCACTCGTACGTTTCTCTCGCTAATTCTTGGTTTTCTCCTATTTGCCCCACCCGTTGTCCAGGGGCAGTCTACTCGCGGCACCGTCACCGGCACCGTGACGGGTCCGGACGGGGCCCCGTTGCCGGGCGTGCAGGTCGTTGATCCGGCCCTGCAACGGGGCACCACCACCGGGGCAGACGGCCAGTATCGTCTCGACAACTTGCCCGTCGGCGATCATACCCTTGAATTTCGGTTCGTCGGCTACCAGACCGCCGTCCGCGAGGTGACGCTCGCCGCCGGGGAGTCTCTGGAAGTGGACGTTTCCCTGAAGACGCGGGTGCTGGAGACCGAAGGCGTGACCGTGACCGGTACGGCCCGGGCCCGGAGCACCCTCCGTGCGCCGCAGGACGTAGACGTGATGGGCACTCAGGATCTCCAGAGCGGTCGCAATGCGTCCTTGGGGGCCTTGCTTCGAGACAACGTGGACGGGGTGTCGTCCATCCAAACCGGGTCGCAGGCCGGGAAGCCGGTGCTCCGCGGCTTGAGCGGCAACCGCGTCGTATTGCTGAAGGATGGCATCGCGCAGGAATACTATCAGTTTGGCGTCCGCCACTTTCCGACGACCAACGCGAGTGAGGCCGAGCGCGTGGAGGTGGTGCGCGGGGCCAGCAGCATCCTCTACGGCTCCGACGCCCTGGGCGGGGCCATCAACGTCATTAGCAAGCCCGCGCCTACGACCGGGGTCGACGAGTTGGACGTGGGCGGCGCCGCGTCTACGCAGTACTACACGAACAACAACGAACGGGCCGCCTCCCTTGACTTGAGTGCCGCACAGGGGGACGTGGGGTGGCGCGTGGGCGCCGAGCGTCGCGTGTCTGGCAACTTCCACACCCCGGAGGCGCCGACCTTCTTTGAGACCCAGAAGGGTGGCACCTACGGCGATCCGAAGTACACCGGTGAGGTGCCGTTTACCAATTTCGAGCAGTGGAGCACCTATGGCCAGGTGGGGATGCAGGGCGAGTTTGGGACCGTGCAGCTCTACGGCGACTACTGGTCGAACGCTCACAACTTCATTCTCCCCACGGGCGGACCGAACGACGACAATCCCAACTCCCCACCGCCGAACGGCCTGGGGCAGACGCTGTCGCACAGCAACGTGGTCGCGAAGGGAAATCTCGTGAGCGACGGTCTTGTGTTCAAGCCGCGACTAAGCTGG
>JAHENZ010000287.1 GCA_018609755.1 Salinivenus sp. | reverse complement strand
TGGATTCAAATTTGGGGTTGGGGATTCGGAATGTGGAAGGACGTTCCCGACAACGCGATTTGCCATGCCCTGAACGCGAATCCGTCAAATGCCGAAACTGCGATTCCCCAAGGTTGGACGTGAACACAGGTAGGAAAGGCTCTCTGCGGGACGTGATCTGAAGGACCAGAAGAAAGGACCAGAGGAGAGGTCACTGAATCACGGCGGGTGCCAGCCCCTGCAGCACAGAGGGCCCCTGTTCGAATTCGAGGGCCACGGGCCGGTCGGAGAGCCGGGCAAGCGTGGTGCGGAGAGAGGAAGCGGCGGAACCGTGAGCACTCAAAAACGCCTGCCTCTCGTCTCGGTCGGCCCGTCGAAGCGCCCCCAGGCGACGGGCGAGATCGGGAAGAGCCTCCTGCATCGCTGCCGGAGCTACGGCGTAGGTGCCGGCCGCCTCATCGTACGTAATCGCTCCGTTCTCCTGAAGAAAATTGAGCTGGAGCAGGGCGGCGCGACCCGGAACACTGGTGGTGTCGCGGTGGAGGGTGTGGATCAGTGTGACGAGCCCTGTCGCGTATGCGTCCATCCGTGCTCCTTCGCTCTCCTCAAGGGACGTCGCCGCCATCGCCCAGCCCAGAGCCGCCGTCGCGCCTGCGTCCAGTGCCTCGTCCGCAGTGGGCACCGAATCCGAACGCGTAGAGCGGACCAATTCGCGGAACGCTGTCTGGTCAAACAGCGCGTCGGCCGTCACGTGCGAGCGCTGCTCCGGGGCAATCGCCCCGTCGGCAACCGGTCGCAGCAGGGAGTCGGCGTGCGCCTGCACGAGGTTTGGGAAGACGAAGTAGCGCCCCGGTGTGGCAGGCGTCTCCCCCAGCTGGGAGAGGGTGAGTGGCTTCGGTCCGGCATTGGCTGCCCCGGACGCGTACAGCACGTCGTACGCCCCGACGGTCGGCACCTCCTCTGCCGGAGAGGCCCCGGCATCCCCCAGTGTGTCCAGGAGCGTGGGCAGTTGCTCTACGAGCCCGTTCAGCTGCTGCTGCGCCTCCGCATTCCGCTGGAGCACGAGCCCGACGGCCGAGGCTTTCGCCCCAAGCAACCGATCTTCACCGGTGTTCATCGGTCCAACGACAGCGTCGAGGGCAGACGACTGGGCCGGAAGATCGGTCGCATAATTGCTGGTCGTGAGCGCATCGGCGCGACGCTCCAGGAATGATCGGAGTGCGGCCGATTCGGCGAGCTGAGCCGCGTCGCGGAGCTGGAAGGCAGCCGTCGTTACTGGCTCGGCAAAGAACTGGTGATAGGAGAGGGCCGTGAGCGATCCATCGGGCAGGCGCCGAACCATCGTGTACGGACCATCAATCGTGCCGGTGGAGGCAGCGGCCTGCTCGAGTTCTTTTGTCGTCACGTCCGCCGGGTAGAAGTTGCCCCCGGGCGGCCGAGGCTCCACTCCATCCAGAAACGGCGCAAAGTTGCTCAGCCGACTCCAGGGTCCATAGTTGATCTCCGCGAGGCGTCGGCGCTGCGGGTCGCCGATCGACTGGAGGAGCGAATCTCGATTGCCGTAGGCCTGCTCCCAGAAGATGACGTCCATCGACTGGGCCGCCTCAATCAAGTGCTGCACCATTTCCGCCTGCGGATCGGTCAGGGACTGAAGGTCGGTGTCAAGCGACACCGTCGCATACGACTGAAGGAGCGAATCGGGGACCGGCTTGGAGGACGACGAAGCCTCGGGCGACGATGGCGACTGGCAGCCCATCCACGGCAGGAGGAAAAGCAGAAAAAGAGGGCGCAAACTGGACATGGAAGAAGAAGAGAAACGGAGAGACGATGGACGTCTCTGATATTCTCGGAATCAGGCCAGGTTCTACCCCCACTTTCTTTTTCCACGTCGAGGGGGCGCGTGTCACCGCACTGCCGTCACGTCTCGCCTCGATACGCGCCCCACCTCCCGACGCCAAGAACGCCGATTTCGCCCCTGCCTCCACGGTCTCGACCTGCGTGCCCGTTCCGCTCAGTCACTTCGTCAAGCTCCGCTGTCAGAACTACAGTCGCCTCTGCCGCGGCGGCAGAGCCTTCCTGTCGGGATTGCGTACTTTTCCGGTCAACCCCATGGGTGGCACACGGTTTGATGGGTTTGATGGATGGAAATGTTGTTGACAGGAGACCTTGACACGCTGGGCATCATCGATGCTGGGTATCTTTGATGCCCACCCGCGATCCGACTTGCCAACGACACGCTCGTACAACCTGTTGAACAAATCGCACACGAGGTGATCACTATGACGCAGCTTACCCGCCGATCTCCGAACCGCACGCTTCGCAACCTGCAGCGCGAAGTTGACAGCCTCTTCGACCGCTTCTTCGACCGCTCCGAGGACGACCAGGGCACCACGGCGGTGTGGTCGCCCCGAACGGACCTGGTGGAGAAAGATGAGGCCTTCCACCTCCGCCTCGACGTGCCGGGCATGAGCAAGGATGACATCAACATCAACCTTCAGAACGGCACGCTGACGGTGAGCGGCGAACGCTCCAGCGAGCGGACGGAGGAAGGCGAAGAGTACGTCCGCGTGGAGCGAGCCTTCGGCAACTTCCACCGAACGTTCCGTCTGCCGGATGCGGTGGACCAGGACAACATTGAAGCCACCTACGACGACGGCGTGCTCACCATCAACGTCCCGAAAACAGAGGAGAGCACACGCCGTCAGATTGAAATTCAGTAACGGATCATTCCATCCCCAGACGTTGGGAACGGGGATCAGGGGCCGCACCCCGAAAGAGTTGTGAGTGGGTGCGGCTCAGCGCACGCCCAGTCGGGCTTCATGTGGCCCGACTGGGTATTTTTTTGCAGGTTCGTACCGACGCCGGTTCTCACCCTCCAGATGGGCTACCACAGGCCCAGCACCCTGTTGCGCATTGGGGTTTGGAAGCTCGGACGAGCGAACTTTTGGTGCTACGTATCCCCCGAAAGGAAAAATCCCCCTCATTTACCAAATTACAGCCAATATATTTGGCATTTTTAGAGGCAAGTGTGAGGGTGAGTCTATGCGCAACAGCCTGCTAGTGGACTGTTACATGTCATTTAGCATCCCAAGCGATCTCAAAATTCCTCAGGCAGGTCGCTTCGAGTAAGGCCATCTAGATGGCCAAGTCGAGAAGCCTCTTCGAAGTCGGGGACTTCGCCTGGAAGATTTCTCGACGTAGGCAATCGCAGATTGCCATGCTCGAAATGATGTGCCATAATTTGGAATTTTGAGATCGCGGCTTCAACCCGCAAGGTCATCTGTAACGGTCCACTAGTGCTGCGTCACGTTTTCCGTGTCGGGTTGAGCGTTGCTCGTCGAATCGTAATTACTTAGCAGACAATAACTTTCGAACACAGACTACAATTCGATCCTCGTCATCCTCAGCTTGACTGAGCACTAGCGGCGACGGTAATGAGATGAGGTCGTCCGAAGGAGTTCCCGAGGCTCACCCTTCATTCGTATAGTGCTGCAGCAGATCCTTGGTGGTGACGATTCCGACGAGCGCATCCTCCTCCACCACTGGTAGCGACGAGATGCTGTTATCGAGCAGAGTCCGTGCCGCCTCCTCGATCGTCGTGTTCGGGCCCACGGTGATCGGCTCGGTGCGCATGACTTCCGAGGCCGGCTGGCTCAGCGTTTTCACGTCCCGGTGCTCCTCACTGAAGGTGTCGAGGAACGGGCTGAGCGCCCGCAGCACGTCGCGATCGGAGATGACCCCGCAAAGCGTGTCATCGGTCTCAACGACCAGTAGGTGACGAAAGCCCCGCTCGTGGAGCAGGCTGCGAATTTCGATGAGCGCCGCGTCCGGCGGGACGGTCACGACGTCGCGGCTCATGATGGTGTCGACGGTCATAGCTTCGAAAGGGGGTTCGACGAAGGAAAAGTGAGAGCAAGGTGAGCCGTTCAGGTCCAGAAGGCAATCACGGATCCACCGAATGTTGCAATGAGCACCACGGCGAGCAAGCCCAGCAGCCCACCCGCACGCACGAAATCCGACGTGTCGAGTTCACCGCTGGCATAGGCAATGGCGTTTGGGGGCGTGCTTACCGGAAGGACCATGGAGAGGGACGCCGCCAGGGCAATACTGAGGGCAATTTGAATGGGTCCGCCCCCACTCCCAGCAGCCATCGGGGATGCGAAGGACACACCGATCGGGATCAACAGGTTGGCCGCAGCGGTGTTCGACATGAACGTGCTCGTAAAGACGGTGGCCCCGACGAATCCTGCAAGGACGAAGGGACCACTGAGGGGCACGGCCTCCACGAGGATTTGGTCGAGACCGGTCTTTTGCATCCCCACACCGAGGGCAAGGCCCCCACCGATGAGGATGAGAATGTCCCACTCCAGGCTGTCCACGTCGGCCTGATCGAGGACACCGGTGGCCGTAAATGCGATGGCGGGGAGCAGGGCCACCACCGCCGTAGGCAGCCCGTGCCAGCGATCGGTCAACCAGAGGGCAATGGTGAGGCCGAGGATGGCGAGCACGAAGATGCCTCGCCGTCCGAGCGACCGGTGCTCGGCCTGCAGCGTAAGGCCGCCCGAAGCGGGCGGATAAAGCCACCACAGCACCCCCCAGGTCACGCCCAGCATTCCAATGGTCAGCGGGATGGCAATGAGCATCCACTGCAGGAACGACACCTCGTAGCCGGCACTCGACAGGAAGCCGACGGCCACGGCGTTGGGGGGCGAGGCGATGGGAGTCCCCATCCCGCCCACGTTGGCGGCAAATGGGACCGCGAGGACGAGGCCTTTCCGAATGGGGTCGCCCTCGGGAATTTGTGTGACCATGGGCGTGACGAGCGTAATCATCATGGCCGTGGCCGCCGTATTGCTCATCCACATCGAGAAGAGGGCGGTGACGAGCATGAGGCCGAGCATCACGAGGCCGGGCCGCCCCTGAAAGACTCGAAGGATGACCCCCGCCAACGTGCGGTCGACGCCCTCCTTTACGCAGGCCCGCGCCAGGAGGAATCCCCCAAAGAAGAGCACGAGGATGGGATCGGCCGCGGGGGCCAGAAACTCCTGGTAGCTGGGCGTGGGCGCCGCTTCATAGCCGAGCCCCGGCCATCCGCCGGGGTTGCCAAGCAGAATAATTTCGAGTCCTACGATCACGAGCCCCGTGGCAAAAAGGGGCAGAGCCTCGCTCACCCACAGCAGGGCGGCCACGACAAAGATCCCGGCCATGTAGGCGGCCTCTTGAGGCCAGCCGGCGTTGAAGCCGCCTGCTACCGCCGCGGTGGCCGCGATGAAGGCCGCAAGCGCCCACAGCACGTTGCGCGACGTGAAGGGGGTCTGGATCAGCAGTACGCTGTGGACGAGCCGGTTCCAGGAGAGCTCTCCCAGGACCGACGAGCGTCGGAAGACATCTTTCATACGATCCTGGGCGCGCTCCAGCACCGTGTGGCGCTGCTCGGGCGAGGGCGAATCGGACGAAAACAGCGACATGAAACGAGTGGATCTAATCGGCAACAGAAATGGGAACGCCCTCGGCGCCCGTCCAAAATGAACATAACAGGGGAACAAGATTACATCTACCTCCACGCTTTCGAACGGGAAGAACGGCCGGCAAAGACGTCCCTCGAAAGATCGACGGAATCGTCCGACCCGAAACGGGGGAAAGGGAGCACCGTCGTGTGGGGACAGAGCCGAAACCCGCCCCACCGGACAGCACCAAAAACCCCACTCGCCCCTCTTTCTCTACACCTTCTCATCCTACGGAGACATGGCCCATACCAAAGCAGGCGTCACCCTTGAACTGGTGCAAGGCAACATCGTCAAGCAGAACGACGTGGAGGCCGTCGTCAATGCGGCCAATGCTCAGCTTCGCACGGGGGGAGGCGTGGCCGGCGCCATCCATGGCGCAGCGGGCCCCGGTCTCGCAAAGGAAACGAAGCCGCTGGCACCCATCCAGCCCGGCGAGGCCGTCATTACCGGCGCCCACGACCTCCCCAATGCCCACGTCATTCACGTCCTCGGCCCCGTCTACGGGCGCGACGAGCCCTCCGACGAGCTGCTGCGCACCGGATACGAGAATGCGCTCCAGCGCGCCGAGGAAAACGGCGTGACCTCCATTGCCTTCCC
This sequence comes from Salinivenus sp., assembly GCA_018609755.1. Classification (GTDB taxonomy): domain Bacteria; phylum Bacteroidota; class Rhodothermia; order Rhodothermales; family Salinibacteraceae; genus Salinibacter. The sequence continues at coordinate 839 of JAHENZ010000287.1, read as the reverse complement.
GGCGATCTCGACCGGTGCGTTCGGCTATCCCATGGACGAAGCAGCCCACATCGCACTGAAGACGATGCTCGACTGGGCCCCGCGCCTCGACACCGTGGAGTTGATTCGCTTCGTGCTCTTCGACGGCAGTGACCTGAAGGTCCACGAGCAGGCCCTCTCCGCACTGTTGGATGCCGAAGACGCAGCGTGACGACTCCGCCCCTCCCCAGACGCACTCAAAACTCCCCCTTCCCTACCCCACATTCGCTAGCCGGCCGCGTCGATGGCCCGGTGGACCCACGCCGCCAGCATGTCCGGGTCGCTCACGACGTCGTCCGGCACCTCCAGGTAGGCCGCCTCCTGCACCGTCGCTGCGTTGTACGGGCTCGTCTCCGCCTCGGAAAAGCTGGCGCGGCTCTCGTCGTCCACGCACAGGTAGAGATCCTCGTCGTCGAGAATTCCGAACTGCTGATCGCTCGCAAACAGGCCGATCGTTCCGAACATCATGCGGGCCTCCACGTCCTCTCGGATTCCTGCCAGACGATCTACGAGGGCCTTCTGCGACGAAGAGAGAAAAGACATACCAACGAAGCTGATTCCAAAAGAGCGTTTGTCCTTATCTTCGCAAGAAATGGACCGCTGGGCCGGAATTCTGGTCTGTCCAGAAGAGAGCAGAAATTAGCGCTCCGGTTTTCGACCTGAATCGCCGCTATGAACGTCACGCTCCTGGTCCCTGAGATCCACGACCGGCCCACGGGTGGCAATATTTACAACCGCCGGATGATTACGGAATTGCAACGCCGCGAGACGGCAGAGGCCGTGCCGTGGACCCCGGACGATACGCTCGTGCCCGCCCCTCT
>JAHENZ010000286.1 GCA_018609755.1 Salinivenus sp. | reverse complement strand
GATGCTGAATGGGTGGAGATTGAGGGGGTTGTGCAGGGCGTTCGGCGCAATGATGCAGGACATAAGTTTTTGACCATTAACGCAGGGATCCAAAAGTTTGACGCCCACATTCCCCCTCATCGAGCCGCGGAAACCCCCGACCGGATTATTGGAGCGAAGGTTCGGATTGCAGGAGTTGCCGGGGCGCTTTATAACGACCGAAACCAGCTTACCAGTGTTAAGATCTTCCTGCCGGGATGGGAGCACGTGTCGATACAGGAGCCGGGTCCCAGTGATCTGTTTGCCCTCGAACGAAGGTCCATCAATTCGTTGCTGAAGTTTTCGGTTGGGGATGCCATCAATCGGGTCGTCCGAATTCGTGGCACTGTGATTCATAACACAGATGATGGAGCCCTTTACGTTCAGGATCGAAGCGGGGCGTTGAAGGCAGTTGTCGACGAACCGATGGGGAAACAGGCAGAGGTAGGGGATCGGATTGACCTCGTCGGGTTTGAAGCAAAAGGCTCCTATAATCCGGTACTGGAGAATGCTCGGTATCAAGTCATTGGACAGCACAGTCCCCGTCCCCTGCTGTTGACGTCAGGAAATCTGCTGAGTGGCCGGTACGCCGACCGGTTGGTTGAGCTGGAGGCAAAGCTTTTGAATCACGTAACCACGTCGGGTCGGCAGATTTTCACCTTGCAGGCCGGGGATCGGGTCTTCAATGCGTCGCTGCAGCAGGTGGAAATGCCAGACAGTCTTTCCAATCTGGAGACGGGGAGCCGGCTTCGCGTGGCTGGGATCTACGACCTTCGGGCCGTGGATGTAGAGGGGACGCTGGTCCCGCGGTCGTTTCAATTGAAGCTGCGGACCGCCGGGGACGTGGCCGTCGTCGAACCGGCTCCGTGGTGGGGCTGGCGCCACACGCTCGGGCTCCTGGGTCTCCTGGTCCTGTTGGCGGCAGGGGGGGTCTCTTGGGGCATTATGCTTCGGCGGCGGGTGCAGGAGCAGACGGAGGTGATTCGAAAGAAGTTTCAGATGGAGAAGGAGCTGAAAAAGAAGGCGCGGGCGGCGAGTCGGGCCAAGAGCGAGTTTTTGGCCAACATGAGTCACGAGATCCGTACGCCCATGAATGGCATCATGGGGATGGTGGAGCTGGCTCTGGAGTCTGCCGGGTCTGCGGAGGGGGAGCTGCGGGAATATCTTTCGATGGCCAAGTCGTCGGCCCAATCGCTTCTCGCAATCATCAATGACGTGCTCGATCTGTCGAAAATTGAGGCGGGGAAACTGGAATTGGAGCGAAAGTCCTTTGGGGTACGGAAGGAGTTGGGCACGACCTTGCGGACGCTCGCGGTGCGGGCCCATCGGAAAGGGCTCGAATTGGCCTTGCGTGTAGCGCCGTCGGTGCCAGAGCACGTGGAAGGAGATCCAACCCGTCTCTCGCAGGTGCTGGTGAATCTGGTGGGCAATGCCATCAAGTTTACTGAAGAGGGAGAGGTGGTGGTGGAGGTAACGCCGGCTCCGGAGGCGTCTCCCATCACGGAGGAGCAAGCGCACCTACAAATCTCGGTGCGAGACACCGGAATTGGAATTGACGAAGAGAAGCAAGATCAGATATTTGAGGCATTCGAGCAGGCCGACATGTCCACGACGCGGGAGCATGGGGGCACGGGATTGGGCCTAGTCATCTCCTCGCGCATTGTAAGTTTGATGGGAGGAGAGATTTCGGTCGACAGTACGCCAGGGGAGGGATCTACCTTCACGTTCACGGTCGTTCTGGGCGTAGCAGACGACCCCGCCGAGAGTGAAGGGGCTGAGAGCGTCGTGGAGAGCGGGGGACTTGCGAGCTACGTGCTGGTGGGCGTGGAGAACCGGCGGGTCCTGGTGGTTGAGGATCACGACCTGACCCGTCAGGGACTGGTCGAAGCGCTACAGGCCGCCGGGGCCGACCCCATCGTGTGCGAGGACGGGACCAGTGCGCTCGGCCACATCGAACAGGCTCATCGGGAGGGACGACGGCCGGCCCCACTGGCTATCGTGGATGAACAGCTTCCGGACGTGGAGGGACAGACGGTGGCCGAGGCCATTCGCGATCACTGGACAGCGGCGGAGGTCGGCATTCTTCGACTCACTACGGTCGATGGCGCAGAGACGCAGAGCCGACTCGACGGGGAAGTGTACATGGTGAAGCCGTTCACTGAAATCGAGCTCGGAGAGAAGCTTGAGGCGGTGCTGGGGGCGTCCGCTATGGAGAACGAGAGGCTGGCCCCAGAGGCGTCAACGTCTTCAGAGATGAGTTTGGCTCCGTCGGGCGACGGCATGCGACAGGGGGACCCGGGGGAGGTGAAAGCATCAGAGATGTCGGCCGACGGGCTGCGCATCCTCGTGGCCGAGGATAACTCGGTGAACCGGACGGTCATCGAGAAGATGTTGAAGAAAGAGGGACATACGGTGATGATAGCAGAGGACGGACGGGAGGCGATGGATGCGTTTCGGAGGGCCCGTCAGGAGGGGAGGGGCTACGACCTGATCCTCATGGACGTGCAGATGCCGAACACCAGTGGATTGGAGGCCACGCGACAGATCCGGGACGAGGAGGCGCAGAGGGATTGGCCGGCGGTGCCGATCGTGGCGCTCACCGCACGGGTTATGGAGCAGGACCGAGAAGAGTGTTTCGAGGCGGGAATGGACGAGTATCTCTCGAAACCGTTAGACCGATCGAAGCTGCGGGCGGTGCTTGAAGAAATTGAAGAGGACGTACGCGAGCAGGAGGACCCTGTGCATGAATCCGGGAGAGGCCCAGTGGATGGGGAAGAGACTGTCGATCAAGAGATTCTCAATCAGAAGAGGCTTTTGCGGCGCGTCGATTGGGATCCGGACTTTCTCCGGACGATAGTGAACCAGTTTCTGGAGGAGAGCGATGCCCGTTTAGAGGAGATGGGCTCAGCCTTGGATCAGCAGGACGGAGGGGCCCTGGCGGAGGCGGCCCATGCCTTGAAAGGGGCGGCCGGGACCCTTCAGTCGAAAGAAACGGAAGAGGCGGCCGCTACCCTCGAAGCGCTGGGGCGAAAGGAGAACCTTCAGGAAGCACGATCGGCCTTGCAACGTCTAAAAACGACCGTGGACCGACTGCAGACCCGGCTCCTGGAGCTGAAGCGGGAGGTTGAGTCCAATGAGAGACCGCGATGAGTGGACCGCCGTTACGCCTCGTCGTCGAAGTGGTCGAAGCCCCCCGGCTGAAGCGGCACGTTATCGCCGCCTGCACGCTGGATGAGGACGGGATGCTCCGGGTCCTCCGGCTCTATGATGTCGCCGATTACGGTGTAGGACTGAGGGTCGGCGGCTTCCAACTCCTCTTCTGAGATCGTAAACACGAGCTCGTAGTCCTCGCCTCCGAAGAGGGCGTAGACGCTCACGTCCTCCCCAAAGTCGGTGGCGGTGTTGCGGGTCTCAGGGTCGATGGGAAGCGCCGGCTCGTAGAGTTGAGCCCCCACGTCGCTGGCTTCACAAACGTGATGCACCTCTGAGGCAAGGCCATCAGAGATGTCAATGAGGGCGTGAGGCTGTACTCCGGCCGAAGCCCAGTCGCGCACCGTCTTGAGCTGAGCGGGCGGCGCAAGGTGGCGACGGATCACGTACGAGAATGGATCGAGGTTGGGCTGAAAGTTTTCTCCCTGCTCCTCCATCCGTCGGCGGTTGCGCACGAGAACCTTGAGTCCAGCGTAGGACGCGCCAATGTCCCCCGTCACGCAGAGCTTGTCGCCGACCTGGGCCCCGCCGCGATAAACGACCTCTTCCTCCTCGGCTTCCCCCACCACGGACACCGACAGGGAGAGGGCGTGAGAGCTTACCGTATCGCCTCCCACGACGGTCACGTCGTACGCGTCGCAGGCGTCTTTCACTCCCTCGTAAATGGTTTCGACCATTTCCACGGACACTTGCTGGGAGAGACCGAGTGTGACGGTTGCGTAGCGAGGCTCGGCGTTCATCGCCACCACGTCACTCACGTTCACCGAGAGTGCCTTGAAGCCAAGGTGCTCCATCGGCATGAAGGCGCGATCGAAGTGGATCCCCTCCGTGAGCGCGTCGGTCGTGAGGAGATGGACGCGCCCGTCGCCCACGCGGTAGACCGCCGTATCGTCCCCAATCCCGGAAATGAGGTCCTCGTCTGAGGCCGGGCCGAGGGTGTCGCGCATGAGAGCGATGAGACCGAACTCCCCAATGTTGGCAATGTCAGTCTGCTGCGGAGCGTTCGAGGCTTCCATGAGGGACGCTGAGGGGTTGACGAAAAGAGTCGTGACGTGGAGACAGAGCCCTGTACCTGACAGGCAGGGGCATGTTTACGGGATCACCGACGCGCGACCCACCTTCGTCGGCTTTTTGTGTGGGACGGGTGCTAGTGACCTTGCACAACTACTCTGGCGGTTCCGAGCGTTGGTCACCTGACGCCACAATCGTTATCGTTTGCCGGCAGCGGTCGATCCCGAGCATATTCCGCGCAGGAGATACAGACGGAAACAGCGTCACGAGATCTGCGATTTCTCGCATTTCAGTTGTGCAAGCCCACTAAGCAGACGGTCCGGGTACACTCACGGTCCCGAGCAGGGTCGGGGCAGAGGCCCCGGTCACCGACGGCAGGTTCGTGGGGACGCCGTTCACCGTCTCGTGGGCGAGGACGGCGAAACAAAGGGCCTCTTTCGCGTCGGCATTCAGGCCATACTGGGCGGCCGACCGGACAGGAATTGGGGAAAAGGCGTCCTCCAGCATGGTCATGAGCGTGTCGTTGTGCGTCCCGCCGCCGCTTGCGATCAGGGTGTCGATGGACTGCTCGGGGCGAATGTAGCGGGCGTACGCCTGGTAGACGGACGCGGCGGTGAGGAGCGTGGCCGTGGCCATCGTATCTTCGGGAGAGAGACCGCGGGACTGTGCGACCCCAAGGAGACGGTCGACGTAGTCCGCCCCAAATTTCTCTCGTCCCGTCGATTTCGGGGGCTCGCGATGGAAAAATTCCCCTTCGAGCAGGTCCGCCAGCAGATCGTGATCCGACGTGCCCTCGGCAGCATACTGGCCGTTCGGGTCGTAGGGCTGGTCGAAGAGGCGGTCGGCCAGTGCGTCGATGACCATGTTGGCCGGGCCGGTGTCGAAGGCGCGTACGTCTTCGGGGGCGGCTCCGGCGGGAAGAACGGTGAGATTCGCAATGCCCCCCAGGTTGAGCAGGCCTCTGTGCTCGTCCGGGTCTGTGCACGTCACGTAATCGAAGTAGGGGACGAGGGGCGCGCCCTGTCCCCCGAGGGCCACGTCGGCGGCGCGAAAGTCGCCCACCACCGGTACACCCAGCCGATTTGCGAGGGTCGAGGGATTGCCCAGTTGAAGGGTCGCCCGAACGGCCTCTCCGGCACAGTCGGCAGGTTCGGGAAGGTGGTGGACGGTTTGTCCGTGTGAGCCCACGAGGTCGAGAGCGTCGCGGGACGTGCCTGATGTCTCCAGCACCCGATCGACTGCGTCGGCGTAGAGGTTCGCCAGCCGTACGTGCAGGCGGGTTATCTCCTGAACCGAGGACTGCTCGGGGGTGGAGTTGCGGCGAAGGAGGGACGAAAGGGCGTCCGGATACGGCTGATGCACGAAGCCCTCCTGCTCTACGGACAGATCGGTTCCGCTTCCTTCGATGGTGGCAAGCACGGCGTCGACTCCGTCCAGCGACGTGCCGGACATGAGTCCAGCAACCCGTCGGTTCGATTGACCGTGGAGACGAAGGAGGGCGTCCATGAAGGGGGAGAAATCCAAAGAAGAGAACGAAGAAACACCAGCAGTGCTGGGAACTCGATACTGTCGAAGCGTCACTTCGGATTCTCTTGCTCGGCCTTGCTTTCGGCCTTCTCCCGCATCTCAGCGGCCTTCTGTAGATATTGACGCGCCTTGTCCGGCTCCTGCGAGGCCAGCTTCACGTAGATCTGCGCTGCCTTCCGAAATTTGTCCTGAGCTTCGTGGATGCGCGCGAGCGTTTCCGAAACGATGTCATCGACGTCATTGTCCAAGTCCGGAGCAGGCACGTCATCCACGTCGGGCTGCGGTTCAATTCGAGCCGACTCCAGTTCGTTAATCAGACGGTCCAGGTCGTCTCCCTGCTGTTCCATCTGGTCGACGCGCTCCGCCGGCGTCTCATTTGAGGCGTCGTCGGGGGACGAAGGCTCGGCAGAAGACGTTGGCGTATCGGCGAGTTCAGGGCGCGCCCCTCCTTCCCGAGCTTCCTCCTCGGCCTGGCGGCGCAGCTGTTCGAGTTCGGAGACGGCCTGCGTAGCCGTCGTGGGGGTGTCGTCCTCTGAGGAATCATCTTCTTTTTCCTCCTCCGCTTGTTCCTCTTCCGCGTCGGGCGTACTCGCTCGCTCGGCCTCTTCGGCCGTCGGCTCGTCCGGTTCCGTAGATGGCTCGTCCGTCGATTCGGAGGCGTCCGTCGTGGCTTCCGAGTCCTCCGGCGCCTGCAGTTGGCGGAGCACGCGCTGTTTGCCGTCCCGCCCCACGGGACTGTTCGGCATCAAAAAGCGGACGTTTTCCCAACACTTGAGTGCCCGATCCCACTCGCGCTTTGCCTCGTAGGCGCGGCCTAAAAGCACGTGCGCGGTCAGGTGGGCCGGAAGCTCCTCGATTTTGTGTTCCAGCGTCGCGATGGCCGCATCCAGGTTGTTCTGCTGGAGGTGATTGATCGCGTCCTGGAGGTCAGGGACAGCCATGAGTGTGGGGCGTCAACGGAACCGCGTGAGAGGAGTGCGCAGGGCGATGAGCGTTTCAGCATACACGAAAGTACAGTGCAGCCGGAACGATTGAAAGACGACGATCCGCGTATGTTGGGAACCGCAGGTAAGAAAAAGACATCGAGGAGACGAGTATGGAGTGTGCCGGTCTGAGGGGATACGCCTTTCACCGGAGGTCTCGATCACTCATCACGCCCAATGGTCTCCAGTCCTCATTCTACGAAAGAAACGAGCGTTACGGTTGTGCGGGAGTGGCCTGTCGGACGGCAAAGACTTGATTGAAGTTGGACACGGTGACGAGGACGAAACCGGCGGCAAAGAGGGCCTGGAACGGAATCGCGGCCCATT
>JAHENZ010000285.1 GCA_018609755.1 Salinivenus sp. | reverse complement strand
TCGCGAACAGAAATTTGGTGTAGGAGACAATACCTCTACTCCTACCGACGACCTCGGCGCGGGATTAGGGTGCGAGATGAGGATCCGTGCAAATAGGGCATTCAGCCTGGGGCGGGAGGGACGGAAGGGGAGGAGTCGTCGTTGGAGGATGCGTCCTGCGCCTCGGCCCACGTGTCGTTTGTAAGAAGAAGGCGTTTCGCCTGGTTGAGTGACACTTCCAGGGTGTCGAGGATGATACGCACGGCCTCCAGGCGCGAGTGTCCGTCCGCGCGAAGACGGCGGAAGGTGGTTTCGATGGTTTCGTTTTCGTCGGAAAAAGGAGGTTCTGAAGGGGAGTCGGCGGCCGGCATGAGAACGTGGGCAATGAAATAAAGAGGGCGTCTCGGCCCCGGTGCGTCGATCCGCAGTCGAGAAGGCGATGACGAGGTCACCGGCGAGACGAAAATCTTATCCCCCTGTTATACTTTTGTGATAACATGGAGTGGCGATGAAGGTACATGCATGTGGTGATGAGGTCAAGACCATTCCGTCCCACAGTTGTTTTCCACAATCCCGCCGCCGCCATGGAAATGCCACAGCCCTGTACCTCGGAAGATCCCAAAGTTGATGCCCTGAAGGCTGGAAGTGAGCATGCGTTCCGTTGTCTTTTTGAACAGGAACGGGATCGCCTTCACAACTTTGTGTTACAAATCGTGGACGACACGGACGAGGCAGAGAACATCGTGCAGGAGGCCTTTGCGGAGGCCTATCGGCAGATCGAGGATTTTCGCGGAGAGGCGAAGGTGTCTACGTGGCTCTTCTCCATTGCGCGGCACCTCGCCTACGGTCATCTTCGGAAAACCAAACGACACAACTATCGAGAGCACGAGACCATCGAGTTCCTACTGGCGGATCAGGGAGATGCGTCCCTGATCACGGAGAAAGCAGTGGAAGCGTCTGAGCGCAAGCGAATCGTGCACGATGCCCTTCAGGAACTGCCGGATCATTACCGACGGGTCGTTCAATTTCGCGATCTCGAAGAGAAGTCTACGACCGAGACGGCCGAGCACCTCGGCTTGACGGAGGTGAACGTCCGCGTACGGCTCCATCGGGCCCGAAAGCAACTCCGCAAGCACCTACGGCAACGGATGGAGCGTTAGAGTCCCATCTCCGATAATGAGACGTACGTCGGGACGAGAAAAAGGCGTCCGACTATTGGTTGAGTGTGTTCACGTCCCACTTATTCGTCGACGGCGCCCTGCTCCCAGCCCTCGCTGAAGATGTGCTCGTCCGGTATGCCGGCGGTCTGCAGAGCATCTTGAGTATCCACGACCATCTCCGGAACGCCGCAGACGTACACGTGCGGATCGACCACCATGTCCAGCGCCGCATCGAGGTGGTCCTGCACGTATCCAGTCCGTCCCTCCCACGAGGCGTCAGACAACACGTACTCGACGGACAGGGACGAGTGGCTGGCCGAGAGGCGATCGAGCATCGAGCGATACATGAGATCCGCGGGGGTCCGCTCCCCATAGAGCAGCACGGCGCGGCCTGCGCCTGCGGTCAGGTACTGACCCAGCATGGCAAGCATGGGGGTAAGGCCGGTACCGGTGGCGAGAAAGACCACGTCCCGCCCCGAATCCCGGAGGTGAAGGTTGCCGGAGGGCGGCATGAGGGGCACGGGGTCGCCCACCGATCGTTCGTGCAACCAAACCGAGCAGGTGCCTCCGTCATATCGCTTGACGGCCAAGACCAGTCGGTCGGTGCCCGGTCCGTTCACGGGGGAGTACGGGCGATAGACCGGACGCCCATCGTCCGATTCGTACCGAACACTCACGTGCTGACCGGGCGTGTGGTCGAAGGTATGACCATCCGCTCGGAGCACGAGCTGGTGAACGCTCGGGGTGAGGGGATACGTCGCAAGGACCGTAGTCTCGAGAAGATCGGCAGCCATAACGGAAGGGATCAGGCCAACGGACGATCGAGACCGTTTACGTAGTCAGACAGCTCCGCCTCGCCGGCTACGAAGGTGATACGCTCATAGCGAGGCTTCCCAATCCACGGATGATCTGCAGAAGCGTCTTCGTCGGTTAACACCTTGTCGGTTTCCGCATCCTCGAAGACGATGGACCGATCGTCGATGGGAGTGTCGCGAAGGGCGGATCGGAGCTCCTCGATGGATCGGTATTGCCCTATTTCCTCGAGATCGTCTGCCTCGGGACCGGAGACTTGTGCACGTGCAGAGTGCACCCGAATCTGGATCCAATCGTCCGCCGTATTCTTCACGAGTTGGAATAAGGCCGGGGCGGGGGAGGCCGGAGTCGAGTCCGGAGGCGGGCCCGTTGGAGAACGCACTTCCTGGCCCGTTTCGGTGGGCGGCGGGTTGCCTTGATGGGAGCCAACGGACGGGAGGTCGTCAGGGAGATCGTCCATGTCTGAAAGCTTCTTCGTTTGTGGTTTGTAACCAGGACAGCTAAGATAACGGCCCCGTGACATCAAGGATACAGGTAAATTTTGATTCATACGTGAAGGCTACGGCAGGAACGAATTCACGTATGTCCCCGATTGGGCAGCTCCGGTAGGCCCCAACGGGATCGGCGCGGATCCGTTGACACGCGGTCACAATTGGGGGGCAAGCCACCATGTCGCAGTTCCATTCGTTTATTTTGCTCCTGGCGCTTGGGGGGATCGTAGTGTTTGCTCGTCCCAGTCCGGCGACGGCTCAGGGGAGAACGGAACCGACGGTCCGAACGTCCGGGACGACCGTCAACCTCTTCGAGACGCTTGATCCGGCGACCCCCATCGACGGGGTGATCGTGCAGCTCCCGCCTGAATGGACCCTCCGTGAGGTCCGTCTGCTGCGGTACGGCACCGAGCCCGTGGATTTTCGACAGCGTCCCTACGACGACACCGGGACCTATCTGCTGGCAATGGATCGCGCGCTCACGGGTCCCCACGAGGCAGTGGTCCGCGTGCAGCTGCCGGCACGGACCGGAACGTTTGAATGGGGGCTGACTCCCTTCACGTGGGAAAAGGGCGTTCGGGATACGACACGGCAGATCCAGATCCGGAGAGGAGTAGAGAATCGAAAACGGCTGGAGGTGACGTCCGCTCCGTCCCCCAATCAAGAAAATCAGGCGCTCGATTTGAGCGAGGCTTCGGCCCCGCTTCTCCTTCGGGCCGATCAGCTCCCTCAGCTCGGACAGGTCTCGTCGTTTACCATCGAGTTTTGGATGCAGACCAACGGACTGGACGAGATCATTCTTTCGACGTGGAATGGAAACGAATCTGTGGCCTACCCTGCGGAGTTTGTGGTGGATCGGAGCGGTCGGCTGCGGTTCTATTCTGGACAGCCGGGCCAGCACCAGGCGCTACGCTCCGGGCGTCCGGTGGCGGACGGCAGGTGGCACCACGTCGCGACAGTCTATGATGCCGAGCGGTCTCGTCTGCGTTTGTTTGTAGATGGGGCGGTGGTCGATTCGCTTCGAGGCCGAGTGCCCGTGTCGCCCGGTCCGGTGCCCCTGGCCCTCGGCGCTCGGCTCAATGGCGCGTTTCCTTCAGAATCTACACGAGCACCTCTTTTCTCGGGCCGCCTGGACGAGCTCCGCATCTGGCGACAGGCCCGGTCGGTTCGGAGCCTTACGCAACTGAAGAGCCGCCCCTTGCGAACGGCCGCGGACGAGTTGTCCGATGTGCTTTCCGTTCGTCTTGGGTTTGAGGAGTCAGACAATCCGGTTATACAATCGTGGCCAGAAGGGGCTCGTCGCGTCCCAACCGCCCTCTCCTTCGACACGGGACTGCGAAATCTGCAGGCGGACCCGGATGGGCGCAGCGTCACGCTTCGCTGGGTAGCAGAAACGTCGAGCGAACAACCCTTTCTGGTTCAACGCTCCGACGACGGAACCGCATTCACGACAATTGCTGAGCTCTCCGCTTCCGAAGCCAAGCGATCCTCCTCGACGGAGCCTCCCGAGTTTTCGTATACCGATGAAGGGATTTCCGGTCAGGTGGTGTACTATCGGATTCGGCAACAATCGCCGGACGGAGGAGAGCGGACCACGGGTACGATCAAGATTGGGCTCGGGGCAGCGGAAGAGGAGAAAGAGGCTGTGACGCTCATCGGGAATTTCCCGAACCCCTTCTCGGAATCTACGACAATCGCTTACGAGGTCCGCTCGGCTGAGTCGATTTCTCTCTCGGTGTGGGACCTCAAAGGGCATCTTGTTGCGGAACTCGCATCTGGTACCGAGCAGCCGGGATACCACGAGGTCAACTTTTCGGCACAAGACCTCACGAGTGGGACCTACTTTGTTCGTTTGGAGACCTCGGGTGGAATCCAGTCCCACCGCATGGTCGTGCTGAAGTAATCCCGTCTGCCGAAGATCACTGCGCATTTTGAGCGCTCCTCCATTGTAAGAATCGCCTCCTGTAAGAGCAGGCCCATCCCGATCCCCGCTCCGAGATCTTGACCGGTGAAAGGAAGGATGCAAAACCAATTCGGCGGAGCACTCCTCAAAGTGCATAACGATCCTGCAGAATTGTTATAAGGAACCTCGTGTACGTTCGAGGTTCGTCGACTCGCATCACACGACCGTCGCGTCGCACTCGGACGTAGGCCGAAACTGCACCGGGGCAGAATGCCGTTAGAATTGTGTTCTTTGCGCATACGTTCTGGGACCAAGTTTTACACCATCGATCATGGAGCTCACCTACTTTGGCCACTCGACCTTCCAGATTGAAACGGGAGGGACGACCCTGCTTTTCGATCCGTTTTTTGAAGACAATCCGCACACGGAGACGGCGCCCGACACCCTGGATCCTGACGTCGTGCTCCTCTCGCATGCTCACTTTGATCACTATGCCGACGTAGATGCCTTCGCTGGACCGGACGGACCACTCGTCATCAGCAACTTCGAGATCATTTCTCGGGTGGGAGAGGACTACGACCACGAAAATGTTCAGCCCTTGAACGAAGGGGGAACCGTTGGTTTTGATTGGGGCACGGTCGAGGCCGTTCACGCGCGGCACACGTCCAGCTTCCCGGACGGGTCGTACGGTGGGGTCCCGGAAGGATTTGTGCTTGACTTTGACGATTACACCGTGTACTACACCGGCGATACGGCCCCCTTTGCAGAGATGGAGTGGATCGAAGATTACTATGACGTGGATTTGATGTTGGCCCCCGTCGGGGACGTCGTCACGATGGGCGTGCAAGGGACGATTCACGCCGCGGAGATGACCGGTACCGACGCGGTCATTCCGCTCCACTATGACACCTTTCCCTTCATTCAGGTCGACCTCGACGAAGTGGAAGCCGCCATTGAGAATGCCGGGTTTACGTGTCACCGGCTCGACTTCGACTCCAGCTTGTCTCTGTAACGTTTTTAGGGAAGGCTTTTGCCCTTCAGTGCTCGTCTCGGGACGTACATCCCGGACGGCGAGCCTGTAGATTGTCCGCTCCCCCGACGCGATTTGCCCGGACCGCGATCTTGTGGTCCGGGCTTTTGTTTGTCCTTCTGCACTTTCACGCCTACACCACCGTGACGCTCGGCATTCTTTCAGACACCCACGGATACTTTCACCCCCAACTGGTGGACGATCTTGAAGGGGTCGATCTCATCCTGCACGCGGGGGACGTCGGCGACCTCGGGATTCTCGATGGCCTGAGCGCCGTTGCACCCGTGCGGGCGGTGTGGGGCAACATTGACGATGCGGACAGTCGGCGCCGACTGGACGAGCACGAGCGGCTTACGATCGACGGCCTCGACATCTGGATGACGCACATCGCGGGCCGTCCGGGTCGCTGGCAGAACGGGATGGGGGAGAAGCTGGTGGACGATCCTCCCGACGTGCTAATCTGCGGCCACAGTCACATCCTCCGCGTCGAGCGGGTCGATTCTCTCGGAGGAATGCTGTACGTAAATCCGGGAGCCGCCGGAAAGCACGGCTTCCACGAACAGAAGACGTGTCTCCGCCTCACAATCCAGGACGGGACCCCTACGCAAATGGACGTCATTCATCTTGACGCAGACGCGTAGTGGGGGCTGAAAAGGGCGATTGGATCTTCATTCTGACTCCTTGCTTCCGTTTCCTGGAGGTCGGATGATCCTTCCCCTCCACGGTCCCACGCACTCGCACCCGATCTTCTGGGAAAATCGGATGTGGGAAAAAACACCTCCGTTTTTGGTTCTGGGCGTCAATGTTCGATTGTGTTGGAGAGCGTCCCCTCGATCGGAGCTGTGACCTTTTGAGCTGAAATCGCGGCAAAAGCAACGAAGGTCGATTCTCCGAATAAATCCCCTTTGGCTACGATGTCTTCTCGTATCCCAGTGCTGTGCACACTGCTTCTTGGAGGTGCGCTCACCGGGTGCTTTTCCTTCTTACACCCGTGGGCTACGGATCGGACTGTCGACGGGACGTACGATCAAGTTTTCCAGGCGACGCTTGAAACCCTTGAGGCCCGAGAGTTCCCGATTGAGGAGGTCGATCGGGAGGCTGGAAAGATTGTGACGGGAAAGCGGCCCGTGAGCGGGGTGGGGATGTCCCACCCGGTGGAGACCGTTCGGGCCTACGTGGAGCAGGAGGGGGAGGAGTCGGTCTCCGTCCGGCTCTTCCTGACGTTTCTGGATCCAGCCCCGTCCACCCGCGAACCCACTGCGGGGAGCAGAGGAAACAGAACCCAAAACGAAGGGGCAGGAGTCGTCAACAAGAGTGTAGTCTACGACGATTACCTGGACGCCATCGAGGAGCGGGTGAATGGGTATAGGACCTCACCGGACCTTCGGGCCAGAGATGACTCTCTCGATGACTAATACAAAATCCAACTCAGGATGTCGGGACACTGGAGGTCAGAGTTGACACCGAATGGAATAGAACGCCATTTTCGAGAACGCTCAACCCGTCATCGACCGTTGGATTCCGTATAATCCCACAGCCGCAGGATCCGACGCTACAGTGTGCTTCTGGACGAGCGAACCGCTCAGTGTCGTGTCAACCGGGAGTACGCGTCCAGGTAAAGCAGACCCTATCCGGAGGAGCCGATAGGAAGGGAAATCAGGATCCCCCGGAACGGTGGGTACGCCCTGCCGGTCGTCCGTATTCCGTACGGCACATACTGGGAGACGGAGTACGTCTCTTTCCACAGTCGAATCTTACTGCGCCCGAATTACAGGATATACTGGCTCAGGTCGCGGCTGGAGGCAATCGAGCTTAGGCGGTCCTTTACCATCTCGGCGTCAACCGTGACGGCACTCCCCGGAGGAATTTCTTCCGGCACGTCGTAAAGAAGGTCTTCGAGAAGGGTCGTGAGGACGGTATGCAGCCGCCGAGCCCCAATGTTCTCGACGTCGGCATTGACCTGGGCCGCAATCTTCGCGAGCTCCCGCACGCCGTCGTCCTCGAAGTCGATCGATACGTTTTCCGAGCGGAGGAGAGCCCGGTACTGCTTGATGAGGGCGTTTTTGGGCTTGGTTAAGATCTCGTAGAAGTCGTCCTCGTCGAGGTTGTTAAGCTCAACGCGAATCGGGAAGCGGCCCTGCAACTCAGGAATGAGATCGCTGGGCTTCGAGGCATGGAAGGCGCCACTGGCAACGAAAAGAATGTGGTCCGTCTTCACCATGCCATGCTTCGTCTGCACGTTGGAGCCCTCGACGATGGGGAGGAGATCTCGCTGGACGCCTTGTCGGGATACCCCCTGCCCAGCTCCGCCGTCGTCTCGCGTGCGGGTGCCCGCAGCAACCTTATCGATTTCATCTACGAACACGATACCGGCCTGCTGCACGCGGTCGAGCGCGTCCTCTTTTACCTGATCCATGTCGATCAGCTTCTGGGCCTCCTCCTGCGTCAGAATCTCACGGGCCTCTTCCACCGTCACGCGGCGCGTCTTCTTCTGGCCACCGCCCCCAAGATTCCCGAAGAGCTCCTGCAGGTCGACCCCCATTTCCTCCATGCCCATCGGGCCGAAGACCTGCATCATGGACGAATTATCGGAGCTGACCTCAATCTCAATCTCGCGATCGTCGAGATCCCCGCGCTCGAGCTTGTCTCGGAATTTCTCACGGGTGCGCTGACGGAGACTACCCTGGTCCGACGACTGCTCGCTTGTGGTGGACGGCTCGACCTGAAACCCGGGATCGTCGTCCGAGGCCCCATTGCCGGGGCGACCGGACCGCTGATCCTGCGGTGGGATCAGAATGTCGAGGATCCGGTCCTCGGCCAACTCGCGGGCACGGTCCTGTACCTCCTCCTTGTGCTCCTCCTGCACCATGTTGACGGCGATGTCGGTGAGGTCGCGGATCATGCTGTCCACGTCCCGTCCCACGTACCCAACCTCGGTAAATTTGGAAGCCTCAACCTTGATGAACGGAGCCCGGGCGAGCCTCGCAAGCCGTCGTGCAATCTCGGTTTTCCCCACTCCCGTGGGGCCGATCATGATGATGTTGTTCGGCATGATCTCGTCCCGCATCTCCTCCGGAGCGTTCTGCCGACGCCAACGATTGCGAAGAGCGATGGCCACATTCTTCTTCGCGTCCTCCTGGCCAATAATGTACTTGTCCAACTCCTCGACAATTTGTCGGGGCGTAAGATCTTCAACGTGCTCGGTCGCGCTAGCCATAAGCAGGAATCAGGGAGAGGGGTTGTACCAGAGAGCAAAAGGAAGGGAGCCCGGAGGCAAAAGTGCTCGGGGAGATTAGTGGGACGTGTTCTCGTCGTCCTCGGCATCGATGGGCGTATCGTTTGAGGGGACGGACTCTTCCGCCACCTCTTGGGACACCGCTGGCTCCTGGTCAGAAGCCTCGGCGTCGGCCGAGATCGCCTCGTCGATCGCGTATTCGTCATAGTCGTACGATTCGTACGCGTCGGTTGCCGAATCGTCAGTGTTAGGGTCAGCGGGGGCCGACGATTCGTCCGTCTCATCGGCCGGATCTGACACCGACGACGAGGACATCCGGGGGCTGGACTGTACGGCTTGCACCTCGGGGTGGTCGTCGTGGACGATCAGGACCGTGTAATCGTAGGGATAGCCGCTCCGTTTTTCGAGGCGGACGGCCCCAGCGGCCTCCAGCGTGCTCACGAGGGCCTTTGGGTCTTCGTCCGGACCCAAGATGTCGGACAGTTTTCGAAGGAGGGGGGTAAGGTAGACTTCCTCATACTGGCCGAAGTGCTCCTCCGTGATTTCGATGGCCTGTCGAGCTGCAGGGTTGGTCAACTCTTCGTATCGCTTGCTGGATGACGACGCATCGTAATCTCTCCCGTTTTGCGGGGCATTTGCAAGCAGATCCTCCCGCGAGTCGGAGTTCAGCAGGTTCCGGGCGTCGAGGTAAAGGTCACTCTCTACGTACCGGTCCGTTTGCGGAGGATTTACGGCCGCAATGAGGGCCCGGTAGCCTTGCTCACGAATCGTGCGGACGAGGGGGAGATACGGGCGATCGCCCGTCACGAGGACAATCGTTTGTATGTCCGACCGCTCGTGCAGAAACTGGGTCACCTCTACCGTGAGTTCGATCTCCGAGGTGTTGCCCTGCATGGCAGAGGGCACGTAGGAGGGGCTAATGCCGTGGCGGTGCAATTCAGCGGGAACGCCGGAGTCCTCCGTGTCGAGCAACACGTCGAAGGGGCCGTAGGCGCGGCCATACACCGTCGGTGTGTCGTCTCCTTCTTCTAGGTAACGCTGAACCTCCCCGAGAATTTCAGTGGCGAGTTCGCTCGTCTTGGCGTTTTTTGAGCTTTGAGAGGTCAGGACGGAATATAAATTTTCGTAATCAACAAACATGGCCGCCCGTGCCGGACGATCCTGCGATTGAATGTGGGTCATTGGGTGCGGTAGGAATCACGTCAATTAAATTGAAAAGACGCCGGTGGGAACAGATAACATTGCGTTTCCCAGGCAGTGCGGAAACATAGCGGAGCAGTTAACCTCCAGGCCTTACAAAATAGGTTTAAAGCGGCTGGAGATGTTACTCAGCCTCGATTTCGAGGATGGTTTGATTCTGATTGGTGTATATACAGATATCGGCAGCAATTGAAAGCCCTTTTTCGACGATCTCGCGAGCAGTGAAGTTCTCCCCATTTTCCAAGAAGGCGCGTGTAGCGGCAAGGGCGTAGGCCCCACCAGAACCGATCGCGACGATATTGTCGTCGGGTTCAATCACGTCGCCACTGCCGCTGATCAGTAGGAGTCGACGGGAAGAGGCGACGGCGAGAAGGGCTTCGAGCTTTCGGAGATATCGGTCCGTCCGCCACTCCTTCGCCAGCTCAACGGCCGCACGGGTTACGTTCCCGCCGTACTCCTGAAGCTTTTCTTCGAACCGCTCGAAAAGCGTGAAGGCGTCTGCAGTAGAGCCCGCAAATCCGGCGATGATTTCCCCGTCGTAGAGCTCCCGGACCTTTTCGGCTTTGTGCTTCATGACGGTCTCTCCCATGGTGGCCTGTCCATCGGAGCCGAGGGCGATCTTGCCGTTGTGACGGACGCCGAGGACCGTAGTACCGTGCGGAGTGTCGGAAGCAGATCCCATCGAAAGCTACACCTAATTCAAGGGTATTGATGCCAGTATATTTTCCAGTAGGATTTTCCCTTCAGAACAGGAATCTCAGAACCTACTCTCAACCGAAACGGGGGACCGTTCAGGGAGTTCGATTCCAGCGCCGGCTCATCCCCTCTGACTGCTGTATTTGTCGAACTTTACGCATTTGGGGAAATTTTGGCGCGTCCTATTGGTACGTTAAATCGTGGCAGTACGGAAGAATTGGACGAATGCTACTGATTCGTTCTTCGGTCTGCCCGACACAATTTTGATAGATAACCTAAGTTGTGACCTGCGTGCTGTTTTCCGAATCGACAACGGACGACAGACCGCAGACCGCCGAAGACAGCGCCTGAGGCAGTCCGTCGTCCTGGGCTCCGACTTTGTCGGAGTCATTCTACGCGGCGGTCGGCCGTCTTTTATGGCAGAGCACTTGTATTCCGCAACTTAGGTTAGATCGTGCCCGACACAAAAGACTTGCACTCTCCCGAATACGAAGGCCTTTAGAGCGGCAGGCGGGCAAGGGCATTCACAATCACGTCTTGCGCCGCGCGCACTTGGTTGCCTTCCGCCAGATGGTGATTGCAGAAGACAGAAAAGGCTAGGGGCGTTCCCCCCTCGGACGTGACGTACCCGCTGAGGCTACTGGTGTTGGAGAGTGTGCCGGTTTTGGCCCGAACGTTTGACCGTGCAGGGGCCCCCCCCTGAAACCGGTATTCGAGCGTGCCTTCTTCCCCTCCCTTGGGGAGTGAATCGTAAAAGGCGGAGCTGGCGGCGGGGTCGCGGTGCGTCCACATGTACTGAAGGAGACGTACGATCGACTGGGGCTGTACTAGATTTTGGCGAGAGAGTCCCGAGCCGTCGACGAGTTGGATGCGACTGGTGTCTACCTCGGCTGCTGCGAGTGTTTCGCGCACGGTCTTGACCCCGAGGGCGGAGGACCCGGGATCGAGGTCCTCCTTCGTCTCAGGGGGAACCTCCACGGCCAACGTCCGCAGGAGCTGCTCGGCGTACAGGTTTTGGCTCTCGTGGTTGAGGGTACGGGTGATCTGTGCGAGGGGCTTCGACGTGTACGATGCCACAGGGTGGACGCCGTCGGAGTCGTACGAAACGGAAGAGGCCGTTTCGTCGAGGTCCGCCGGGGTCCCGTCAACGGAGATGCCTTCCCGCACTAATACGTCCCGGAGAACGTGCGTGAAGTACAGCGTCGGGTTAGTGATGGTGATGGACTCACTCTCCGACTGGTTGGGGTGGACGGTCGTCGTCACATGGATCGTGTTGGTCCCCACCGTCCGCTGATACTCCTCATCGTCCTCCTTGCGCCAAGGCACGGTCCGAGAGCGATTGATCACCGTCACATAGTCGGTGTTAAAAGGCTCCCAGGAGAGGTTGGCGGGCTGGCCTGCATCCCGTCCCTGCACCTGGAGGTCTACCGTATTTTCGTTGAAGACCAGGGCCCCAATCTCGGCGGCGTACGCGTACGAAATGTCGCTCCAGCTCCAGCCGTGACCCAGGGGCGTCTCATCCATCCGGCTGTCGTCCCCAATGATGTTGCCGGTGATGTGGGTAACGCCGAGGGCCTTCAAAGAGTCGGCCCATTGTCGAAAAATCCGGGTTGGGTCTTCGCGTTGCTCGTGGCCGCCGATGGTGGGATCCCCGTCTCCCCGGACGATCAAGTTCCCCTTTAGCGTGCCGTCCTCAATTGGCCCGTCGGCGTACAGGCGGGTCCGATAGCGATAGTCCGGGCCCAGCTGGTCGAGGGCCGCGGCCGTCGTCAAGAGTTTGACGTTCGACGCAGGGACGAAATTTCGGTCGGCATTCTGAGAGTACAGAACCGTGCCCGAGCGCAGGTTCACAATCTGCACGCCCCAAAACGCCCCCTCGAAGGTATCGGTCTCAAGGGTGTTGACGATCGTTTCGTTCAGCGCCTCGGCCGCAGTAGATTCAGAGTACGGGGCCTGCGCAGCGGCACATTCGGGAAGTACGACCAGCAGTAGGATCGCTGCGGCATACGGCCGGACGGGAGGAGGCAGAAATGTCAGCATGGGCTAGCCAATCGGGCGGGATTCGAGCTGTTTGCGGGACGGAT
>JAHENZ010000284.1 GCA_018609755.1 Salinivenus sp. | reverse complement strand
TCGTCGAACGAGCGGTCCCAGTAGTAGTCGAGCCCGCTCTCCCCCACCGCCACGATCGAGGGATGGTCGCACCACTCCTTCACCGCTGCAAAATCATCATCGGTTGCCTCCTCTGTCTCCGACGGGTGCAACGCCGCCATGGCGTAGAGGCCTTCGTTTTGCTCACATAGGTCAACGGCCTGCTGAATGGACGGCACGTCGATGGCCGGCATGACAATGGTCTCCACCCCGGCATCGCGGGCCCGCTGGAGAACAGCCTCGCGGTCCTCGTCGAATTGATCGAGATACAGATGTGCGTGCGTGTCGATGAGCATGGCCACAGGGAAATTTCGGGAAACCGACGAACCAATCGCCGGTACGCGGATGAACGACAGGATTGGACGGAATCTCTTCAGCACAAATGCCGCCGTGCTTCCCGTCTAACATCAACCGGACGTTCGTAAGTTGAAATCGGTTGGCCCGATTTTCACCGATCGCCATCACGATGACATAGCGTTACTCGACCCAGTCGGACGGGCAGGATCGATATCAGTTGGACATCGTCTTTCACCAAGCAATTGAGGCTACTCGAGTGTACAATGAAATGGAGTAACGCTGCCCCTCCCCGTACACGGTTCTCGATTGTCCTCGGCCTCCTTGTCGCGTTCGGTCTCCCCCCCCTCGTCTCCGCAACTGCGGCTCTACCCGCCCCGGATACATCGGACGTGCGGGTCCGACTCAGCCACCGATCCACTATGGAGTCGGTTGAGTTGACCATTGAAGAGGGGCCGCTCGCGGTGCATTTGCCAAGTGGTGGCACGCCGGTGATGCGCCTGCAGTCCGGCGAGACCACGACGCTCGGCCTCCGGCAGAGCGACATTTTCATCCGCCGTGGTGCAGACGGTCTCTACGCCACCGAACTTCGTTTGCGGCCCGTTGGCACGGACGCCTCCTGGACCTTGTCGTTCGACGACGCGGAACGAACGTACACGGGAGGCCTCTACCTGGCTCCGGATCCTGATGCGTCGGGCCTTCTCTTGGTCAACAACGTTCCGCTCGAAGACTACGTGGCGAGCGTCGTGGCCAGCGAGTACGGACTAGACGACATGGAAGGCAAAAAGGCGATGGCCGTCGTGGCTCGCACCTACGGCCTCTTCGCATCTGCCAAGTTTGGGGGAGCCTACGACCACGCCGACGGCACAGCCTCGCAGGTGTACAACGGGCTCGACGCTGTCACCCAGGCGTCCCGTCAGGCCGCACAGGCCACGGCGGGCGAAGTGCTCACCCACGACGGCAACCTGATTCAGGCCGTGTACTTCTCCTCCAGCGGCGGCCACACGGCCAACAATGAGGACGTGTGGAATGCGGAGAAGCCCATTCCCTACCTCCGCGGCAAAGAAGATCCCTACGACGACGTGTCCCCCCACCACACGTGGTCGAACTCGGTCGACCGCTCCACCCTCCTCCAGGTCCTGACACGAGAACGAGGCACACTCGTGAACGGCTTCGTGATCGACGCCCGCAGCCCCGACGGACGCGTTGAAACGATCAAGCTCTTGCATTCGGATGGCCCCGACCACCGGATGAAAGCAAATACCTTTCGCCTCGTCGTCAATCAGGGCGTGGACGGGACGCCCTTAAAGAGTACTTGGTTTGACGCGCGCCGCTCCGGTAGTCAGTATGTATTTGACGGTCGCGGCTTCGGACACGGCGTAGGGTTGAGTCAATGGGGAGCGCACGGAATGGCGGAACAGGGCCACTCCTACCGCGAGATTCTTCGGTTCTATTACACCGACGTGGAAATCCAGCGTCGCGGACAGGTACAGGAAGACCCTGCCGACGCCCCCGTTGCCCGGGAGCCAAGCGGCCGTACGACGGACTCCACCAACACCCGCCGGCGGATCGGCTGGTGACCCGAACGTTCATCCCGTCGAATCCTTCTCGGCACGGAGCCGTCCGTCTGTGCCGGCATTCGTTCTTTCGGACAACTGCTCCACCTGAATGCGCTACTGCTACACCGCTCTCCTGTTGCTCCTCTTCGGCGCACCGACCGCCTACGCGCAGACCCCCGACTCGACCGCCGCCGATTCGGTCGACGTGCGTCTGCCGGAACTTACGATTGAAGCGGCCCGCGCGGCAGAGACGGAGGCCTCTGCCCCCTTTGCCGTCACGATCCGGACCCTCTCGCCCGAAGAGCTTGCGCTCTCGCCCGGCCGCTCCCTCGACGACGTGCTGCGGCCGCTTCCCGGCGTGTGGGTCAACAATCGGCACCATTTCGCCCTCGGCGAACGGATCAGTGTGCGCGGGGCGGGCTACCGGTCCAACTTCGGCGTCCGCGGCATCCAGATTCTGTACGATGGCCTTCCTCTCACGCTGCCGGACGGGCAGGCCTTCTTGGATGTCGTAGACCCGGCCGTCGTGCGACGTGTGGAGTTGATCCGCTCCCCTGCCTCGGTGTTCTGGGGGAACGGAAGCGGGGGAGTGCTCTTCCTCTCGTCGGAGCCTGCGGAGGCCACGCCGTCGTTTCGAGCGCGGGTGCAAGGCGGGAGCTTTGGACAGTGGCAGGGCCTCCTGGAAGGATCCGGCACGTCCGGCGACTGGCGTCTGCGCGGCTACGCCTCCGGCAACCGTCAGGACGGATTCCGCAACCACAGTGAAGGGTATCGGCTGCGGGCCGGACTGAATGCCCGCCGCTCGTTCGGGGCGAACACGACGCTCCAGCTCGCCGCACGAGGCGATGTCCAGGACACCGAAAACCCGAGCAGCCTCACTCTTGACCAGTTTCAGGAGAACCCCCGCCAGGCCCGACCGCTCTTCCTTCAGTACAATTCCGGCAAAACGAGCGAGCAGGGCCAGCTCGGCGCAACGCTCGAACATGACTTCGGCGAAACCACCCTCTCCGGAACCCTCCATTATCTGTACCGCTCTCTCGACAACCCGCTTCCCTTCGGGTACATCACCTTTACGCGAAACAGCGGCGGTGGTCGTCTCACACTGCGCCGCTCGGAAGGTCGCATTGAGGGAGGCGTAGGCATTGACGTGGGTGCCCAGTCCGACGATCGCATCGAGTACACCGTCACCGAGAACGGAACCCCTGGCGACTCGACGACGCTCGATCAGCTGGAGCAAATTGTGAGCGGATCGGCCTTCGGCTACGTCCGGTACAACGCCACCGAGCAGTTCGCCGTCACAGGCGGTCTGCGCGCAGATGGTCTCCGGTTTGAAGCCGACGACCGCCTCCTCTCCGATGGGATCGATTCTGGGGAGCGCATATTTACAGCGTGGAGCCCGACGCTGGGGCTCACCTACGACCTCGGCCCCGCTCTCCTCTTTGCCCACTACAGCACGGCGTTCGAGACGCCCACCGCCTCAGAGCTGTCGAATCGTCGCGATAAGCAGGGGGGCTTCAATCAGCAAATTCAGCCGCAACGGACAAAGGGCATAGAGGTTGGTACGCGAGGCGTCCTGCCCTCTGCCAATCTCGAATTCGACGTGGCCCTCTACCAGCAAGAGATTGACAATCTCATTAGCTCGCAGCGCCTCTCGTCGGGCTATCAGTACTACACGAATCTCGGAGAAAACCAGCACCGAGGCATCGAGACCAGCCTGACGTGGTCTCCGGCTGATCCGGTTGAGATTGCAGCCCGATACACGGGCACGCAATTCACCATTGAGGCCCCGAGCGAGCTCGAGGGAAACCAGGTCCCCGGCGTTCCCACTCACCGGGGGTACGTACACCTCCAACTCGAACAGAATGGAATCTGGGGGCGACTTTCGACGGAGATGGTGCCCGACTACTACGTGAACAACTCGAACTCGGCGGAAGCTCCGGGCTATACTCTTCTGGATTTACGGCTGGGACACAAAGGAATCTCCTGGCAGGGCACGACCTTCAAGCCCTTCCTGAGCGTCGACAATCTGCTTGATGAGCGGTACGCTGCGTCGGTTGTCGTGAACGGGGGCGGCGAGTTCTACGAGCCCGGCCCGGGACGCTCCTTCTCACTCGGCCTCAACGTGGCCTGGTAATGCCGCCGATTGCCGGACGGGCCTTTTTCGAAGTTGGGGAAAAGAGGATGCACGCACACCTACCACACCTGCGAAATCGGCATCATCTCTCAGAGGATCAAACCTCTACCCATATTTTCCCTCCCCTTTGCCATCCGCCGCGAGCCATACGTGGCGTGGTGTAGGCCCACGCGGCCCGGCCTCGCTCGTCCATGAGCAGAAGTCCTCCGGTGGCCCCATCGCCGTCCGGATTCGTGATCGCCTCGTGCATGTGTGTGAGACGCTCTCGGGCGATGGCCTCGGGATGCAGGCCATCGTTGAGGTCGAAAACCGATCGACTGGAAAGCGTGACTGCCGTAATGGCCTCTCCCCATCCCGTAGCGCTTGCTGCGCCGGTGTCGGTTGCGTAGAATCCTGCTCCGGGCAGCGGAGAATCCCCAACACGACCCGGGGGCTTAAAGGGCGTGCCCCCCGTAGAGGTCGCGGCGGCGAGACGGCCCGCTTCATCCCGGGCAACGCACCCAACCGTATCCGCACCACTGTCCTCCCCGGGCGCTCCCGGCAAAAACGAGTAGCTGGGATGCAGTTCGTCGGCGCGACGGCGAAGCGTCTCGTAGCGGGCTCGTTCGCGATCGCTGACGAGCGCCTCGTTCTCGACCATCGCGAGCCCTTCCGTTTCGGCGAACCGCTCGGCCCCCTCTCCGGCCAGCATCCGCACGCGACCGTTCCCCGCATCAAGAAGCCGGCGAGCGGCCCGCACCGGACGGGCAATACGCCGAACGCTCATAACGGCCCCGTAGTCGAGCGTAGTCCCATCCATCACGCCCGCGTCAAGCTCCGCCTCACCGTCCTGGTTCAACATCGCCCCGGTCCCCGCATCGAAGGCCCCATCCGCTTCCATCGTGGCCACAACCGTCGTCACCACGTCGAGGGCCGCGGCTCCCGCCCGGAGCTGGTCGCGCCCCGTAGCGACGGCGTCCCGGAGGCCCGCACGGTGATCGTCGAGCACGTCATCGGGGATGGCCCACGCCCCTCCGTGGACCAAAAGGGCTGGGCCTGAATCGTCAAACGCCCCGCTAGTGAGCGAGAAGGCCATCGGTGCGGAACCGTGATCTGCGAGCGGTGGGCACAGTGGGTTAGTGGTGCGTCAAGTTTTCCATGTCGAGTAGAGCGCCGATCAACGAACGGTATTCAGGCCGTTGAAGCAGCATTCAAGTGGGCGTATTCAATTCGGTACCCGACCCCTTCGGCTTGACTGACCACTAGGACCGCATCGCCGCCGGACGGAACGTGCGAAGCGGAAATAGCCGCTCCATCCGATCCTCGACGAGCTGATGAAAGGCCGCGCGGCGGTGCGGACTCACCGGATGGGACGGCGGCAGCTCCAGCTCGTACGGATCGACGGCCTGTCCTCGCTTCCAGAGGCGGTAGTCG
>JAHENZ010000283.1 GCA_018609755.1 Salinivenus sp. | reverse complement strand
GGGATTGGCGTCTCTTCGGTATCGGCGCTATGTTGAGAATCCATAATAGGGGTTCTTCGTCGGTGATTGGTTGGTTACCTTGTGCACCGGGGAAGAACCCCTTCTCTGTATCGAGTTTCAACTAACCCTGAATATACGCCCACTCTGAGAATCGTAAAGATGTCGAAGGGACTGTTCTGCCGTACGCAATTCGCAAAGTAGTACAGTTGCAAGAGTCTGGCGCCTTCGTCTTCTGTCCCTCCAGTCCTTATAAATCCCACCGATCGTTGCGAATAGAGCACCGCAAACTGCGCCGATTAGAGCGGAAATGATTTTCGCAGATCCGATCAACATTTGAATGGGGCGCTATAATTGTAATTATATTAGAGGGCTGGATATAGTACACAGCCAGAATTCACCACAACCGCAGTCTTGCCAGGCGTTTCCCTTGAACTCATCGCATACGATGTCAAAATGCTGGTGATCGTATATCTTATGTCAACCTGCTGGGTATAGTACATTACGGGCCGAATAGCATCAACACGCTCGAAACGTCCCGTCGCCTTCGTTTGCCCCGGTCCCCGGAGCCGCCCCTCGGTCATCGAGGATTGTGCCAATCGCCTTCCTGCTCGGCGCCGACCGTTGACTCCGGCCCAGGCATCGCTTTTCTTGAGGATCGGTCGTGGACCGGTTCCTCCACGCCCGACAGTGTCGTTGTCTTCGTCTGTCTGCAGTCTGTCCCCGCATGCCCGACGTTTCGCACCTCCACTGCCACACGCAGTACTCCCTCCTCGATGGCGCCGCCGGGATCGACAATCTCATCGAAAGTGCCGAGCGGCGCGACATTCCGGCGGTCGCAATAACGGATCACGGCAATCTCTATGGGGTGCCCGAGTTCTACACCACGGCGCAGGACTCGGACGTGCAGCCCATTATCGGGTGCGAGTTCTACCTCACGCCCAGTGGCATCGACGACCAGTCCGATTCGACGCGCTACCATCAGGTCCTCCTGGCCAAAAATCAGACCGGCTACGAGAACCTGATGAAGCTCTCCTCCCTCTCGTTCACGGAGGGCTTCTACTACAAGCCGCGCATCGACCGCGACCTGCTGCGCGAATACCACGAGGGCCTCGTGGCCACCACGTGTTGTCTCCAGGGCGAGGTACCGCAGGCCATTCTGAATAAGGGCGAAGAGCGAGCGCGGGAGCTGTTCGAGACGTACCTCGACATCTTTGGGGACGACTACTACATCGAGCTCCAGGACCACGACATCGACGACCAGCACACGGTCAACGAGGTGCTGCTACAGTGGCGGAAGGAGTACGACGTGAAGGTCCTGGCCACCAACGACGTGCACTACGTCGATCAGCAGGACCACGAGGCGCAGGACATCCTCCTCTGCCTCCAGACCGGGGACGACTACAACGACCCCAACCGGATGCGCTTCAGCAACGATCAGTTCTACCTGAAGGGCGAGGAGGAAATGACCGAGGCGCTCACCGGCATCCCGAAGGAGTTTCAGCGCGAGGCGCTCGTCACCACCAACGAGGTGGCCGACAAGTGCAAGTTCGAACTCCCGATGGGCGATCTCCTCATGCCGCACTACCCCATCCCCGACGGCTTTGACGGGATGGACGAATACCTGCGGCACGTGACCTTTGAACGGGCGAAGGAGCGCTACGGCGATCCCCTGCCCCAGACGGTCGTGGACCGCCTCAACCACGAACTCGGCATTATCGCCGACGAGGGATACTCCGGCTACTTCCTCATCGTGCAGGACTTTACAGATGCGGCCCGCGAGCTCGACGTGCGGGTGGGCCCGGGCCGCGGCTCGGCCGCCGGATCGTGCGTGAGCTACTGCCTCGGCATCACGGACGTCGATCCGATCGAGTACGACCTGCTCTTCGAGCGCTTCCTGAACCCGGAGCGCGTGTCGATGCCGGACATCGACATCGACTTCGACGATAGGGGCCGGGCGGAGGTCATCGACTACGTGGTCGAGAAGTACGGGCAGGAAAACGTCTGCCAGATCATCACCTTCGGAACGATGGGCGCGAAGACGGTGGTGCGCGACGTCTCCCGCGTGCTCGACATTCCCCTGGACCGCGCCGACGAGATTGCGAAGATGATTCCGGAGGGCCCGGGCGTGGACCTCGAAAGCGCCTTCGAGGAAAATCCGGACTTCCGCGCGCTCAAGGATGCCGACGACCCGGAAGTGCGCAAAATGATGCAGTACGCGGAGGTATTGGAGGGATCGGTGCGGCACACCGGGGTGCACGCGGCCGGTGTCATCATCGCCCCCGGCACGATTAGTGACTACGTGCCCGTCTCCGTCTCAAAGAGCAAGGGCGAGAAGGTGATTACCACGCAGTACGACGGCGACTGGGTGGAGGAATTCGGCCTGCTCAAGATGGACTTCCTCGGCCTCAAGACGCTCACGCTCATCGAGGACACCGTCGATCTCGTGGAGGAGACGCGAGACATTGAGATCGACATCGATGACATTCCGCTCGACGACGAGACAACGTTCGAGCTCTTCCAGCGTGGCGATACGGTCTCGATTTTCCAGTTCGAGTCCACCGGCATGCGGGAGTGGCTCCGCAAGCTGAAGCCGACGGAGATCGACGACCTGATCGCCATGAACGCCCTCTACCGTCCGGGGCCCATGGAGAACATCCCGACCTACATCGCCCGGAAGCACGGGCGCGAGGAAGTCGAGTACCCCCATCCCTTGCTGGAAGACATTCTGGAGCCGACCTACGGCATCGCCGTCTTCCAGGAGCAGGTGATGCAGATGGCCCGCGAGCTCGCCGGCTTCTCCCTCGGCGAGGCCGACATTCTGCGGCGCGCCATGGGCAAGAAGAAGGAGAAGCTCATGCGCAAGCAGCGCGAGAAGTTCGTCGCGGGCTGTAAGGAAGAGAACGACATCGACGAGGACGAGGCGAACGAGCTCTTCGACATCATCAACGAGTTCGCCGGGTACGGCTTCAATAAGAGTCATAGCGCGGCGTACTCACTGGTTGCGTACCAGACGGCCTACCTCAAGGCCCACTTCCCGCCGGAGTTTATGGCGGCGGCGATGACCAACGAGATGAGCAACACCGACAAGCTGTCGAAGGTGTTGGAGGAGGCGCGGAGCATGAATCTGGAGGTGCTGCCTCCTTCCATCAACCACAGCAAGTCCTACTTCACGGTCCAGGACGGGAAGATCCGCTTCGGCCTCGCCGCCATCAAGAACGCGGGCGAGAAGGCGATCGACAAGATTATCGAGGCACGGGACGAACACGGCCCGTTCGAGACGATCTACGACGTCACGCGAAACGTCGACCTCAGCACCGTCAACAAGCGCACGATGGAGGCCCTCGCCCAGGCTGGGGCACTCGACGACCTGGAGGGCACCCGCGCGCAACTCATGGAGGGGATGGACACGGCGGTGCGCTACGGGCAAAAGATCCAGCACGACCGCATGGCCGGCCAGAATTCTCTCTTCGGCGACGGCGACGCGGGAGCGGAGGCGATGGAGCCGGGCCTGCCGTCCGACGTCGAGCCTTGGCCGAAAGCCAAGCGGTTGAAAATGGAGCACGAGGTCCTCGGGTTCTACGTCAGCGGCCACCCGCTGGACGAATACCGGGCGGAGGCCGACGCCTTCGCGACCGCCCACTTCGGCGAGCCGGACCAACTGGAGAAGGTGATCGAACGGGCCGCCGGGGGCGACGGGCGGAATCGCGGCCCCGTGCGCACCTTCTGCGGCATCATTACCGAGGTGAACCGCAACACCACCCGCTCGGGCAAGCCCATTGCGTTCGCGACTATAGAGGACTTTACCGGCGAGGGCGAGATGGTGATCTTCTCGAACATCCTCGACCGCGTTCAGCCCTATCTGGAGGTCGACAACGTCGTGCTTGTGAAGGGCAACGTCGAGGTGCGCGGCGGCACCGTCAAGGTGATTGCGAAGGAGATCAACCCGATGTGGAAGGTGCGCGAGCAAATGGTGAGCGAGGTCGTGCTCACCGTCAACCTCGACGAGGTGATGCCGGAAGAGCTTCAAGAGTTCAAGTCGTTCTGCGAGCGCAGCCCGGGCAACTGCAAACTCTACTTCGACGTGGACGCGCCGGAGTTGCGCGGCCAGGAGCGCTTGCGGAGCCGGTCGTACGTCGTCGAACCGACGGCCGAGTTCATGAAGGGGGCCCAACGGATCTTCGGCACCGACAACATTGCGCTGAAAGGAAATTGATACGCTAAGAGCCTGTTTGGCAAGTCTTCGTTGAAATGCGGCGTTTGCGAAGCACCAATCCTCACAGGACGTCCAGAAACGCATATCGTACGCTTCTGATCTGACAGAGGCCCACTGGCAACGTATTGAGGTTTCTTTCGTCGCCAAACCTTCCGGAAGCATCATTGGCGCCGGATCAGACGCCTCGTGCTATTTTGAAACTGATTCTATAGGAAGATCGCCTCTCGTAAATCGAGACTATAATTCCGATGCCGGCACGGAATCCTGCGAGCCGTGGCCCTTTTTATCGAATTGATTAAGCAGGTTTTTAAAAGAAGCCGCCATTCGGTGAAGGGCCTCCAGCTCCTGAAAGCCCGTCAAACCGTTTGGGGGTCCAAATGGTGTGTTGTTCGCGTCAACGATGTACATACGGTCATCTTTGTTGTCTCGAAGGATATCGAACTCTCCAAAATCAATGCCCATCTTCGAGGCAAAAGATATAATGTTTTGGAGCTCGTCATCAGTGAATATAACTTCCGGCTCAGCGATGTAAACGTAGGAATTACGGTTAGAAAAACGGGTTTCGTATGGACGATATTTAAGATATATGAGCGGAATTTTTTCCCCATGAACAGGAACCCGATAATCAACAACCATTCCGTCTCTCGTGGTATTGTCTATAGCTTTTTGATACACCATTTCTTCAAGTACTTTAGAGGAAGATATCGGGCACTCGAATATTCTTCCATCGTGAGCTGCATTTACGTTAGATTTGGCAACCACTTCCCCTCTATACGTGCAAGGGTCGACACCTAACTTATATTCAAAAACATCCTCAAATACCTGATTTACATGCCTTTTACTGATGTCTATACTCCCTCTATTTATGACCGGAAGATCATCTGAAAGGGGGGAAAGTTCATCGGGGTTGAAGCGTGTATCATCACGTCGCTTGAATGCAATATCAAAGTTTCGATCAGGGACATTCGTGATACCATAGCCAAGAAGCGCGCATAATTTATACGTTACGCTGTCCTCAACGGGAGTTTCTGGATAAAAAAGAACGAGGCGTTTAGGGCTTGACAGTCGGGATGGAAAGGAAGGAATTTCACTAGTATACTTATTGTATATTTCGCCGAACCGCTGTGCGTCCCAGTATCTTTCTCGTATGGAGCGGAGCCAAAAGAGCACTTTGGGGGGCAAGACCCTTTTGCCAATTTCCCGAGCACGAGAAGACATAATCGATCAGAGTTGAGTTTGGGAAAGTGGAGTTTTCCTCACCAGTGGGGCACACGTTGACGGACTAGACAAAGAGAAGAAGACCCTGCAACGAAGAATTGGCCTCGCTGATTTGCTGAAGAACAGACAGATATATTTTGCTTCGCGACGCAAAGATACGGTGGGGGTTTCCCGGCGTCTCACTATATCACGCGGTCGTTTACGTCTTTTGGTGTTTCTAACCTGCACCTGAGGAGGAGCCCCGTGGAGGTAGTTGGCCGCCGCATTAATACGAGTGGTGCTATTAGATTGGCATGAGGGATCTCTCAAAACATGAGAAATGAACTCCGTCGTCGCTCCTGGACATCTAGATGCCCAGGAGCACGGGTGTGCGACGGGATTCTTCTGCTCACGGCTTTGCTGTGCTCTCGAAACGCTGGATTGGCGAACGACCCTCGCGTGGTTCGAGGAGTGCCGACGCTTCAGCAAAAACTACGAACAACTACCGGAGGTCAGCGAAATGATGGTTCAGATTAACGCAATCCGGATGTGGATGCGGCGAGTTCGGTAGCCACGAAACAGATGCTGTGGTGAGCGTCAAGCGGATCAGGTCCCAGGATCCAGCGAGGGATCGAAAGGCCGACCGGATTTGAGAACCCCATAGCAAATGTGCAGGAGCTTCCGCATCGCCGCTCCAATCACGACCATCGTTTCTTTTCCTCGCTCCTTGAGACGATTGCCGAAGGCCTTCACTGCTGAATTGAATCGAAGAGCCGTCATCGCCGGAAAATACATTGCTCGACGCAAGCGCCCATTGCCAACCTTCGACATTCGAGGTTTGCCTCGAACGGACGTTCCCGACTCTCGATGACGGGGCACAAGGCCTGCGTAGGCAGCAGCTTGTCGTGCGCTCTCGAACCGCTCGGGAGAGCCGAGCTTCTAAGGGCCGGACGCCGAGCGTTTGACCATCGATATTTTCGGTTATCGTGGAGAAGTGAGAGTTGTCCTCGGTTCCCTCACTCTCTTTCGAGACAAACACGTAACGCAATACTCTGAACGCAGAACGCTCAACGCAAAACCTCAAACTCACGCGGAACGTACGGTCCCCAGAACAGTGGTGGATGTGCTACGCTGATTGCCGAAAATCAAACTGTGCCGTCGTCCATGCACCTCGCCCTGATTGATGCTTCCCTCGGCACCCCCCACGCCAAGCGCAACTTCCAGCGTGAAGTGGACGCGACACTCACGATCTACGACGCGAACGAGGGCGAAATGCCGCCGCCCATCGGCCACCCGGAGCCGATTGAAACGGAAGCGGGGACCGTCCACTCCTTCGACGGTGTAATTATCAGCGGCTCGCAATCTTCGGTCTACGACGATCACCGCTCCTGGATACAGACGCTGAGTCGGTGGGTCGAGGGCGCAATTGCCGACGGACTTCCGATTCTCGGCGTGTGCTGGGGACACCAGCTTCTGGCGCAGATTCTGGGCGGAACCGTGAAGGGCGGGTCCTACGAGCTCGGCTACGTCCAGGTCGAACAAGAGCAGGAGGACCCGATCTGGACCAACATTCCGAACCCCTTCACTGTCTTCGCCACCCACTCCGATCACGTGGTGGCCATGCCATCGGACGCTACGCTTCTGGCCTCGAACGAAACCGGCGTTCAGGCCTTCCGCCACGACCACGTGTACACTGTTCAGTTCCACCCCGAGTACGACCTGCAGACTGCCAAGGCCATGATCGACTCCAAAACGACCCTCTCACGCGAGGAGGTCCAGACGGCACTCGACACTTGTACGGACGCGAACGTGAAGGCGGCACAACCCACCAAACGGATCTTCCCCAACTTCCTCGACCACGTGGAGCGAACCTCGACGCCCGCCTAGGGGTCCGCCCCGATTCCGTGTCGGGTAGCTCCCCTTTCGTCGAACAGGAGCTGTGGCCTTGGAAACCAGAACCCATTGTGCGTTTCCAATTCCCTGATGTCTCCGGCTCGATTGCCCGTTCGTCCTGCAGCCCCTTACGTCGAGTCGCGTGCCCCATTCCCCTTTTCATCCTCTGAGTTCGTCTCAGCCATGACCATTCCCAACCTCACTCGGGACCAGATTCAATCCCATACGTCCGGCGGCTCCTACGAGCGCGGTCAGGAGTACTTTGCCGACGGCGCCGTTCGGTCGCTCAAACGAACCGGCGACCACGTTCTGAAAGCCCAGGTGCAGGGAAGCGACGTGCACCCATACCTCGTCACCATCAAGTTCGACGAGGACGACATCCGGAAGGTACAGTGTACCTGTCCGTACCACGAGGGAAGCTGGTGCAAACACATCGTGGCCGTACTCCTCAAAACCCTAGCGACGGACGAGGTCCCTCTCGACGAATCGGCAGAGGTCAGCGATCTCGTTCATGAGCTTAATAGAACGCAGCTCGTGCGGCTGCTCGAACGACTCGTGGAAGAGGACCCTGAACTGCTCGAGAAAATCCAGGACGAGCGCGCGCGAATCGCCGGAGAGTAGTGACCTTGCACAACGACTCTGGCGGTTTCGAGCGTCGGTCCCCTGACGCCACAATCGTCAGCACTTGCTGGCAGCGGTCGATCCCGAGCATATTCCGGAAGATACAGACGGAAACGGTGTCACGATATCTACGATTTCTCGCGTTTCAGTTGTGCAAGCCCACTAGGAGGAGTCAAGTCGAAGGGGGCGGGGGCAACATTGGACCCGTGCCCCTGAGGCTCGTCTCTATCGGTACGGCCCCTGTCTGGTAGGTGAGGACTCCTCGACGCGGAACACATGAGGCACCACGAGCGCGGATGGGGACCGGCAGATCGGAACAGATCCTCCTCCCCTCCATGCGTAGGAGTCCTTTTTTCTTCCCCGCACGGCTTTCTCGCTCTCGTGACCCCTTCTTCCCCACTCGACTCTCTGCGCGACACGGCGCAGACACTTACCGACCGGGCCCACGTCCCCTTCTCGGGAACGCCAACCGCCGCGGTGCTTCTTCTCACCGACGGGACCTGGATTCCGGGGGTGCGGGTGGAGAGCGCCACGTTCTCCCTTACCCTTCCGGCCCTCCTGAACGCCTACACCACCGCGGTTGCTCTCGGGCATGCAGAAGACGTGGTGGCTTTCGTCCAGTCGCGCCCTTTCCGTCGTGAAGAACGTCTGTACGTAGAGGAGCTTCCCCATGGCCCGTACGACGCCTGGGCGGATGACACGTGGCTACGGTCGAAGAGCGCGCACGAGGGGGAGCTGCCCCCTCCCACGTCGGCTCGTTCTCCTATGCTCGACCGGACAATCGACACCGAGGCGGACGGCATTGACGCGACCCGTCGCCTCTTCGAACACGCATACGTGCCGGCATCCAACTTTCCCGTCGCCGCAATCGCTGAAACCCACGACGGCTCACTCATCCCCGGCACCAACGTGGAGCATCCGGACTGGAGTCGCATTCTCTGTGCCGAGCGAAACGTCCTGGGAACCGTGCAATCCTACGCGATCGGCCCCGTTCACCGCCTGTTTCTCTCCTGCGAGCACGATTCCGAGGGGACGCCCTGCGGGGCCTGCCGCCAGCTCCTCGCGGAGCTCGCCCCCGAGGCGACCCTCTGGATGGATCGGCATGACGACCCGCCCGAACGAGCGTCCATCTCTGACCTCCTCCCCGGGTCCTTTCGGGGACGGGCACTTCTATGACCGCTGACGCCCGCCCGCTCTACTACTTAACGGGCCGGCCGTCTTCGCAACAACTCTCTCTTCTTTCGGGACGCCCAATCGCACGTCGACCCGATGCTTCTGCCCTCGATTCTCTTTTTCGTCGGCCTCCTGATTCTATACTTCGGCGCCGAGGGACTCGTCCAGGGCGCCTCCAGCGTCGCACTACAGTACGGCATTCCTCCCATCGTCGTGGGACTCACCGTCGTGGCCCTGGGCACCTCTATGCCGGAGTTTTTGGTCAACTTCTTCGCCGTCTTTGCGAATGAGTCGCCGCTGGCGCTCGGCAACATCATCGGCTCCAACATCTCCAACGTCGCCCTCATCCTGGGCAGCTGCGCCCTCGTCCTTCCCCTCACGGTCACGCCCGAAGTTCTCCAGCGCGAGTACCCCATCATGTTTGGAACCATGGTACTTTTCTACGTCTGTGCCCTAGACGGGGTGATCGGCACGGCAGATGGGCTCGTCATGGTCTTCCTCTTGATCGTGATCGGAGGGTTTCTCTTCTACGAAACGCAACGAACCGACACGGCCACGATGATCGAGCAGGTCGAGGACGACGTCGATGCGGCAGACCCTGAAATGTCAGACCTCGCCAAAGTCGGCTACGTCTTCGGGGGCATCATCGGACTGGCCCTCGGGGCCCACCTCATGGTGGATAGTGCCGTAACCATTGCTCACCACCTCGGCATTGCGACCGGCATCGTCGGCCTCACCGCTGTGGCCCTTGGCACGAGCCTGCCGGAGCTTGCCGCCTCAATGGTGAGCGCGGCCAAAAGCGAAACGGACATGTCGGTAGGCAACGTGATGGGTAGCAACCTGCTCAACGTGCTCTTCGTCGTGGGCACGATTTCGATCTTCACGCCGCTGGAGGTCGAGTCCCGATCCCTCCGGATCGACTTCCCGGTCATGCTCGGCTTCTGTGGTCTCCTCCTTCCGCTCACCTGGACGAACCATCAGATCTCTCGTCTTGGCGGGATTATCCTTCTTCTTGGCTTCGGCGGCTACATGGCCTTCCTCCTGCTTCCGTACTTGTGAGGCGTGATGAGTGAGCAGCAATCCAAGCTGCGGCTCCCGTGCTTCAATTCAACCCGACGGCTGACGACAAACCGCCGTCCAGTCCCAGAGAACAGCCCCTCTGGGTCGTTCTGGTGTCTTCTACGGCTCAGTTGTCTTTCAACGCAAACTGCACAACTCCCACACGCCCATACTCCCAAACGCATCGAGCAAGATTGAGGGGATCATACCGAATCCGCCTGCAAAGTTCAGGATTGTAGATGTGACGGTACAGATACAAGCGTATGAGGCACACGTACATACCCACACACTCCCATACTCACATACCCAACGGAGCTTGCGGAGTTGCTATCACAGGCAGCAGAGTTTCCTTCTCTCGATCAGAATGCCAACGGACAATCCCCCCTGGATCGCCCCCTGTCCCCCTTCGTACAAAGAACCTCCTGTGCTTTCTCCTCACCTACCCGTCCGTTGTATCGGTGCTTGTTCGTCCTCTTGCCCGCCTGCTCGGGAGTGGAGCAGCACTCCTGATCGCGCTTGTGATGGGAGTGCCCCCGTCGTCAGCCTCCGTCCTTCCTGGAGACACCACCCAGACACCCGATAAATACTGGATCCTGCTGTCGGAGCGCCCCACCCCTCCCGAGGAAACGGAACCCTGGACGGTCCCAGTCTCCTCCACCTACGTGTCTCGTCTCCGGGAGGAGGGCGTCCGCCCCGTCGTGCGGAGCCGCTGGCTTCACGCCGTAAGCGCGCACTTGACCCTTGAGCAGCGGTCGGCCGTCGCGGCCCTGCCGTTCGTGCGGGACATCCGTCCCGTCGCCGGAGGCCAACCGCACGTGCACTCGGTGGCCCCCACGCCCCCACCGCTCAACTCGTCGCCTCCTCCCCCCGACAGTCTGCGCTTCGGCCCGTCGCGCGGCTCCCTCGCCCGCATCAATGCCGTGGCGCCAATGGAACGCGGCCTGGACGGACACGGCGTTCGCATCGGCTTCCTGGACGCCCACTTTCGCGGGCTCCAACACGCGGCCTTTACGCCGCTGCGCCGGGACGACCGGATGATCGCCCTTCGCAACTTTACCGAGGACTCACAAGGGGGCAATCACGGCTCGGCCGTGGCGTCGGTGACGTCCGGACACGCCCCCGGCAGCCTCATCGGTCCGGCCCGCGGGGCCGAGGTGCTGGGGGCTACGACCGAATACACGCCCTCCGAAACGAACGCAGAGGAGGACGACTTCGTGGCGGGGCTGGAGTGGCTGCACCGCCGCGGGGCGCAGGTGGTCAACGTCTCGATCGGGTACAACACCTTCGATGAGGGCGAGGACAGCTACACGACCGACGACCTCGATGGCGACACCGGGATCACGACGCGGGCCGTCGACCGGGCGGCGCAGCTCGGCATGACGGTGGTCGTGAGTGCCGGCAACAGCGGCTGTGCCTCGCCCGACTCCTGCTGGTACTACGTCAATACGCCGGCGGACGCCGACTCGGCCATTACGGTGGGCGCCATGACCCCGGATTCCTCCCTCGCCTCGTTTAGCTCGCGCGGACCCACGGCGGACGGTCGCATCAAACCGGACGTGGTCGTACAGGGCGAAAACGTGCTCGCTGCGTGGGACGACGAGGGCTTTGCCCAAGTGGGCGGTACGTCCTTCGCCAGTCCGCAGGTCACCGGCATTGTTGCGCAGATGTTGCAAATGGATCCGGACCTGTCCCCAATGACGGTGCGACGGTTCCTGCGGCAAACGGCCTCACAGTCGCAGAATCCGGACAACCGGATGGGCTGGGGCATCGTCAATGCGGAAGCGGCGATTCGAGCGGCGGAACGCCACGCTCGGGCAACGCCTCCGTCCACGCTGACCGTCGACGCCCCGTATCCGAACCCGGCATCCTCACAACTCACGATTCCCGTCCGCGCCCCTGCCCACACGTCGTCGGTCCGCATTACTCTGAGTGCCTTTCCCGGCTACACGACGGTAGACCGAACGGTTGCCGTCCGCCCCGGCCCCAACTGGATCACGCTGGATCTGTCTGAGACGCCCTCCGGCCTCTACGTCTACCGGGTGCAGGGCACTCGACGGCTCCACAGCGGTACAGTAGCCCTCGATCCGTCGCCGTGACGCCGTTGTCCGGTCGTCGACGTTCGGGGTCTCCAGCGCGTTGAATCAATCGGTTCGTTGAATGGCCTTTTCGTTTGGCTACTCCCCGTGGCTTCTGCTGCTTTCGCTCCTACTGGCGGGTGGCCTCACCTACTGGAGCTATCGCCGCACCATTCCGAGCCTATCCGCCGGCTGGCGGTGGCTGCTGGGCAGCCTGCGGTTTTTCGCCCTTGCCCTCATCTGCTTCCTCCTGCTGGAGCCGGTGGTGCGGCAGCTGAGCGAGACGGAGCAGCCCCCGGTCCTGGCGGTGCTCGTGGACAATAGCCAGAGCATGCGCGTGGTCAGCGGCAGCGCGGCGGACACGTCGGCCCAGGCCGTGCGGGACCGCCTGCAGTCCGTGCTCGGCCCCATTGACGAGAACCTGCCCGGCACGGCGCGCTACTTCAGCTTCGACCGGTCGGTGCGCTCGCTGCCGGAGTCGCCGCTCGACTCGCTGACGTTTTCGGGGCGTCGGACGGACCTGGGCGCCGCCCTGCAGTCGATGACGGAGGAGTTGCAGGGCGAGAACCTGCGCGGCGTTGCGATCATATCGGACGGCCAGTATAACAGCGGCCGCAATCCCACCCGTGTGGCAGACCGCTACTCGGTCCCCATCCACACCATTACTGTAGGCGACACCACGCGCCGCCAGGACCTCCAACTCCGGCGCGTGGCAACCAACGACGTCGCGTACGTCGACTCGGAAGTGCCCGTACAGATCACACTGGGCGTGGAAGATCTCGGGGGCGAGACGACGACCGTATCGCTCCGAGAAGGCGGTCGCGTGCTGAACACCGAGGACGTGCAGCTGCCGTCGGGCACCGCCGAGCGAACCGTTCCCCTGTCCTTTCGCCCCGAGTCGCCCGGCTTGAAGCGGCTCACCGTGCGCGCCTCCACGGTTGAGGGGGAAGCCACATCCCAGAATAATGTCCGTACCACCACGCTGCGCGTGCTCGACAGCAAACGGCAGGTCCTCCTGCTGGGCGCGGCCCCCTCTCCCAACTACGCAGCCCTCCGCCGCGTGCTCGTGCGGGATGCCAACACGTCCGTAACGGCCCGCGTCCCGCAGCGGGACGGGTCCTTCTACGGCGGTGCGCTCCCCGACACCCTCTCGTCCTTCGACGTCATCGTGGCCGCGGGCTTTCCGAGCTCCGGGGTGCCGGACGCGTCCGTCCAGCGAATCGCGGATGTCCTGGAGGACGGCACACCCGGCCTCTTCCTACTGGATCGGCAGACGAACGTTGGGGCCTGGCGCGAGCACTTTGCGGACGTGCTCCCCGCCACACCCGGCAGTGCGTCCCTTCAGTTCACCGAGGCGTCCTTCGCTCCCGTCGAGGCCGAGCGGTCGCATCCGGTCTTTCAGATCGAGGATACAGACGTGAGCCTCTTCCGCCGCCTCCCGCCGCTCTCGGTGCCCAGCACGGCCTGGACGCCGACGCCGGACGCCCAGGTCCTGGGAGAGGCCACCCGACCGGCCCTCTCTCGCCGCGACCCGGTGCTGGTCCTCCGTCGTCGCGCCGGCCAGCGCACCGCCGCGCTCCTGGGCACCGGCACGTGGCGCTGGGCCACCCTGCCGACCGAACTGGCGCCGGCCGATCCGCTGTGGCCGGGGCTCGTCTCCAACCTGCTGCGCTGGGTGGCCACCCAGAGCGACGACCGACAGGTGCGGGTGCGCCCCGCCGCGTCGACGTTCCAGGGGGACCAGCCGGTCGAGTTCTCCGGACAGGTCTACGACCAGAGCATGTCCCCGGTGTCGGAGGCCCAGGTGTCGGTCACGATCACCGATTCGGCCGGCACCGAATACCCGCATTCAATGGAGCCGCTCGGCAATGGGCGCTACGACCTCAACGTGGGCACACTCCCCGAGGGGACCTACCGCTACTCCGCTGAGGCCCAGTTGGACCAGAACACCCTCGGTCGCGACCAGGGCCAATTTTCCGTAGGAGCTCTACAGCTCGAATATCAGCAGACGCGCGCCAATCCCGTTCTCATGCGCCAGATTGCCGCGCGCTCCGGCGGCACCACGTACACCGCCGATGACGCTTCCGCCCTCCCGGCGGACCTCGCCGCCTCCTCCTCGTTCGACGCCAACGTGGTCACGAGCTCGACCGAAGCGGAGCTCTGGCGCACCTCCCTCTTCCTGGCCGTCATCCTGGTGCTGCTGGCCCTCGAATGGACTCTTCGCAAGCGTTTCGGGTTAACGTAGGCCTTCGCCCGAATCTCCCGTCTGGGGACCCCGTACCATTTTAAACCCGCAGACGGCCTTCTTCAGTACGTTGGAGCGCATCGTCTGCCGGGTCGCACTGCCTGCGTCTGATCGAAGTTGATGCGTCCCCCGCAGGCATGGACGCCCTCACAGAGCCCGCCCGTACGTATGCTTTCTTCCGTCACTCCCACAAATCAGCAGTCCCTCCCCGACGCCGTTGCGGAATCGCTGTCCGGCGAGCAATCGCTGGCCCAGTTGCTCGTCACCGTCCGGCGCCACCTCCACATGTACCCGGAGGTGGGCATGAATGAGCACGAGACCTCTCGCTTCATCCGTCAGACGCTCGAAGGCTACGGCCTGGACGTGCACGGCCCAATCGCGGGCACCGGACTGTACGTCGACATTGAGGGGAAGGGCTCGGGCGGAAGCGTAGGCTACCGGGCCGACATCGACGCCCTGCCGGCACAGGACCAAAAGCGCGTCTCCTACCGCTCGCAGCATCAGAACGTGGCCCATCTTTGCGGGCACGATGCGCACACCGCCGTCGGCATGGGGGTGGCGCTCGTCCTGCACGCCCACCGGGACCAACTGCCCGGTCGGGCCCGCGTCTTCTTCCAGCCCAACGAGGAGGGCCTGCCCAGCGGCGCGCCCCTCATGATCCGCTCCGGGGTGCTCGAAGGGCTCGACGCCGTGTACGCCATCCACGTCGATCCGACGCTGGACGTGGGGCGCTACGGTCTGATGGTGGGGCCGGTCACAGCCTCGTCCGACCGGTTCGACGTACGCGTGCGGCAGGAAGGCACCGGACACTCGGCCCGTCCGCACGAAGGGGTGGACACCGTCTGGGTGGCCTCGCAGCTCATGAACCAGTTTTACCAGATGGCCGACCGCATCACGGACCCGCGCACGCCGGCCATCTTCACCGTCACCAAGATGGCGGGCGGCGAGGCCCACAACGTCATTCCGGAGGAGGCCTCGTTTGGGGGCACGCTCCGCACGGTGAGTCCGGACGATCGGACCACCATCCGCGACTACATGCACGAGGCGGCGCAGCGCATGGGAAATTTGCACGATGCGCACATCGAACTCGACTTTGAGGACGGCGCCCCTCCGGTCATCAACGACGAGGCAGCCATTGAGAACATCGAACGCACGATCGAAGAGGCGTTCGGCGCGCAGGCCATCCATCAGATCCAGCAGTCGAGCATGGGGGGCGAGGACTTCGCTCACTACCTGAAGCACGTGCCGGGCGCCTTCATTCGAGTCGGCACGGCCTCGGGGCCGGAGACGAGCTACCCGCTCCATCACCACCGCTTCGACATCGACGAGACGCCGCTGGCTCCCACCGCCCGCCTCATGGCCCGTGTGCTGATGAATCATCTGGCCGGGGGCCTCTCCGACAATGTCTCCCCCACCCAGTCGGACTTCTCGACGGCGGACAACGGGCAGGCCTCTAACGCAACGTAGGGGGTGACGGTGGGTTTACTCGCCAGAGTGTACACGAAGCTGCCGTCGGATGTGTCCTACGTCGCGTACGCTCCGTCCTCCGTCGCCTCCACGTGCCCCAGTGCTTTGAGGGTCTCCAGCAGGTCCTGCACGTCGCTCCGGCAAGCGCATGCCGAAGGCTTTCGGCACACTTCCTCACTCACGGACGTTCGCTCAGGACGCGATGGAACTGCTGGTCCCGACCGCCGTCGGGATCGACAGTGAGCGGCTGGTCCGCGTGAGTCATTGCCCATCTGCGATGGGCTTGCTCGGACGGCCTGGATGCGTGTCTCGGGGTCGACGAGGTTCTGTAGAATTTCTTCCTCCGGCAGTCCGGCCCCCCAGCCGTAGGCGCGGGCGACGGTATCGCGTTACTCGAACTGATTGATTGTAAAGGGTTCGACGGTGTTCGCCTGTTTCTACAGTTGAGGCTGATTGAATACTCAACGCGACTGAGTAACGCTACAGCGTCCAGCTCGTCGTGCAACTCCTTGAGGACCCCGACCAGCCCCTTCTCGTGGATCTTGCACTCTTGGAAGGGAGCGACCGATCCGTTCCCTTCCTTTGTCCAGGCCCTCGTTCCGGCGCTCTTTTTTGAGCACCTTGTCAAACGCAGTCCTGGTGAGATTGACAGGGGAATCCAGGTGCTCACCGAGCGGTCGTTCAAACTTGAGGATGTCGGTCGTAGCCGGATAGATCCTCGTCAAGGGCCCAAATGAACACTCGGCGAGAGGGATGGCGCTCGCACTCGTCGCGGAAAGCTTCGGTAATGGACATGTCCCCGAAGCCCACTTCTTGCTCGGCATAATCGGGAAACTGTGCCAGCCACTGTCGAAGCTCGTCTTCCTCATTGATGTCCGTAGGCGTGAACGGATTTTCGCCCTGGAGTGCCAGGTCGACTTGTTCGGTAAATCGCTCGGCAGCCTTTCGTCGCTCTCGGCCATCCCCATTCTGTGCGATGTGGTTCCCCGTTTCGTAGATCGTTGCTAGCGGAAGCAGCAGCGTCGCTCCTTCATCAATCAACTCTTCGAGACGATCGAGCACCTGATCCCGCTTCTGGCAAAGATTGGGCACTTCGAGGATATTGCAGAAGACCGAGGTGTCAATAATGCATATGCTGCTCATCTGCCGAGGGGATCTCGTCCAAACAGAACCGTATGATCATGCTCATAAAAAGACTACCTCACGGATTCGAGCCAAGCCTTGTCTTTTTCCTTCTGCTCCTTTGGATCCAGTTGTTCGTGCAGGTACTGTTCGATAATTCCTCTTGTCATGAGCCGACCTAGTGGACCACGGGCCACGAGATCCGGGTATTTTTGGAGGTCTTCCAGGCGGACGAGACGACTATCTCCCTTCTCCGAATCGCGGTAGCAACAGACGACGTGGGGAACGGAGGCATCTGGAAGCGAATCGAGAAGCGCGGGATTGTGACTCGTCAGAACGACCCGAAGATTGCGCTCTTCGGCGATCTGCTGAATACTCTGGAGCAACATCCCCGCCCGACTAGGGTGGACGCCGTTGTCAATTTCCT
Organism: Salinivenus sp.; assembly: GCA_018609755.1. Taxonomy (GTDB): domain Bacteria; phylum Bacteroidota; class Rhodothermia; order Rhodothermales; family Salinibacteraceae; genus Salinibacter. The sequence goes on along the minus strand of JAHENZ010000283.1, from coordinate 4,477 downwards.
CAATTGCGATGAGAGATCCTTCGGGAGCAGAGAGTACAGCTGCTCCGACCGCCAATACTCGAAGAGTGCCATCTGATAGAATCGGAGCATCCCACGCCTTCTTTCTCCCCCCGAATGACTCCGTTAACTTCACCATTACCTCGTTCCGGGGGGTCTCAACGAACCCAATGTCCTGAAAATCCTGTTCCGGTAGCGCCTCGATAAAATCCAGGATTTCTTGTTTTCGATCCGTATCCTGACACAGGTTGTAAAGGACTCCCGAAAGATTTTTTCCATCTCCAACTAGCTCTTTTTCGTCTGCGAAACTGTACTCTCTCATCCGACGCGGATCTGGGTCAAGAAAAAGAATTCGCTGGAGAGATCGACGAAATTGATCCGTTACTCTGGGTATGGTTTTTCGAGATTTCTCGTTGTTGAAACGGGATGGAGTATCGAGTTGTGTGAGGACTGCTCGTTGGTTCGAGCAGGCAATCTGCGGCTTCCTGCCACCCTGTGCAAAATTATTGTAGGCGACTTTTACCTCGTATCCGTATTCGTCCGGCGAATGTGCGATCTCGTAAAGTGGGACTTTCGAATGATCCCCGTAGATACTCTCCTCCGTTATGTACAGGTCGTTGCCTTCGATCTGGAGGGTGACCTCGAAGTGCTCCCAGGGACTGGTACTGGCAAGAGAGCATCCGAGAGAAAACGATCCGGCCCCGTGGTACCCAAGCGTGTCCAGGGATCCCCGAATGGCCACGTCGTCTTCCTGCACGGCCCGTAACGCATCGTCGAGCCGCTGACCTTGGGAAAGCCATGATAAAAGTCGAATCCCTTCCAGCGCGTTGCTTTTTCCCGAAGCGTTCGTCCCAATAAGAAGAGTGAGCGGAGCAAGAGGAAATTCGGCTTCCCGGTAGCTCTTAAAATTTTCGTATCGAAACTCGCTAAACATGGGCCTTCAGCTTCGATTGGAAGAGATGATGCATTCATCGTCTACACTGTTCGGATCGGCTGGTTGGTCCGTTTCTCCTTCTACGTCGCGTACGCCCCGTCCGCCGTCGCCTCCACGTGGCCGAGGGCGGCCAACGTCTCCAGGAGGTCCTGCACGTCGGTCCGGCGGGCTCTATGGAAGTGCTGGGCGACCTGTTCGGTGGTGAGCGGCTCATCCGCATGGGTCATGACGGCGCGAACGGCCTGGGCACGGGCCTTCAGGTCACTGGGCCAGTCGAGCGGTTCCGCCGGCGCTCCATCGCCGCCGAGTTGGACGTCGAGGTCGAGTTCGGCCTGCGTCTCGACGGTCTCGGGGGCCTGGTACTCGGGGCGCAGCCCAAGACTACTTCCTCCCTCGCTGGCAATCCGGGATTGCCTCGCTCGGTCAGGGCGCAGGTAGCGGACGTGGCCTTCCTCTTCCTCGGCTCGCCGCTCGGCGTTACCAATCCGTCATCCCGCTCGAAAACGTCCTGTTATTCAAGCGCTGTAATTCAGCGGCTTCTCGTCAAGAAGAAGGACACGGATTGGTAGGGTCGACGAGGTTCTGAAGGATCTTCTCCTCCGGCAGGCCGGGGTCCCAGCCGTACGCGCGGGCCACCGCGGCATCCAGCCCATCGTGGGGGTCCCAACCCGTCTACAAGCAAAAAACTAAGCAAATACCTGCGATGGGGCTCCGTCAGGCATCTCATCCCACTGCTGGCCCTGCAAATCTCGTCCATTCTCTTTCTTGTTCACTCCTCCCCACTGTTTGAAGAAGAAGGGGACTCCAGCCTCCGTACATTGATCTTTGATTTCGATCACCCACTCTTCCTTCACGTCCCGGGCTCCGTTCCCAGATTCTCCTCCAACAATCACCCAGTCAATGCTATCAAGGTTCAAATTTGGCAACGGACCCAAAAGCGGTTCAAGGGACAAAAATCGAACGGAGGCCGGAATTTCTCTCAAATAGGAGATTCTGTCTGTGACCTCCTGATTTTCCACACTGGTTCCAAGCCAAATATTTTCCGGTGGAAACTGAAAGTCAGCGGTTTCCCCAGTCACCTCTTTGAGGGCCGTCGCCCACCGCTCTTCAAACAGCCCCTCCATGGCCTTCATGTATTCCTCCATTCGATCGGGCCGCTTTGTCAGTATTTGGAAAATGTGGCGGTCAGCGGCAGCCATCACCGCGAAAACTTTGTCGAGGAAAGAAGAAGTGACCCTCGGATGGAATAGGTCGCTCATGGAATCGACAAACACGAGGCGAGACTTCTGCCACCGAAGAGGTTGTTGTAAACGGTCCTCATGTTGGTGAACGACCCCGGTCCAGTCCGTCTCTCCATTCGTCCGCCGCGTGGTTCCGTCGTATCCGGTTCCCATTCCATCGAAGCGACGCGCCAGTCTCATGGCGTAGCAGTTGTCACATCCCGTAGAGACCCGACTACACCCCGTCGTCGGATTCCACGTCGCGTCTGTCCACTCGATTCCGGAGCTATCATTCGCCATAGCTAGACTGAAGTATGTTCAAAACATGTGTCTCGTAGCACAGCCTTCCGGTTCTTAGGGTTCCAAAATATGCTGAGCGATCCGTACGGCCGTGGGAGCCCCTTTCGGATTTGCGGCGGCAAAGCAGAGGAGATACATCGGATTTCCGTGCGAGTTATAGAGAGCACGAGAGTTTGGGGCAACGTCGGCAAATACATCTTCCAGTCGCTCCTCGTAAAACTCTCCGATGCCCTTCAACCCAACCACCTTCTCTTTCGCTTTCCCAAAAAAGGTCTCCCTCCGTTCGTAAAATCGGTCTTCCCATTCCTCCGTCCCAAAAACCTCAGTAAGCCGGCGCCTCCAATCGTCTGGGATATTGCCGTCCCGGGTCAATAAACGATTTGCTCCAATTCCAAGAGGGAATAAAATCCAAAGATCAATGGCCTCTGTTTCTGCAATTGCCTCAACCGTATCCCACTTGACCTGCATCCCAAAGGGATCCAGAAAGGCGACTGCCCGGTGATTGTCCCAGTTGCGCTCGCGACAAAGCTCCAGTAATAGGTCGTTCGTGTCTTCGTTAAAGCATCGAATGTCCTTTTCTGGGTAGTCGGCACGGACCTTGAGAAGCTCCTCGTACACTTCTTGATCCTGCTCGATAAACACGTAGGCGTTGAAAGGGGGTTCGACCTCCAATGCCGTTCGAACTGATCCTTCCAAAAACTGCCGCTCCTCCTCTTCGACAACTGGAAATAGCGTCTCCTCATCTGGACCTGGCTCCTCTCGGATATACCCAGTGCCTGCAAAGGCATCGATGTAGCCAAACCGAAACGGTTGCTCCTTCATGATCGTGGTGTACGCTGAAAGGTAATCTTCCAGCATTTGGAGCTTCTCTCGTGTCCAATCTCCGCCAAATATATTTCTCGTGCCATCACTCATCATTTACCACAGAAATGGTGTGTCTGGATATGGCTTGGAACCAAAATTAACACACGCCTAAACTCGTTTCAATGTCAATAACTCGCGGCACTTCGGAAGCGGATAGGACTCTACTCTACGTCGCGTACGCCCCGTCCGCCGTCGCCTCCACGTGGCCTAGCGCTTTGAAAGCCTCTGTCGGGCGTGCAGTTCGGACCGATGAGACAAATCACGTTCTACCCGGTGCCCTGCGACGCTGCGTAGGATTGACTCGCTTCCTCGTACAGGTCCTGCCACTTGGGATTGTGGTCGCGGATGAGGGCGAGCTTCCAGTCCCGCTTCCACGCCTTCAGCTGCTTCTCGCGCTGGATGGCGTCGTCGATCCGGTCGAAGCGTTCCAGATGAACGAGGCGGTGCACGTCGTACTCGTCGACAAACTCGGAGCCCTCGCCGGTGCGGTGCTGGTGGATACGACGGACGATATCACTGGTCACCCCGACGTAGAGGGTGCCGTTCGGCTTGCTGGCGAGGATGTACACGAAGCCGCCCTTCGATTTGGACATGGGAAAGATGTGTCCTGCTCGGTAGAAATGGATTGAGCAGACACATTCTCGTCATCAATCATAACGCCGGGCACAAAGACGCGGCCAAACCTACTGCTGGATGCTTCCCCCAGTAAGACATGTGCTATCCGGTTCGTCGCACCAAACTTGATTTGGTGCCTATCCATCTGAGACAGGAGGCCTCATCTTACTTCTGGATGGGCTCCAGATCAAGTCTGGAGCGACGGTGTGCCGAATGGTAAGATTATGTACCAAACTTCTTAATTAGCAAAGACTTACGTCGCGTACGCCCCGTCCGCCGTCGCCTCCACGTGGCCGAGGGCGGCCAACGTCTCCAGGAGGTCCTGCACGTCGCTCCGGCGGGCTCTATGGAAGTGCTGGGCGACCTGTTCGGTGGTGAGCGGCTCATCCGCATGGGTCATGACGGCGCGAACGGCCTGGGCGCGGGCCTTCAGGTCACTGGGCCAGTCGAGCGGTTCCGCCGGCGCTCCATCGCCGCCGAGTTGGACATCGAGGTCGAGTTCGGCCTGCGTCTCGACGGTCTCGGTGGCCTGGTACTCGGGGCGCAG